>JALFAW010000069.1 GCA_022773305.1 Spirochaetia bacterium
TCCATCAGCGAGTTTTGATATAAACTCGCTGATTTTTTTTCTAAACAGTCCTTTTTTTTTTCCGATAATTTGAATATGAAAAAGAATGATTCGAAAAATACTGGAACAAAGAAAAAATCAAAAAAAAATAATAACGTTATGTTTGGTATCGGATGTGTTGTGTTGGGTTTGCTGGTAATATTGATTTTTTTCCTTGTTAACAAAGATCAGATTTTCACAAACTTAAAAGAAACTGATTTTTTTGGGAATGTTTTTGGTGCAACACCACAGGTAATTGAAAATCACGAAATAACTCAAAAAAATCAAAAAGAGGAAATTCCGTTAAAAAATGATTCTGTAACAATAACCATAGAGAATGAAAATTCCAGAAAGAACAATGAAGAAAAAATCGATATTCAAAATGAGAATACTGAATCTTCTCAGCAAAATTTGAATTCTACAAATGATGATTTATCAGAAACTGCTCTGGAACAAAAAAACGTACAAAATAAAAATGAATCTCCAAAAATTGAAGAAAATCAGAAAAAATCAAAAAAACAGAATGTTGAACAAAAGGCACCGCAAAATGAAACAAGAAAAGATGAACAGGTAAAACAAATAGTTCAAAACATTGACTTGCAACTTTGTTTTCTAGAAATTGATGGTGATGGACTAGTTTATAGAAAGATGATAAAGAGAAAAGTACCAAAAAGTGATTCCCCTCTTACTAATGCAATAAAACTTTTGTTAAAAGGTCCGGATCCATTACAAAGTACAGAAAAAAACTGTATGTCTGTTATCCCAAAAGGGACAAACCTATTAAGTGCAAAAGTTCAGGATGGAGTTGCTTATCTTAATTTTAATGATGCTCTTGAATTTAATCAGGATGGTGTTGTAGGAAGAAATTATTCGCTTGAACAAATTGTGTTCACAGCAACTTCATTTCCAACTGTAAAAAGTGTTCAGATTTTGATAGATGGTAAAAAACAAGATTATTTAGGAAGTGAAGGAACATGGATAGGTTCTCCACTTTCAAGAGAAAATTTCTAAGAAAATAAACTAAAATATTCCTGTGTGTCTGAAAAATGCAACAAAAAGGAATAAAGTTAATGCTGAAAAAATTGTCGTCCAAACAAGAATTTGTCCTGCAAGTTCGCTATCGCCACCCATTTGGTCTGCCATTGCAATGCTTGCAACAGCTTCTGGAGTTGCATACAAAGCAAAAAGAGCAGCATATTCTGCCGGTGAAAAATGTGGAAAACCAAAAACTGGCGGTAAAAAAATGCATATTACCATTCCAATCGCAGGTGCCACAATCAATCTGGCAAAAGTGCTGATAATGATTTTTGGTAAAAGTTTTTTAACTGCAGAAAATTGAAATTGTCCGCCCAAAATTATTAGAGAAAGCCAAGGTGCCATAGAACCGAGAGCATCAAAAGCTTTGTAAATGAATCTGAAATTTGATGTTGAAAATCGCCATGAACCGCAGAAAGGACGAATAGCAACACAAAACATTCCAAGAACAACACCTTGAATCAAAGGATTTTTGATAATTTCTTTGCAAACATGAACAGCCAGATTATCACCAGATTTATTTTCATCACGATTGAAAATAGAAAGAGAAATAACAGCTAAAATATTGTAAAGTGGTACGGAAAATGCAGAAATCAATGAAGCTAAGATCATTCCTTCATCTCCAATTATGTTGAATGCGAGAGGCAATCCGATTGTTGCATAATTCGAACGATAAAAAGCTTGATGAATTACACCTTTTTGATTTGGAGTTTTTTCACAAAAAAGAATCCAGAAAAAACCGATAATAAATAAAACAAGAACAACAAGGACAGCAAAAAGAACAACATTCCAACGGATTTCACCAAGATTTTCTATTTTATAGATGTTTACAAACATCATGGCAAAAAAACCATACTTAAAACAAAATCTATTTCCAACTTTGACAAAATGTTCATCTATTACACCAGTTTTACGAGCAATGAATCCGAAAGCTGCAACTAAAATGATAGGAAAAACAGCGTTGAGCGAAAAAAGAAGGTCATTCATAAAAAGGCATTTTATAACTTTTTGATTTTTTTGTTAAGCAGATTTGAATTGTTGAAATAGGTGAATAAAAATCTCCTCAAAAAATAAGTGTTTGTACTCGAATCATAACATCATACAGAATAAGTTTTCCTGTGTATCTCAGGGCAAACGCATTATAAAAAATATTTTCATAAAAGTTGGCGCGAGGGAGTGAGACACAGGGCAAAAAGACTTTTTTTGGGGCTGCCGCGAGAGCGGCATTATAATAGTTTCTATACCCCAAAAAACGTCTAGCGC
>JALFAW010000212.1 GCA_022773305.1 Spirochaetia bacterium
AGGTTATAATTCGAGTTTTTGATTTTAAACCGTGGCAAGGATTGTAAGGGCTGGCGAAGCCAGTTCCGAAGCGTGGCGAAGGAATGCAGCGATAGCGGAACCCTGAAAAGCCTGTTTTTTGCGAAGCAAAAAGCCACCCAAAGAATAAAAATTTAAAACTCGACATTTGTCCTAGTATTATTGGAGGCGTGATAAAAACTCTGCCTGAAATGGCGTCAGAGTTTTTATCCATAAGTTCGCGTTGCGAACTTTATTATTAAATGCCTGTTCTCATTTCATTGCGAACAGGCGTAAAAAGTCAAATCGGAAACTGATGTTTCCTCATTGACTTTTTATTGGAGGTAAAATGAGCGAATGTTGTTGTGGAGGTAACTGTGAATCAGTTACAAAGGAAGTAAATGGAAAGATTGAATCTATAAAGGTTCTTGGAAGCGGATGCAAAAACTGTCATACACTTCACCAGAATGTAATTGATGCACTGGCAGAAATGAATCTTGCAGTTAATCTGGAATATGTAACAGATATGCAGAAAATTATGGAAGCCGGAGTTATGAGCATGCCAGCCTTGATGGTAAACGACAAGGTAGTTTCCTGCGGCAAAGTTCTCAAAGTTGATGAAGTAAAAAAACTGCTTTCAAAAGTATAGAATTGTTTTTGCTATATCGGAGTAATCAAAATGAACTGTCCCAATGTAAAAGAATGTATGTGTCCGAAGCTAACTTGCCCGAATCACGGGAACTGCTGTAAATGCGTCATCAAGCACAGAGAAACGGACAGTCTTCCGTACTGTTTATTTCCAGACAATAATGGTGACAAAAGCAACAAAAATCACTATGAAGTTTTAAAAAAGCGATTTGAAAATTCAAAATGAAGTACTTCCAAAGATAAAAGGAGGGGAAAGTCTTCCCCTCGCTCCCAAGCAAGTCGCTCCGCGAATCGTCCCTGCAAGCAGTGCCGCTTCTCTCCGCTTTGTTGCTTGTCCGCTACCCCTTCCAGCGGGGACACCCCGCAACGCCCCGAAAAGAAGGAAAAAAACAAAGCAAAATACTATTTCAATTTGCACATAAAAAAAGGCCGCAAGAAAACTGAAGTGCACTCCTTAGAATTCCCCGGTTACTACGATTCTGCTGTTGCTGTTGTTTCAATGATACAGTTTTTATTTGCATGCAATATAACCATCCATAGTTTTGCCATCTGTTTCAAAACATGGAATTATGCCCTTATCGTCATGCTCCCGACCGTTGACTTTCATAAAATCCATCAATGTGCGGTATGCACCTGGAATTGTTGAAAAAGGATTGTCAAACGGCTCTTCGATGTGGATTGCAGCGTAAGTATGTTCTTCCTGCTGATGAACTTCAAGGTTGTTGTTTTTAAGTTCGAGTCCTTCTGGCAAAATCAGGGCCGCTGTATAACCGTGCATGTGATAAACATTTATCTGTTCCTGCGAAAGAAAAGGAAAATCCCAGCCGATAACTTCTGGACTTTCAATTCCAAAATCTTTTGCATACTTGTAAATTCTGTCCAGGGCATCACCTTCAGGTTCAGTACTGATGACTGTGTGCATTACATAACGAAATGCCTTGACCTTTTCAAAACGAAGATTTGAATAAAGTTTGTCTGCATCACTCATTTCTTCCCTAAAAAGATTGTCTAAAGAACAGTTGAATATTTTGCAAAGTTCCAGGGCCTTGTCCATTTCTGGCAAAGCTTCGTTTGTTTCCCATTTTGAAACAGTTTGACGGCTTACATTTAATTTTTCTGCCAGTTCTTCCTGAGTAAGGTTTTTGCTCAAGCGGCGTAAATATTGAAGATTTTTTCCAAAATTCATATTATTCTCCAAAATTAAAAAGTTTGACTGCCTCACACAAATTCAAGATTTTGACGAGGCGGTATTTATAAATTGCAACGCGTTACTTAGATAACTATACCATGAGAGATGAACATTTTCTAACAATTTGCATCTTCTTTTTTATAAAAATGTGCAACTTAAAGTTGCTCAATTAAGTTTAAAAAATGAAATTTCATCATCTATGGCGAGATGCTAAAAAAATTGATTAGGTTTAATTTCGAGTATTTGATTTACAAAACGTGGCAAGGATTGTAAGGGCTGGCGAAGCCAGTTCCGAAGCGTAGCGAAGGAATGAAGCGATAGCGCAACCCTGAAAAGCCTGATTTTTGCGAAGCAAAAAGCCACCCTAAAAATAAAAAAAATTCAAAACTCGACATTTGTCCGATAATTTTAGTTTTTAAGATTAAGCTGATAGCAAAAATTTAAAAAAAGTGTAATAATGCCTTAAACAGCATCAAACTTGTTTAACGGAGGTTACAAATGTTAGAAACAGGAACAAAAGCGCCAGATTTTGAATTACCAGATCAGAATGGAAAGATACATAAACTTAGCGATTATGTGGGAAAAAAAGTCATTCTTTATTTTTACCCAAAAGATAATACTCCAGGATGCACAAAACAGGCCTGCGGCTTTTCAGAAAGATATCCGCAGTTTATTCAAAAAGGCGCTGTAATCCTTGGGGTTAGCAAAGATTCTGTAGCATCTCATAAAAAATTTGAAGAAAAGTACGGTCTTGCATTTACTCTGCTTTCTGATGTTGAACGCAAAGTAATTGAAGCATACGATGTTTGGAAAGAAAAAAAGAATTACGGAAAAGTTTCAATGGGAGTTGTCAGAACCACATATCTTATTGACGAACAGGGAATCATTATTAAAGCAAATGATAAAGTCAAAGCGCAAGACGATCCTGAAAATATGCTTCAGCAAGTGTAATAAGAATGCAGAGCCGTCCTTCCAATGTGTTCAAAAATGCCATAAACTGACCGCTTCCACTGTCGTTTTCAGTTCCGCAATTTAAGAAAGTGAGGTTTCTATTTGTAAAACGTATTCTTTCACGCGTGAGATAGAATTCTCATTTAGTTTTAAAGTTAATTTTCCTTCCATATTTTTACACCTTAATACGTATAAAAAGATATAAATAATACGTACTGTCAAGATGTTATATTTCGATGAATCTATAATTTAAAGCTTTCCTGATTTTATATAATAAGCAAGAAGCTTCTGTTTGTACAAAGTTACCAAAAAACTGGAATTTTAAGGTTTCCATAAAAAAAATCTATCACTTATATAAAAAAGTTATATTAGACAGAAATGTGAATATTTTATATACCTAGTATAACGCTAGGTAAAATATAGTATCTGGCAATAGAGATGTAATAAAAACTCTGTCTGAAATAACGTCGGTGTTTTTATCTACAATTGACTTTTTTATTGGAGATGTCGAATGCAAACAAAACTTCAAAGTAAAAATTCAAACATAAAAAAGATAGCAAAACGCCTTCTTCCTCTGGCAGGCGTAATAATCACGCTTTTGGTGCAGGTTCTTGTTCCAGACAATTCCTCGCATCCTGTGGCAAAACGACCGTACTACACAACTTTTTTGCTGGCGTTGTCGGCAATTCCGCTTATATCTTTTGTTTTGTCATTTTTCTTCAATAAAATTGCCGAATATCTTGAACACAAAGGCCCATTCTGGCTTGGTGCTGCTCTTGTTATTGCACTTATCAATGTAATAACAGCAAAACTTGCTCTTCTTCCGGTGATATTTTTTCCGTCTTTTGACAATATTCTGGCAATTTTTGTGGAATCCTGGCAGCTTGTGCTCAAGTGTATTTTTTATTCGTTCAAACTTCTTATTTTAGGAGTGTTCTGGGGCGTGCTTGCAGGATTTATTACAGGCGTTTTTTTGGGATTTTCAAGTAAAGTTTATTACTGGATAAATCCATACATCAAACTTATCGGTCCAATTCCAGCAACAGCATGGATTCCTCTGGTGCTTACAACATTTCCTACAACTTTCGGGGCAAGCGTTTTTATAATCGCCCTTGCCGTGTGGTTTCCAGTTCAGCTTATGACAAGTTCAGGAATTCAAAATACTTCGAAGGTTTATTTTGAAGTGGGAAGAACGCTGGGAGCAGGAACCTTTTTTCAGGTTTTTAAAATTGCAGTTCCAGCAGCATTGCCGAATATTTTTCAGGGTGTGTTTAACGGAATTTGTGCGGCCTTTATTGCCCTTATGACGGCGGAAATGTTTGGTGCAAAATATGGAATCGGCTGGTACATAAGCTGGCAAAAAGCAATGATGGTTTACAGCGGAGTGTATGCCGGTCTTATTATGATTGCACTTTTTTGTACGGTAATTATAACAGCGCTGTTCAAAGTAAGAAAGCGGCTTTTAGGCTGGCAAAAAGGACTTGTAAAGTGGTAGTGAATATGATTTTGGGTGGCTTTTTGCTTCGCAAAAAACAGGCTATTCGGAGTTCCGCTGTCGCTCCAGCCGCTTCCCTCGCTTCGCTCAGTCCAGTGGCCGCCTTCGGCGCTCCTACTATCCTTGCCACGACCAGCGGGAGAGGCAAGCCGTGTGCGTTCTCGCGCACACGGAAAAAAGGGGACAGACCTTGTTTGAAAAAGGGGACAGACCTTGTTTGAAAAAGGGGACAGACCTTGTTTGAAAAAGGGGACAGACCTTGTTTGAAAATGGGGACAGACCTTGTTTGAAAAAGGGGACAGACCTTGTTTGAAAAAGAGGGACAGAC
>JALFAW010000101.1 GCA_022773305.1 Spirochaetia bacterium
CATTTTGCACTATTTCATTCATCAAAAAACACCACGAATACAAAAAAATGATTACTGTCGCTTTGGAGGTCTTTGAGGAACTACAATGCCTTCTTCCTCAGGAACATCTTCCTCAACAAAATCATCCTGTGAACGGTCAATTTCTGCACCACGCTTAATATCTTCATCAAGACGAAGTGCAATCATCTTGCTCACACCTGATTCTTCCATCGTAATTCCAAGCATAGTTGATGCACCCATTACAGTTTTTTTGTTATGAGTGATAACAATATACTGACTTACGCTTGCAAAGCTTTCAAGTGCTGTGACAAAACTAGAAACATTTTTATCATCCAAAGCAGCGTCAATTTCATCCAAAAGACAGAATGGACTAGGACGAACCTGATAAGTTGCAAACAAAAGTGCCACAGCCGTCATGGTTTTTTCGCCACCAGAAAGAAGGGCAATGTTCTCAAGTTTTTTTCCAGGCGGCTGAGCGTAAATGTCAATTCCAGAAGTTAAAATATTTGTAGGATCGGCAAGCTTTAATTCAGCACGACCACCGTTGAAAAGTCTTCTGAACATATTGTGGAAGTTCTTTTTTATCTGATTATACGTTTCAAGGAACATCTCAGCCGATTTTGATTTAATCTCCTCGCTTACACGAATAAGGTTTTCCAGCGATTTTTGTGTATCTTCAAAATTTGTGCGCTGTCTTTCGTATCTTTCCTTAACTTCACCAAATTCTTCTGGCGCCATAAGGTTTACAGTTCCAAGTGATTGAAAATCTTTTTTTGTCTGAGAAAGTTTTTCACGCAAATCGGCAGCTGGAACTGTTATTTTATACATTCGTTCTTCAAACTCCATCAAATCACGGGAATATTGTTCTTGAAAATTCTGCTTCACATTTCTAATGTCATTGTCTGAAGAATTAATGGAAATTGTAAGTCTTTCATATTGTTCCTGACAACGGTTTTGTTCTTCTCTTTTTTTGTTTAACGAATCACTCTTGCCTGAAACATTTTTGTTTGCTTTTGCAATCTCTGAATCAAGAGCATTCATTTCTTCTGCAAGTTTTTTTCCGCGGTATTCAATCTCTGCAAGTTCATCTTGATATGTATTTATCTGGTCTGAGATTTCATCTGCACGCTTTGTTTCAATAAAAAGTTCATTTTCAGTTTCTTCCAAAGACGCTTTTTCGCTGGAAATCTGTCTGTTGAGCATGTTAATCTGACTTTGACTTGCAGAAATCTGTTCTTTCATCTGAATTTCATTCAATTTCAGTTTATTCAATGTTTCTTTATATTCTTCAATTTTTGATAAAAGAGTTTTGTTTTCTCCGTGAAGATGTGAAATCTGACTGTTTATAGATTCAACACTTTGAATATTTTGATTGATTTGTTCATCTATATCACGTTTTTTTGTCATGATTCCCTGAGGAGATAAAAATTCAGTTATGAAAGCCGGAGATGCGTTTTGATATTCAGATATTGCAAGTTGAATTTCATTCAGCTGATTAAATGTGTCTTCAAATGCTTTTTCTGCCTGACAAACGGCATCTTTATAATCTTGTGATGCAAGATTTTGACTAATCATGTCACCAAAAATATTCTTTCGACCTTCAACAAAAATTTTCAACTTATTGATTTTGGTTTCAAGTTCGTCTTTTGCCTTTTTAAGCGCATTTTCACTGAATCCTGCATCCTTGAGTTTTTCATCAAGAGTTTTTACAATATCTTCAGTAATTTGAGCTAATGTAGATTGAAGGTCAAGACGCTTTTCTTCAAGTTTTTGAATTTGATTTTTAAAACTATCAACTTGTTTGTCATTTTCAGTGATTTGAGAACTGCTTGTAGTGATATTATCCTCAAAAGATTGAATATTTGATTTTATATCGTTAAGCTGTTTTGTTTTTGTGTGAAGATTTGCATTCTGTTCGTCTATTTCTTCTTGAATATTGTCAATACGTTCCTGAATGGAATTTCTTCTGCCTTCCAGCGAGTTAATCTTCTCTTTTAAAATCATTGCCTGCTGATTCTGCTGTTTAATCAACTCCATCTTACCGTTTTTTTCTTGCCCTATTGCCAGAAGACTTGCCTGTTTATTATACAGATTATCCTGCATTTCTTTGACTTTATCCATGTTTTCGGAAATAGTGTTGTTTATTTCTTCAATTTCCTGTCGGATTTTATCTCGTTTTTCAAGAATTCTTTTTAAGTCTTCTTCGTGATGTGCTTTGTCCTGAACAAAACTCTTTAATCTTAAGAGTGCAAGATCTCTTTCGGTTTCATAAATTTCTTCTTTATATTTTCGATATTTTATTGTTTTTTCAGATTGAACTTTAAGAGTATCATATTGACGTTTGATTTCGTTCATTGCAATCTCAATCTGAACCATATTCTGTCGTGTTTTTTCCAATTCTCTTTCAGCTTCAGCACATTCAGTTTTTGAACGACTTATTCCAGCTGCTTCTTCAAAAAGGTATCGTCTGTCTTCAGGTTTGCTTGAAAGTATCTGGTCAATTTTTCCCTGTTCCATGACTGAGTATGCAGCTTTTCCAACACCAGTATCCAAAAAAAGTTTTCTGATTTCTGTAGGTCCAGCCGGACGTTTATTGATAAAATATTCAGCATCACCTGACCGGTAAAGTCTTCTTGTAATAGCAATTTCTTCTTCATCAAGTGGCAAAAGACCTTTGTCATTGGCGATTGTAAGCGTTACTTCGGCGGTATTCAAGGCAGGACGTCGTTCAGTTCCATTAAAAATAACATCTTCCATTTTTTCGGCTCGAAGATTTTTTGAATTGCGTTCAGCCAAAACCCATTTAATTGCATCAACAACATTACTTTTTCCGCATCCATTTGGTCCAACAAGTGCAGTAATTCCTTCTGCAAAATCAATATGAGTTTTATCGGCAAAAGATTTAAATCCATGAATATCAAGACTTTTTAAGAACAAAATAAGCTCCAGTTTACTTTTTTTTATGAAAACCCAAAAAGAATAATAGGATAAATGTCGAGTTTTAAATTTTTATTCTTTGGGTGGCTTTTTGCTTCGCAAAAAACAGGCTTTTCAGGGTTACGCTATCGCTTCATTCCTTCGCTACGCTTCGGAACTGGCTACGCCAGCCCTTACAATCCTTGCCACTGTT
>JALFAW010000113.1 GCA_022773305.1 Spirochaetia bacterium
TTGCATTGCAAACTCGCGCTTTTCAGGGTTACGTACGCACTTCGTGCTACCTTCATTCCTTCGCTACGCTTCGGAACTGGCTACGCCAGCCCTTACAATCCTTGCCACTGTTTAAAATTAAAAAACTCGAAATTGAACCTACTATATAAAGATTATGTCTTTCGTTTAGAGTTGAAACCTGCGGTGATTGTCATGAATTAAAAAAATGTAAACTTGCTGAAACGATTATTTCGAATACCCCTGATGCCTTGAAAAATCTTGAGATTGACAATATGTAGTTCCATCCAGTTCTGATGTTTTACTTTTGATGATGCTGACATGCGTGGAAAAGTTTGTAATAAACCATGTAAAAATATGGCTTGTTTGCGATTAAAAAATATTTACAAAAACAAGAAAGATGACATTGAACAGGCTATTGCAGGTTGCACTATTCATGGACATGAATCTGAAATTCCATGTATAGCAGAAGGCGTTGCCTTTATGTCAGATAAACCGATTACAAGAATGGTAAATCATCCATATGTAAAATCTTTTCCAGAAACTCATTCTCATTTTAGAGATACCGAGACAGACCTTGTTTACTCCCGGTAACCGTTTCTTACAAACGGTTCTGAGATTTTTGTATCTGTCAGTAATCCATACTTTTTTGGATGGCGGTAAGCATTTCCGTGAACTTCCCTTTTGCGGTAATTCCTAAGTTGTTCCAGATTGAGTTCAGCAAGATAAATGCCTTCCTTGCCATCCGCCTGCAATATGCAGGTATCACGGGACTCAGGTAACTCAGGAAGATAAGCAACTCCATCAAAAACACTTGAACCGCCGTTGCAGTCTGGAACAGTTTCAGGATAATTGCAGGTGGCAATGGCTGTCATGTTTTCATAAGCTCTGCCCCGCAACTGAGAAAGACGGTTTATTTCCATCGGGCATGCATTTGGCACAAGAATAAGTTCAGCACCTTTGAGCATCAGAATTCTTGCACTTTCTGGAAATTCCCTGTCGTAACAAATCATTGCACCGACTTTTACATCTCCAATAGCCGTATCGAGCGTTGTAACATAAAAATCATCACCAGGTGTCAGATTACGTTCCACATCAAAATCACAGGTATGAACTTTTGCATATACAAATTTTTTCTTGCCAAATCTGTCAAAAAGAACAAGGGAATTACGAGGTGCATTTTCGTATTTTTCAAGCAGTGTTATGCCCACAGCCATATCAAGTTCTTTTGCAGTTTCGCCAAACGTATTGATAAAATCACTGTCAGCAGAAATTGCTTCCGCTTTCCATTCATCAAAATGCCGCCCATAAATGTTATATCCGTTACTCCACATTTCAGGGAACAAGGCAATATCAGCACCTCTTTCTTTTGCCTTCCGACAGCACACAATGCCCTTCTCAAGATTTTCTTCCAAAGTTTTACAGGGAGCAATCTGCAGCAAGGCAATTTTCAATTTTGAAATCATATTTTTCTTAATCCTCTCTACTTTTTTAATCTGACTTTTGATTTGGTTTTCTAATTTCAAATATGGAAACAGTTTTCAATAACATGTTTACCGAAAAACATTATCCAGTACAAATGTTTCTTCCATCAGTAACAAAATGTTTTACAGCTGTTTGAGGATGTTTCAATTCTGTTTTGAAAAATTCAGGATAATACTTTACTGTCGAATCCAATGAAATCCACTGCAAGTATTCTTTATGGTCATCTTCTGTAAAAGTCTGATTTTTTGGTTCAAAATTTTCAGGTACTTTCATATAAAAGAAAAATGAAATTTCATAAATCAGTTTTCCAAGATTAGAATCAACATCTCCATAAAAATAATTTTCATGAACAAAACCTAATCTGTCAACTTCCATTTGAATCCCGGTTTCTTCATAAACTTCCCTAATCACAGCTTGTTCAGCCGTTTCTCCAAACTTTATTCTTCCGCCAACAGAATATAAATACTCAGGATTTTTTCTGTTTGCAACCATAAGAATCTTATCGTTTTTCATGATGATTGCACCAACCCGAATGTTTACCAAACCATTTCCGCATGGAACTGTCATATCAAATTTTATATTTTCTTTCATTTTATTCATTATAATTTTACTTTTTCCAAAAAATTTTATAGATTTTAACTCTGCCCTACAAAAGTTTTGATTTTCTGCTCCAAAAGGCGGAAAACATTTGCAACCAGATAGCCGTCAGCAAAACATGAACATTTATAAATTTTTAAAGTTATGGAAACACTGAATAAATACTATTGAAGATTTTTCAGTATCGGAATTATCCCCTCAAACACTTAAAAATTTTTTGACGGCATAATTACCAGTCTTTACCAATTCCAAAATGGTTTAATTCGTATTTTACCATTTTTTGAATACTATCACATTTTGACTTAGTTCCATAGTTTTGTATAAAAACTGGTTGTCCTTTGTAAATTGCATAATCACCATTAGGGGCAGAATCAAAATCAAGTCGTGAAACAACCTTTGCGTATGAAGTAGGGTCAAATTTTTCACC
>JALFAW010000123.1 GCA_022773305.1 Spirochaetia bacterium
TTGCATTGCAAACTCGCGCTTTTCAGGGTTACGTACGCACTTCGTGCTACCTTCATTCCTTCGCTACGCTTCGGAACTGGCTACGCCAGCCCTTACAATCCTTGCCACTGTTTAAAATTAAAAAACTCGAAATTGAACCTAATAGAAAAAAGAGGATCAAGAGGAGCAACTTAGTTCGAGTAAATTTTTAACTTATGATTAAAAAAAGTTTTATTGTTGTGCTTGTTGAACACGCTTGATATTTTCGTGGTAAGATTTCCACCATTCAAGTTCTTGAGCATTAGTCTCAGCTTCAGAAGTTTTAAAATCATTATCAATAAGTGTAATTAAATGTTTACTGTCAATTACAGCTTGTGCAATAGCAGGTTCAAAATGAATTCCGCTTGATTTTTCAAAAACTTCAATAGCTTCATCAATAGACATCGGTTCTTTATAAAGACGCTGACTTATTAAGGCATCCAAAACATCAGCTGCTGTCATTATTCTAGCACAAAGAGGAATTTCATATTCTTTTAAACCAAAAGGATATCCAGTTCCATCCCATTTTTCATGATGATAAAGAGTCATCTGTTTAGCAATTTTATTAAAATCTCCTTCTTCAATTGGCGGAAGATAATTCAACAATTTATTCCCTTCCTGAGGATGACTTTTCATCAATTCAAATTCTTCTGGAGTAAATTTTCCTATCTTATTCAAGATGCCTTCAGGTATGTGAATTTTTCCAATATCATGTAAAAACGCAGCGAGTTGATAGTAATCAATATTCTTTTCAGTAAGTTCATCTGTGTATAATCCCTTTTTTACCAGTTCATTACAGATGAGTTCAACATATTTTTGCGTGTGGATAGCATGACGACCAGTAAATAAATCATGGCTACCAAGACATTCTGCTACAAATTTAATTATTTTTGACTGAGTATCTTTAAGTTCAAAGTTTTTTTGTTCAAGTTCATTATTGATTCTAACAACAAGTTGATTTCTGTCTTTGAGTTGACTTAGAGCGTCATCTTTTTCATCAAACGCTTGCATTAAATTTGCAAGTGTTTTTTGAATTCTATCGGAAATTTTTGATAGTGCAAAAAATAAAAACACTGATTCAATCGTTAAACCAATAGCAAACTGAATAGCCCAAATAACTGGAGAAAATTTTCCTGTGATAACTTCCAGTTTTGCATTTGCTGTGATGCAGGAAGAAAAAATCATCAGAAAATAATTGACTGCACAGGTAATCATTGTGAGCTTTTTGTTATAATATAGTAGAGAAATAATTGGTACAATTGCATAAGAGATGAAAAGTCGAATCGTGTTTGTGTAGTTCATAAAAGAAACTTCAAAGCAAAGCATAATAATGCCAAAATACATTGCAAATTTTTGATGTTTATTTTTTCTATTAAGTACATCTAAAACGATTGTCGTAATAATTGTTGAAATCAACAGAATTAAAGAATGAACGTGAGAAACTTCCCAAAGACCAGTTAAGGTGAAGAGAATAAAAATTATTGGTACGAGACAAAATATTAAAAAAATGATCCCGATATTTTTGTTAATTTTAGTTAAGTTTTCTAAAAAAAACTGTTCATCAGTGCGAGACATCATGCCTCCTGTCAATTAAGTCTGACAGGTTCAGTGAATAAAGGGTAATTAAAAATCCCAAACAACAAAATAGTAATTAAAAAACTTTTTTATATAACTTGTTGATATTAATACAGAATTAAAAAAAAATCAATAATAGATTAAAAATTTAATTAACAAAAATATAGTAAACGGGGGGGGGGTAGAATTATTTAAAGTATCAATGTGTGAATAATAGGGAAAATATCTTATTTCTTTTTTATAATAGTGATTTATAATATATATTAATAGCGTATTTTTGCTAAAATTTATTCAAAATATAGGTAGGTATAACTTATGAAAAAACTATTAACATCCATTGTAGCTATAACAATGTTGTTTGCTTTGTCTGCAGCACCAAAGAAAAAGGCTGCTGAATCAGCAAAACCAGCTGGTTCAATCACAATGACTTGGAATAATTTGTGGGCTTATCCAATATTGGAAGTTCAGCCTGATTGGGTTTCTGTGGAATATGTTTTTGATGAAGAACCATCATTAGAAAAACTTCAGTTCTGTGTAGTTTCTGACAAAATTGAAAAAGTTGAATCTTGGGGAAATGCATATTACTGTGTTTATCCAGTAGTAGAAAAAAAATCTGTTTTGGTTATTGATGATTTGATGAATATGAAGAATGATAAAGATAAAACACTTATTGATAATGGAGCTACAAAGATTACTGTAATTGGTGTTCAGTCAAAAGTATCTAACAAACATTCATTGACAGCTTTGAGCATCAAAGTTACAAAAAAAGATGGTTCAGTTGAAAATGTAGTTCCAAAGAAGGACTGGGGTTCAACAGTAAAAGTAAACTAAGTTATTCATGATTAGGTTTGTGATTTTTCTATTGATGATAAAAGAAATTTGGCAATAGAAAGTGAAGTGCACCCCAATTATTGGACACTTTAACTAGGCTGATTTTAAGGACTGATTCCTAAATTGTAAAGGGGTCAGTCCTTTTAATTTAACCTTAATTCTCTTTTCGTTGTACCAAGACAAGTATTCAATCAATTCTTTTTTTTAAAACAGGGACAGACCTTGTATGATAAAACGAGGTGTGTCCCTGCATGTGCTATTATGGAAAAAACACCAATGCAAGTTTTATTAAGCACATGCTATGAGTTTTTTAACGCTTCGCTAAAAACTCAGTTTTAGTTTAGTTTAAAATGAGGTGTGTCCCTGCATGTGCTATATCATTTAAGTACCAACGTACATTTTTTTTAGCACATGCTGTGAGTTTTTTTTAACGCTTCGCTAAAAAACTCAGGAAACGTTTTACTTATCAATTGAGAATTGTCCCTCTTTTAAAATATTTTATCTGTTGTCTGTTTTTGTTGAATTTTGCAAAAATCTTCTATATAATTAATCTTGTTTGTGGAGAGTTTAATTTTTATCCGACTTGTGGTGAGGAAAATATGGACAAATTAAAGATATTGCTGGCTAAAGGTAGAATTTATGAATCTGTTTATGAACTTTTGAATGATGTGGGAATTTCTATTTATCTTCCTGACAGGCAGTATTTTCCTGTTACAAATCAAAAAGACTTGGCTTTTCAGGTTGTGAAACCTCAGATTACAAGTCTGCTTTTGGCTAATGACAAGGCAGATCTTGGCTTTAGCGGTAAAGACTGGGTTTATGAAAATGGTGTTGAAGATAAAGTTGTGGAGATTATGGATTTGGGTTTTGACCCTGTGCGAATTGTTGCTGCTATTCCGGAAAATAAAGCTTACGAAACTTTATTGAAATCTCCTGTGACGATTGCTACTGAATATCAGAATTTGAGTAAAAAATTTGTGGAAAACAAAAAAATTGATGGTACGATTTTCAGAACCTGGGGTACTAGCGAAGGGTTTGTGCAGGATACTGAAGATTCTATTGCTCAGATTTTGATTGATAATACTTCAACTGGTTCATCGTTAAAAGCTAACAGATTAAAGATTGTGGACACTTTGATGGAATCTTCTACCAGAATGTATGCTTCAAAAGCGGCTATGGAAAATCCTGACAAAAAGAAAAAGATTTTGGAATTGAAGATGCTTTTTGAAACTGTTTTGAATGCCCGGGACCGTGTGATGCTTGAAATGAATGTTGCTCAAAATGATTTTGAAAATCTTATGAAAGGTATTCCTTCTATGAAAAGTCCTACTGTTTCTCCTTTGTTTGGTGGCAATGGTTATGCTGTCAAAATTGCTGTAAAAAAATCTGAAGTGCCAAATCTGCTTCCGTTATTGCAAAGTCATGGTGCTACTGATATTGTTGAATATGAACTAAGAAAAGTGATGCTTTAAACTAAGGCCGGGCGTTGCGGGCAGCGTTGTATTTGTTTTGCCCGCTGGAGGGGGTGGCGGAAGACCGAAGGGCTGGAGCCAGGGGGAGACCTGCAAACTTGTTTGCTCCCCCTCCTTGTTTATTTTTGTGAAAATGAGGTTTGTATGCGTTGTGCAACTGTGAAAAGAATTACTGGTGAAACTCAAATTGAATTGACTTTGAATCTGGATGGCAGCGGAAAGTGTGATGTGGAAAATCCGATTGGTTTTTTTGATCATATGTTGAAATCTTTTTGTAAACACGGGCTTTTTGATTTGTCGGGTTACATAAAAGGTGATTTGGATGTGGATCAGCACCATACTATTGAAGATACGGGTATTGTTCTGGGGGAATGTTTTAAAAAAGCGTTGGGTGATTGTGCCGGAATTTTCAGAAGCGGTTTTTTTATTTATCCTATGGATGAGGCTTTGTGTCAGGCGGCTGTTGATTTTGGTGGCAGGGCTTTTCTTGTTTGCAATGCTTGTTTGACTGGTGTTCCGCTTGTTTCTGTGAGCGGTGGTAAGCAGGCTTCGTTCCAGACTGATTGTTTTGAAGATTTTTGGCAGGGATTTGTAAATTCTGCTTTGTGTAATTTGCATATTGATGTGATTCGCGGGCGAAGTGACCATCACAAAATTGAAGGTGTTTTTAAGGCTGTTTCCAGGGCTATTCGTAATGCTGTGGAGATTGATGAGCGTCGTGGTGGGACTATCCCAAGTACTAAAGGTGTGCTTGTTTAATCTTTTTTTTATTTTTTTGTAGCTTTGTTTAGGAATTTTTCGTTTCTTTTGTGATTTTGGGAGTGAGCATTGTGGTAAATTCTGATATTGTGATTTATACTGATGGTGGATGCAGCGGAAATCCTGGTCCTGGAGGCTGGGGTATTGTTGTGGAAGCTGATGGTCAGACTAGGACTTTGAGTGGCGGTGAAAAATCTACTACAAATAACAGAATGGAACTTACGGCTGCGATTATGGCTTTGACTGTTGTAAAGAATACTGAGCAGTTTGCCGGGCGCAAGGTTTTTGTGAATATTGACAGTCAGTATGTGAAAAACGGTATCACTTTATGGATAAAAAACTGGAAGGCTAGAGGGTGGAAAACTGCTGATAAAAAGCCTGTGAAAAATCAGGATTTGTGGATGCAGCTTGATGAGCTGAATTGTCTGTTTGATGTTGAATGGATTTGGGTGAAAGGTCATGCTGGTATTGAATATAATGAAATTTGTGACAGTTTGTGCCAGAATGAAATAAAAAAATTTAAGTAAACTTTTTGTTTTTTTTGGATTGTTGAGTTTAATGATTTTTAAGTTTAATGATTTTTGAGTTTGATATGAAGAATTATAAAAAAAATGTGTTTTGTCTGTTTTTTCTTGTGATTTCGCTTGTTTGTTTATCTGCTCAATCGAATGAATTTAATTTTTCTAATATCAGTCTTGTCACTTTTCGATCGAATTTGAGTTTTACTATTGGTGAAGATTCTCAAACTTATACGGCGGAACGTCAGTTAGCTCCTTTTTCTATTAATAAATATGAAACTACTTATTTGCTTTGGTATACTGTTTTGAAAAAAGCTGAAAAAATCGGTTATGTTTTTCAAAATCCAGGTCAGGCTGGTTCGAATGGTAAGCGTGGTGCTGTGCCTGGCGATGATGATAAATTTCAGCCTGTTACTATGATTAATTGGTATGATGCGATTGTCTGGTGCAATGCTTTGAGTGAGATTAAGGGCAGAACTCCGTGCTATACTTATAATGGTGAAGTTTTGCGGGATTCTGGTGACACGGCTGCCTGTGATTTGTGTATTTGCAATTGGGACGCTGATGGATTCAGGTTGCCTAGTGAAGCTGAATGGGAATATGCTGCAAGGCGCACAAAAGATGGATTTCAACGCGGAGATTTTGTTAGCGGGCAGTTGTCGAGGGAAGATGATGCGTTGCTTTATGCGTGGACGTTTGAAAATGCATCTTCTTCTAGAATTGTTGGAACTTGTGGTGTGCCTTTTGATCCTGATAATATTTCTCTTGCTGGAAGTGGTAATACTAATGGGGCTGGTCTTTTTGATATGAGTGGTAATGTACTCGAGTTTTGCTGGGACTGGTTTGAGGATTATACTTCTGATAATGTCACAGGACCTGAGTTTGGTTTTGAAAGGGTGAGCAGAGGGGGAAGCTGGTCCGCATATACTATGTTTGTTTTTGCTGGTGACAGATACAGCTACGACCCGAATGAATGTTATAACTACATGGGATTCAGGTTTTGCTGCACTGCCCGATGATTTTTTTGCCCGATGATTTTTTTGCCTGATGTGAAAATCAGTTTTGTCGTGAAATTATTTTAGTCTTTTTTCCTGTTTTTTAAGTTTTTTTGTTTCTGCTTTGACTTTTCTTCTTTGTGAACGCGAAATCTTTCTGGCTTTTTTTGCATTCTTTATGGAAGAACTGTTTACGTTCAGCAATATCCAGCTGATTCCGACTGACAGCAAACATAATATTGTGGCAATGGTAACTGGTATGTAGCCTGAATATGTTTCAAATGGAAGACGGAAGTTCATGCCGAAGAAACTTGTGATAAATGTTGGTGCCATCATTACCAGATTGATGATTGCGAGTTTTTTCATCACTACGTTCAGGTTGTTTGATGTGACTGAAGAAAAAGCGTCCATAACTCCAAACAAAATGTTTGAGTAGGTGTCTGCCATTTCTATTGCCTGGCGGTTGTCTATTGCAACGCCTTCTACAAAATCTATGTCTTCTTCATCAAATTTGATTAATCTTGTAGTTTTCATTTTTTGTAAAAGCAGGGAATTGCTTTTGAGTGATGTTGCAAAATAAACCAGTGATTTTTCTAATCCTAAAAGCTGGAGAATTTCGTGATTTTCGATTTCTGTGCGCATTTCGTTCTGGATGCTTGTGGAGCGTCTGTTTATTTCTTTCAAGTATCGCAGGAAATTCAGGTTTGCTCGGTTTAATATGTGCACGATAAATGACGGAAAATCATTGAGACGGACATTTCGAACTCTATTGATGCCAAAATCGCGTAAAAGCTCGCAGTCTGTCCAGCAGATGGTGATGATGGTTTTGCCTTTTATGATGATGCCGACTGGAACTGTAAAATATGGTGTTTCTGCCTGCGGGTCGTAAACTGGTACACGTACGATTGTGAGAATGTAGTCACCGTCGCCTTCTTCGATGCGTGAAAGTTCGTCGGGGTCAAGAATGTCCAGTATGTGATCCTGTTCGATTTGATATTCTTCCTGTAAAAGTGTTGTTTCATCTCTTGTGACGTTTCGTGCATCTATCCAGAGAGGAAGCGTTTCATCTATTGTGTTTTTTTTGACTTTTGAAAAATTTCCTTCTAATTGCTGCCAGTATGTAATCATTTTTT
>JALFAW010000193.1 GCA_022773305.1 Spirochaetia bacterium
ATAAACATATTGAAACAGACTGATTTTTCTGAGTTTACAAAGGCAAAGAATCTGTCTATTTCTGGAAAGCAAATGCTTTGCGATAAACACGAAGGATGCCTTGAAAAAGTTGTAAAAAATGTATAATGCGGAAGCCCTGTTCCATACACAATGGTCTGTTTTCAGTAAACAATTCCTGTCGTGTGAAGCATCCTTTTTGTGTTACATAATCAGCAAGTTGTTTCAGAACCTCAATCTGACTTTCAGAAAAGTCACGCTTTACTGTACCGAGATGCTGACCAATATAAAGATTGAACCTTTTTGCAATAATACCGTTGATGGCCTGCAATGTTTCAGTCTTTCCATAAGCAAAACGAACCAACTGAATAAGATTAGTTAATGTTCGTCTTTCTTCCTTTTCTTCAAGTTTAGAAACTTTCTTTGAAATCTTATTGTTTACACTCAAAGTGTGATAAGCATCCCAAATTACGCCAAATTCCTGGAACAACGGATTCAATGCAATGATCTTGTCCTTCAGGTCCTGAAGCATTGCATACGAAATCGCTTTTTCTTCATCGTTGTAAATAATTTTCAATGCTTCTATTTCATCACAATGAAGATTCACATATTCTTCGAATTGTTTTGTATAGTTTTCAGAATCTGTAAGCGAGAAGCCTGAATAAGTTATAGTATCTTTTCCAGGTCTAAGGATCTTATAAAAACCTGCTTCAAGATTTAATAGAAGTTTTCTGGCATCTGGCTTATCAATCAAAGCAGATACAAGATTTTTTCTTTCATTATTAGGCTGATTAATATCTTCAAACTCAGGAAGCCCCTTCTCCATTTCTTTGAATATCTTAATAGAAAGATTTTCCATAGAAATGCCAGTAAGTTTTTCAAACTCTACCTGATGTTTTGTTTCTGTCTTCTTGTTAATGAAAGCAAGTTTTTCTCCTAAGAACTGCAGGTTTTCATCACTTACATCCCCATGAGAAAGCCATTCCGAAACCTTTTCAAGAGAAAGCTTCTTTCCTTCAGAACCATCGCCACCTTCTGTAGCCTTTGGAATCTTCTTTTCACTTTCAGTTACTCCAACTGCATCAACAAGAATGAAATTCTCTTTTGTATCTGCATTTGGTGTAACAAGTTTTAATGCATCATCATCAATTTTACGGCATCCTCGTCCTTTCATCTGTGTATACAAAACAGATGAATGAATATCACGCATAAATACCAAAACTTCCAGAGGTTTTACATCAGTTCCAGTTGCAACAAGAGTTACAGTAACTGCGATACGAAAATCCTTTTCCCTTCTAAAGTCTTTAATCAGCTGCTCTGTATCTCCTGCAGTACAGGTAATTTTCTGTACAAAGTTTTCAGGAACTATTTCTCCATCAAATTTTTCTTTGAAGGCTTCTTTGATGATACTGATGATTAAATCTGCATGCTTATCTGTTTTTGCAAAGAAAAGAGTTTTTGGAATATATTCCCAAACTGGATCTCTGTCAGGAAACAGCTTGTCATAAATTATATCTCTATATTCTTCAACAATTTTTTTAATCTGAGTTGGATTTACAACACTTCTATCAACATCAGTTTTTGTGTAATTTTTTGTTTGATCTTGAACTACAGAAATTTTTTCTCCAGTTCTTTTATTTACCTCGTAGACTTTCTCTTTATCTTTGATTTCACCACCGTTTTCAGAAACTTCCGTTTTAATTCTGTAAATACGAGGAGGAACATTTATTCCTGCAACATAAGACTCATCTACGGAATATTGAAAAGTCGGCTTGTATTTATCTGTTGTAATCTGCTGGCAGCCAAAAAAAGCATAGGCTTGAGGAGTAGGAGTTGCTGTTAAACCTATAACTTTGGCTTTATCAAAATATTCAATAACCTTTCTCCAGCGGCCATAAATTGAACGATGACATTCATCAACAATAATCAACTGGAAAAAATCTTTTGGAAGTTTTACATCATCTCCTAATTCTACTGCCGAACCTTCTTCATCTTCTTCGTTAAAGAAAGTTTCATCTTCATTCTGGTCATCTGCATCATCATCAGAATCTGTAAAATTTTGTCCTGTCAAAACTGCAAAAAGTCTTTGAATTGTAGAAATACAGACATTTGTATTCTTTGCTTCTTCTGCCTTCTTTAATCGCAATACAGAATATATAGAAGTAAAAGTCTGACCGCTTTCTGTAAGTTTGAAAGATTTGAACGCATCTTCTGTCTGCTTTCCCAAGTTATTTCTATCAACAAGATACAATATGCGTTCAACAGGAGTATATGAAATTGCCCTGTAACTAAGCATACAAGCTGTAAAAGTTTTTCCAGAGCCTGTAGCCAGATCCAAAAGACAGCGGTTCATTCCTCTCTTGAATGAAAGTTCAACATTTGTAATTGCATCATGCTGACACTGACGAAGCTTGCCTTCTACAACAGGAGGAACTGCTGGAAGCATAGCAAATTCATCCTTTATCCCTGCCCTCTCACAAACTTCTTTTGGTGAATACATTTTTCCAAGATTTATATATTCGCTTTCAGGATCTCTCATATCCTTAAAAAGCATTGTCTCGCCATTAGAAATAAAAACAAACGGAATGGGATTAAACCAGTACTGATTTGTCTGTGGAAGGATTCTGGTATAATTCTCTGCCTGTGCTTTTACATCATCTCCAAGCTGATTTTCTGCCCTTTTTGCTTCAAGAACAGCGATTGCCTTACCATTCAGAAACAGCATATAGTCAGCCTCAAGGTTGCCGATCATAAGGTTTTCTTTTACGGCCTGAGCATTTATCGCATCCGTATATTCCTCACGAGAAACGACAGTCCAACCAACTTCTTCAAGCCACTTGTCTATTTTTTCTCTCGCCTTTTGTTCCGGCAACAAATCTGCAGAATTATTTTTGCTTCCTTCCATAATTCACTCCGCAACTTCTGATAATTACAAACTATCGGAATATATTATACATAATAACGGTGTCAAAGAATGACACTTTAAATTTCTTCTGATTCCAATTCTGGCTCATTAACAACACAAATATCACCAATATCACAATTTAAGGCTTTACAAACTTTCTGAATACTTTCCATGGAAACAAACTCACCTTTATTCATTTTAGCCAAGATATTTGTAGAAATTCCAGCCAAAGGAATTAAATCTGTTTTCTTTTTGATATCTTTATCAATTAAAAGCTTCCAAAGTTTTTTATAATCAACCTTCTCTTCCATAATGGATTTCTATTATATCACAGAATGAATGGCTCTTGTAAAAAATATTGGGAAATCATGATATTTTTTTTACACTCCTAATATCGTTTAAGCCATTTTCTTTTTTCTTCTGATATATTCAAGATTGATTCTAAATCTTTTTCAGTAATAAGCTTTATTGAAAAATCAATTCCGAACTTTGAAAAAGCATTTATTGGATTAAACATACATTCAATAAACTTATTGAACTCGTTTCTTTCTTCCAATGCTATTTGGTTATACTGCTGATCTAATTTCTTATCACCTAATGATTCATTCAAAGTCCAAATACAATTAAGCAGCGTTATCTTTTTTCCTTTGAGTTCGTTTTTTCTGGCATAATTATAGATACCAAGCGTGTGCTTAAACATCTGACAGGCATCATATCGTTTAATGCCTGAGGCCTTTAACTTTTCAATCGATTCCTTGAAAAAATATGCAGAATCAAGATATATGTATCTTTCCATATCCTCATAACTTGAAGGCAACTCTTTCTGGAAACTTGTTTTATGGTATAAAGGTTCAAACAACTTCATCTCACAAAAACATAATTCATTAGTCTTTTCTAAGAATGCATCAAGATTTGCCGGAGCCTTACTTTTTTGTAAGGTATCCAATTGTTTCTCGTATTCAATTCTGTATTCACCTGCACCCAGAAGATTATTTGGTTTTACTGTTATTGAATCATTTCCTAAAAGATTAAAAGTCATTGCGGAAGAACTCCGCAATGCAAACATTTTGTCTTTTAATTCTTCCCCACTACCCGCTTCAAAAAAGCCTCTTGTCCGATCAGACATTTTCTCATACAAATTATCTTCCAAGTTTTCAAAATAATACTTACTTCTGGTTGGAGAAAGAGTTTTCTGGCAAAGCATATCTTTTCCAGTTGCCTTTTGATATTTTGATTTAAGATATTCATGTACTTGTGTTTGCAACTTATTCATCTTCTTCCTCACCTTCTGTAATTTTTTTTCGGTCCAACCATTCCAACGGCGGAACTCTTCTTGGTTCATCTATCAACGACCGATTCAACACCCAGGTTGTATTCATAGGATCTCCCATAGTCCAATACTGCCTATCATCAACACAAAGAACCGTATAAGTAGTTTTCAGCATTTTACAACGCTCTCCATATTTACGAATAAACAAAACCCATTTCTCAAACTCTTCTCTGTTCTGTTTACAAGGTTTGCAATCCCCCTCACACATTCCATCTTCTTTCATTTCATTTCGAATCCATCTGGTAATTTGATTTTATCTTCCCTTGCAATTTCCGGAACAACGTAAACATCAGCATCCATCTTGAATAGTTCTTTTATCTTTCTCTGAGAACAGGTATTTATGTTATAACTAATAATCTTCATTTCTCCCCTCCCAGAACTACACAAGAAAACTTCTCGATAACTTTATTAACAAGCTTTTTATTCCTGATTGCCTCTATCCAATCAGCAGGAATCTCACCGTAATACAAACCAGCGATGCTTCCGGCAACACAGGCTACCGTATCGGTATCACTACCAAGATTTACTGCTTTCAATACACAATCGTGATAATTGTTTGTTGTCAGAAAACACCAGAGAGCAGCTTCTAATGTATCTACAACATATCCAGAACTCTTGATTTTATCTTCTGAAAGTTCTGTAAAAGATTTATGAGTAATCCTTTCATATTTAGAAAGTGCCGAAGCATAATGCGGATTATGTCTTACATACTCTCCAATTTTTGGAAGTGCATTCTGGAGGAGTTCATCTTTTTCTGTTCCCTTAAAGATTTCTATCATCACTGAACAATAGATATCACAACCCACAAGTGATATTTTGTGTCCATGAGTAAGAGAAGAAATATTATGAATTATCTCAAATGCCTCCTCATTACTCATTGATTCAGATCCAAACTGCTGAATAAGACAAAATGGAAGAGGTGATATTCTCATCAATGAACCGTTCCCGTTACTTTGCTCATCTCTTAATCCGCAATCTACCGCCTCACAACCTTGTCGAGAATGCATAATTGCTGTATGACAGGTCCGTCCAATATCAAAAACATGATGGTCAGGAGTAAACTTTGAATGCTTATACCAGCCATAAAAGTTTTTCATGATATCATCATAATCTATACCTTTAAGTCGACCTATACTCTCTGCAAGACAAAGAGTCATGCTTGAATCATCAGACCAGGAACCTTTTGGAAGATTATATGTTCCATAACCTATCATATCAGTAACAGGTTTCTTCCTAAGCAAAGCTCTGTCCTTAAACTCAACAGGAACTCCAAGTGCATCTGCAACAATTGCACCGTATATTGTATTTCTAATCTTATCTTTCATTATTACCACTCTCCTTCTTCAAACTCTCCGCGCATTTCATCTATAGCGTCTTGATCTCCCATCATTGCATCATCTGCAACCTGCGCATAATATGAATCATAATCACGAGCTGGATCATCACCAAAATAATCTCTGTCTCCTCTGGCCGCACTTGTTTCATAATCCGAATAATCATCAAAGTCTTCATCTTCATCAAAATCATCTGAAAATCGTGGAGTATAGGATGAAGTTCTATAAGAACTTTTACCATCAGTTCCATATTTATCACTTAAACTACGACCGGCAATAATTACTATGACCAATAAAAAAATGAATGCAAAGAATCCCATAATTGACCTCCTTTTTCAGCCTTCTGCTAAATATTATAAAGGTCAATAGTGTCATAGAGTGTCACCAGTTAAAATTATTTATACTTTTTTATTATTTCTTTTGCTGTCTTCATAACATCCTGTTTCAAGCTTTCAGGAGACAAGACAGTAACTGCAGAACCAAATCCTAAAACCCAGCTCAAAATAAGCTGCTTTTGATTTGAAGAAAACTTTAGGTATACAGAGCCGTCTTCCCTTTGTACCATTTTCTGGTCCTTATGCCATTCTCTCTCAAGGATATAATTGGCCATACCTTTATTAAAAAGTAGTTCATAATCTTCTGAGGCTTCTTTGTTATGCCAGATACCAAAACTTAAATCCACTTCTTTGCTGATATCAAAACCATCGGGAATCGTAAATGTTTCATTTGTAATTGTAGTATTCTTAAATCTTGAAAGAGCATATATGCGAGTCTCCCCTGCCCCATGGTCAAAGCCAAATACATACCAGTTTCCTTTCTGACACAAAACATGATATGCATCAAATACCCTGGATTTATAGTCCTGGCTTCCAACAGAACGATAATCAAACTTCAAAACTCTTTTAGTCTTTATGGCATCAAAGATATTTTCAAAAACTCCATCTTGAATCTGAGGCAGTGGATCACTTATAAAACTTATATCCTTATTCAAAAAGCCGGAGTCTACACTTACCTGATTAGGAAGAAGCTCACTGATTTTTCCCATCATATGCTTGAACTGATTTTCAAGAGGCGTGTTTTTATACTGCTCCATTAAATGCATTACGGTACCGATAGTAAATAAATCACCTTCCGTAAGCAGTACGTTTCTAATTGCGAATGTTGGATCAGAATAATAATAGCCTCCTCGTATTCTATCGACTTCAACAGGAGCGTTGTATCTATCACGTAAAAACTCAATATCACGCAAAATTGTACGGCGGCTAACTCCGTGCTTTTCCTTTAGATAATCTATACTTGGATAGATTCCTGAACGAATATCTTCATCAATCTGAATAATACGATGGGTTCTGAACTTGTCTTCTCTTTCTGCCATAAATATATTTTACCATGGTTTTTCATATTCGGTGACAAAATATGTCACTATTTAATACCTCTTCAGAATTAATGAAGACTAGGATTCTTTTGAAACGGAAATCATGCATTTTATGTAAGGCTATAGTTTATTTAAAACAGCCTGTATATCTTCTAATGTCATAGTATTAAAAACATCCTAGTTCTTTTTCAATTCATCAAGACAATCTTCAAAAAACTTTTCATTCTCAGGATGCTGTTTCTTTAAGACTTTTAGCATTTCCTCAATATCATTATTAGATACAAGTCTTTCATCTGTAATCTCTTCGCCCATACTCTCAAGGGAATTAAAAGTTGCTGCCATATAATATCTCCTTTTAAAACTTATTGTTGTCATTCAAACGAGCTGTTCTTATCACATTATACTACACAACGACTTCTTATATATTTTTTTCTTCCAATTAATTATTATTTAATTCATGGAACAAAAACCTGGCTGGACCTATAGATTCGTAAACTCTCTTAATATGCAAATTGCGATCAACAATTTTACAGGAATAATGTACACAGAGGATAAAGTCAGATATTCGCTTCAAGAACAGCATTTATTGCAGGCTGTAGATTTCGAAATTCCATTGCCAGTTCATTTAGTGAAAAAAGTGTTTGAAGGAACTATTATTTCGATTCATTAAAAATGGTAACAGTTTATATTTTAAAAGAATTTGCTCAAAATCGTAGTCTTACTTTTTGTAACAGTTTTTATTTTAAACTAATTATCACTTGTTACCAGTACATATCGAACTTTATCATCCGGAAGAATCACAGGAGGAGATTTTCTCAATTCCAAACCAGAACCATCTTTTAAGAAACTTACATTCAATTCCGGATAATGTTTTTTCTTAATGTCTTCTACAACTTCTTTTATATGATTAAAATTTACTGATTCCTGAGATTGTGGATTATTAGAATTTTGAACTGGCATAAATTGTTCAACTAGAGAATGTCTAGGTACAAAAAGAGGTTCATCATTTGTAATAAAATTATTTCTATAACAGAACCATGCGTATAAATCTTTTCCTAATGCAGATGAAATATTTTTATATTCTGTATAATTAATCGGAACTGAATGTTTCTGAGAAAGATTGATAAAAGGAACTGCAAGTTTGATTTCAAAAGCCATATTCTTTTTATTTTTATTTTTGTCAGTAATACTGATATATTGCATCGCTTCAAAGAAAGGTATCAAACCTGTTGAAACTTTTTCAGCTTTGACTTCTTTCATGCCTTCAAAATCAGGATCATTTTCAAATAACGAAGGTGTTTTTATATACTTTGTCTGAACTTCTTCATATATGAAAGAGCATTCCTTAAAACACTCCAACTGTTCCATTACGTCTTTTCCACGCTGACGAGGTAACTGCATTTCATCTAAAAGCTGCTGTAGTGATTCATATCTCAAAATTATTTCATTAGGAGTTTCTTTATTTTTTTCTTGTACAGCATGAGTTGTCAATATTGAGAGCAAAAGACGCCCATATTTGCCATAAGGAACTCTTTCTGCCCCAGATAATTTCATTGTGACATTATTGTATTTTCGGATAAATACATTTCGTTTAGTATCACGTAGGGGAAGGGCTGCACTAATAAAAACTGAAGGAAGAAAGCTTCTTTTTTGAGGCAGGTTTGTTTCTGTTTCTTCAAATAACTCATTAGCTGAAAATTTAACAAGACTTTTATCCATAATACTCCAATTATAATGCTATCTAAAAATACCATAGATTTTTAATTCTATCAATAATTCGGATAGATGGTATGTAACAGTTTGTATTTGGAGGGAAAATTTTTGTAACAGTTTTTATTTTAAATTATTGAAATTTGTAACACTTAATATTTTAAATACCTGTAATTTTGTAACAGTTTGTATATAAAATAAAAAGGAGGTATCTGAATTATAACAAGTATCTCCTTTTAAGCTTTAAAGAATATAATATCTGTGAATTTTATTGTATTATTCAAGAAGAATTTGGTTAATATTAAATGTAACAGTTTATATTTAGTTATACACAGTATCCACTGTATTACTATTTGTAATATAAATCTAATTGAATTCTAATTGATATTATAGAAGAAAGAATAAAAGTTGTTACAATTTTATATAAAAAGTGTTACAGCAAGAAATACAATAGTGTGCTAAATCTTTATATTATAATAATTTACGCAATGCATAGTTTAAAATAAAGTCTGTTACATTTTCAGACAGTTTTCCACAGTCATTTTGTGGATATTTTAATATAAACTGTTGCAATATCTTCTATGTATTACTAGCCTTTTGAATTACACCCCCAACTGTAAGCATTACTTCGCCTTTATCAATTTCATTTTTAAGATGCTCAACAGCAAAAATTATTCCCTGTGTAATATTTACATTGCTTTTTGCAAAAAGAACCTTCCAATCTGTTTTAGTTTCAGGAGGAACGCAGATATTAATCTGGCCGTTACGGTCATTTTTCTTAGCTTTTATAGGGGCTAGGTCTTTTGTTTTTGTAATAGTTTTTATTTCTGGAGTAATAGCTTCTTTTTTTTCTACAGGATCAGATGGGGGAGTCTTTTCATTTGTTTCTGACTCAGAAGTTATTTCTGTACTGAAAGTGCTTTTTATCTGATTTGAAAGTCCTTCTGGGATTTCTGTAAAACTCTTTTTTTTATTTGCTGGAATCATACTTTTACCCCTTAATTGCGTTTGCTAATTCTGCAATGGCTTTTAATGTGGTAGCCTTTGCTCCTATTTCCTGAATACTTGTTTGATAAGCCTGAGCTTTCTTAAATGCCTGATCCTGAGGAACAATAATCTTATTATATCCTGCCTGATTCATGATTGCATTCTTGATATTTGTATCGAGAGCAAAAGAAGCATTGTGTTCATTGATAACAACTGTTTTGATAGTTGCTTTTTCACATCTTCTGCGGCGTTTGAAATCGTTGATATTTTCCATGAAGATTGTAAGTCCATCAGCAGAGAAAGTGTCGCATTTCATGACGGGAATTATTTCATCACATGCATAAAAGATGTTTTCTTCAAAAGTACTGAAATCAGGGCTTGTATCAAAAAGACAGAAATCAAAATCATCCTGAAATTCTTTTGTAAGATCATCCATAACAAAAGGTTCTTCTGATGCAACATTCTTTTTGTATACACGAAGTTTGCTTTTTTCTTTTCCTTCGGTTTCAAGAGGCTTTGTAGGCATAATCCATAGGTTAGGGATGGCTGTTTTTGTGACAGGCTGATCTGCAGTACAGTTATTTAAGAGAGCATCTGCAAGCTCATAATCTATTTCTTTTAATAAGGCTCCGGAAGCATTTCCCTGAGGGTCTGCATCTATCAGAAGCACTTTAGAAGTCTTTGCAAGTTCTGCTGCCAAAGCAACAGAGATGGAAGTTTTACCAACTCCACCTTTCTGTAATCCAAGTCCAATAACTTTCATTTAATTTTTCCTCCCAGAGAAAAACTAGAAAAAATCTAGATAAATTCTTTATATCTATATTATCGATAGAAAACTAGAAAAAATCAAGTAAAATTAAAGAAAAAAGCTAGAAAATTACAAGAAATATTATAGAATAATACTAGAAAACTAGAAAAGATATAGAAAGCTAGAAAATAACTAGAATACAATAAAACACGCTCTAGGATTCGCGTAGACGCGTCATTTTGGATTTTTTGAGTAATATGTCGATTGATGGGGGTTGGAGCGATTTTGGAGTTTTTTGGAAAATTATTTCAGATATTTTTCGCCAAAATCATCCAAGGCTTTTTTCTGATTTTCAACTAAAGATTTTATAAGGGTGATACTATATTGATGAGTCTTAGCTTCGCCGTCTTGAGTGGTAAATAAATCAGAAACCTCAATTTCAAGGGCGGTCGCAATTTGTGCTAAAGTATCAGGATAAGGCCATTTTGAGCTTTGTTCGATAGAACTCATGAAAGGAAGTGAAATATCAGCTTCTTCCGCAAGTTGTGCCTGTGAAAATCCTTTTTGGGCTCTGTATTTCTTTATATTTTTAGCCAATGTCTGGCGAACTTCTTCACCCGTCATAATAATCCTCGTAGATATAGTTATTTTCCTATTAGAATTACTTATTTACAAATATCTATTAAGGGTGTAAAATGATACGGTTAGGAGTTTTGTTAAATTATCATATAATCCTATTAGAAAAATTGTGAAATCTACAGGTATTAAAGATTTAGCCTGGCAAGCTATGATTTTTTCTTCTAGTCCTAATAGAATTTAGCAAAATTCTAGAAAAAGGAGAAAAAAATGATAAAAGCACAAGAAGAGGTATTAGACGTATGCAGTAAATTGCTTGATATAGCAAAAGAAGGCTCTCTTGCTTCTGATAAGCAGCAGAAAATTGAGCTTATGCAAGAAAGTGTTGCAGAACAAGAGTTACTCGTTCCTATTGTGGGTGAGTTTAGTGCTGGTAAATCCACGATGATTAATACTCTTTTGGGAGACGGTGTTTTGCCTGTTGTTATCACCCCTGAAACATCTCTTGCAACTGAACTTCACTACTCTGAAGGCGAAGAATATGCTGAGGGAATTCTTTTTGACGGAAGCACAAAGCGCTATCAAATCAGCGATATGAAAAAACTTACGGAAGATGCGGAAAAGTATCGTTCTGCTCGTGTCTATCTAAATAATCTGAAATTAAAAGCAATTGAGCCGCTAGTCCTTGTTGATATGCCAGGGTTTTCTGCACCAAAGGAACAGCATAACAAGGCGATTGCAGAATATCTGAACAAGGGAATTTATTACATCGTTTTGATGAAGGTTACTGATGGTACTGTATCCCGCTCTCTTTTGAATCGATTAAATGAAATTGATAGTTTTGACCGCAAGTTTTCTTTCTTCCTTTCTAATGCAGATGTTGTTCAGCCGTCGAAAGTTGAAGAGGTAAAACAGACAGTTGGTGATATTCTTTACAGTGAGTTTGGCTATGATATCAAGGTTGGCAAAATTGACAACACCAATGCTTCTAGTGTTCAGGAATGTTTGTCAGCAATTGATGCAAATGTCCTTTTCAAGAATATGTATTATTCAGGTGCAAACGAGGCTTGCGACAGTGTCATTGAAGGCTTGAACTATCAGATTAAGGCTTCCCGTCTTGATGCGACTAAGATTCAGGCTGCAGAAGACGAAATAAAACGCAGTATTGAAAAGATAAAATCAACATCTGAAAGCGACATTCAACATATGAAGAGCCGTTATTCAGGCGGAATGGTCAACAGTATCATAAGTGATGTAGGCGATGCTTTGGACAATTCCACTGATGAAATTATAAGTGCTGTTATGGCAAAGAGCAATGTTGAACACCTGATGAACGAGATTGTCCGCTCTTCTCTTGTGCAGTCAATGCAGCAGCGAATCGGAGAGGTGAACGATGGTATAGTTTCTGATTTCTCGGAATCTGTAAAAAATCTTTCTGAAGTCTTCGGAAAGATGGATATCGATACAAACTATACAGCAAAAATCGTTGATACAATGCAGGAATCTTTCAAGACCCTTATGACTTTCATTCCGTCCGGAAAAGACAAAAATCCTCTTGGAGGTGTGGTTGTAGGAGCTGGCGTTGGATCAGGTTTAGCATCTGCACTTACAGCACCTATTGCTTCTACTGTTGCAACATCTCTTGGTCTTGTAGCGACTGCAATCAATCCAATTCTTGGGGCTGTTCTGGTCCTTCTTCCGACCGTTCTGGGAGGTCTTTTGGGACTTGGCAAACAGAAAATGCAGAATTCCGAAGGTGAGGCTCAAATTCGCTCAAAACTAACAGGCGAAGTTTATCCTCAGATTAAGAGTAAGCTTCGCACGGAACTTCCTGGTATTTTACAGCAACAGGTAGGCGATATGATTGAAAATGTTCGTGCAAAGTATGAGCAGATGCTTGATAGTCAGCAGCAGGAATTGGAGAAGGCCAGAGCAGACAAAGAAGAGAAAATGCAGTCTGCAAAGGAAATCTCAGAAAAACTTGAAAATCTCAGAGAAAAAGCACAGGCACTTTCTCAGGAAATCAACAGATGGAGGGTAGCATAATGGAAATGGACTTTATCGACAAATTGCAGAAGGTAGATGATGTCTTAGCAAAGTTTGACGATATCACTGCTGGGATGGCAGACACTGTTCGAAAAGAAAGCGGAGTATCTTCGGCAGAAAACATGAAGGCAGAACTAAGCAAAATTGTAGAAGAAAACCGTCTTTTGAGCATAGGAATTATAGGACGTGTTAAGGCCGGAAAGTCGTCTCTTTTGAACTCCCTTTTCTTTGGTGGAAAAGAACTTTTGCCAAAGGCTGCAACTCCGATGACTGCGGCTTTGACGGTTATCCGCTATGCAGAAAATCCAAGTGCGGAAGTGGAACTTTTTACAAAAACAGATGTTGCCACATTGCAGAAGGAACACGATGATTTCATAGCCCTCCGCAAAAAAATGATAGCCGAAGAAACAGAAAAGGCAGCCGAACGGGCAAAGAAAAGAAATCAGCCGGTTGATGCTTCCAGAATTGAGCGCACAGTCGATAACTCATTAAAAGACAATCCAAAGCAAGGTTCTTATGACCAATACGAGAGAATGCAGAAAAGCGGCATTATGGAAAGCGTTTATTCTGCTTCTTTCAAAGAAACAATGCCCATTGAGGCTGGAAGTCTTGACGACCTGATGGGAAAGCTTGGGGAATATGTGAGCGCAAACGGAAAGTATATGCCGTTTACAAAAAGCGTTGTGTTGAATCTGAACATTCCAGAATTGAAAGACATTCAGATTGTAGACACACCAGGCGTGAATGACCCTGTAAAATCTCGTGAAAAGAGAACTGAAGATTATCTTGGCGAATGTGATGTTGTGTTTGTCGTTTCCCCGGCAGGAGAGTTTTTGTCAAAAGAGGATTTGGACTTGATGGCACATATTTCCAGCAGAAAGGGCGTTCAGGAAGTTTTCCTTGTAGCAAGCCGAAGCGACCAGCAGCTTTATGGTTCAATCAAGGATGATGCAAATGGCCAGCTGCTTGAAGCTGTAAATTTAATTAAAAGTCAGCTTTCTTCTCAGGCAAAAGAAGTTTTCACCCAGAAGAAAAAGCAGAATCCTGAATGTGCAGAAATGTACGACAAACTCATAAACAATATGAAAAATCGTGTTGTAATTACTTCTTCAATCTGTAATGCCCTTTTGCAGCACATAGATGACCGCTCTTCATGGGATGAAGATATGGAGTTTGCATTTTCAAGGCTTGCAGAAGAGTATCCAGACTATTTTGATGGCAGTTCTTATCAGGAAAGCCTTAAAAAACTCTCTGGCATTTCAAAAGTTAAGGACGATATTGCAGAAGTCCGCTCGATGAAAGATGAAATCATTGAAAAGCGACAGGTGGAATACACTACAAAACAAAGACAGAATGTGGATTCTTTCTTTTGCGGAATAAAAAGTGCAGTTCAGGAAGGCAAAAATCGTCTTGAAAGCACTGACGCCGCACAGCTGAAAGCCCAGAAAGCAAGCAAGGAAAAACTTAGAGCGGCTGCAAGTGTCGATGTTGACAATGCATTTGAAGAGTCTGTATATCAGTTTAAGGCAGAGCTTTCTTCTACTCTTAAGGCAAATTCCCGAAACCTCTTTGACGAGGTGAGTGACTTTAGTCAGTATGAAAAACACGAGACAAAATCGCGACAAGTTGAAAAAACAATAATAAAGGGAACTGGATTTTTGAACTTGATTTCCTTCGGAAGATGGGGTAACGAAACTGTCTACACTACGGAAAACTATGACGTGCACACATTGCAGACATCACCGATAAAGTCAAAACTTAACAGTACAGTGCAGAGTCTACAGGAAGATTTGATTGATGCGGCAGAAAAAGCCGTGTTTGAATGGCGGGCTTCTGTTCAGTCAAAGACACTTTCTGCACTCAGGGAAAGTGTTGGAGATGATGATATTGACATTCCGCTTTTAAAGACGAGTATCCGTAAAGTCGTAGGTAATATGAAGATTCCGGCTTTTAATCTTTCAAGCCAGAAATTTACGAGTGGACATTCCGGAGTTCTGAAAGACGAAGACCAGATTAACGAGTTTATGGAAGCTGCCGAAGAATACAGGGATAATCTTCGTTCAACATATTCATCTCAAATCAGGACTTTCCTGAATGAAATGGAATCTTCTGCTAAAAAAGACAGGCTTTCGGATTTGCTTTTCGGAAGTATGGACAAGGAACTTTCTGAACTTGAAAAGCAGATTGCAAACAAAGAATCTACTCTGAAACGTTACTGCGACTGCCTTGCAGCATTGGAAACACTGGAGTAATCAGATGGAAAACATTGATTTTGAGAAGATTTTTTCTTTCATAGCGGACATTCTTAATGCAAAACCTGAGGAAAACACTTACATCAAGAAGTTTGATTCTCTTGTGAAAGATGATTTTTCTGTCTTCTGCGATTCTGTTCGTGACTTGAATCAAATGAAAGATGCCCGTGATTTTGATGAAATCAAAGAACAGATGAGGCTCATTGCAAACTGTCCGCCACTTCATTCAAAAATGGTTGGGGCTGTTGGCGGCGGTTTTTCAAGCGGAAAGTCAAGCTTTATAAACAGCTTTATGAGCGGCGGTGTAAAACTTGCAGAAGGAATACGGCCTGTAACTGCAATTCCAAGCTATGTCATTTCAGGAGAAAGTCCTTCAATTAATGGACTTTCTTACCGGGGTGGTAATTTTGAAATCAAAGAAGAACTTTATAAGGCGATTTCACACGAGATGCTCAAAAAGCTAAAGTTCGACTTAAAGCACATCTTGAGCTATATCACTGTGGAAACGAATCTTGATTCATCTTTGTTTTCCAATATCTGCTTAATTGACACTCCAGGTTACAGTGCGCCAGACTCTGGTTCAACTGAACAGGATATGAAAATTGCAAAATCCTACATAAAAGATGCAAAGTTTTTGATATGGATTGTAGGATTGGACAGCAAAGGCACGATTAACACATCTGACCTGGACTTTTTGGATGACGATGACCTGCCTTTCGGAAAGGAAGAGGGAAAAAGTCTCTATGTTGTAGCAAACAAGGCTGGTACTGTTACGCCGTCAAATCATCAGAACATTCTGGACACATTCCGCGATGTTCTTGAAGACTACGGTTTCGATTACGCAGGAATCAGCCTTTATGATTCAAAACAGAGAAAGGAATATCTCTATAACAAGATGAATATCAGGGGTTTTCTTTCTATGCAGAATGTTTCCACTAAAAAGTACGTTGATCTTGCTCTGCCGCTCAAAGGAATTTTTGACCGCTATGAAAGCCATATAAGGGAAAAGAACAGGCGTGACAAGGAATACCAGAGCAAAGTTCAGAAGCTGATTCTTGATGGAATGACAAGCAATGCAATCAGCCTGACTTCCGGAGCAAAAAGCAAACTGGAAGACGGACTTTACGAACTCAAAAAATACTTTAAGCCCGAAGACCTTGATTCGTCTCTTAAAAAGATTGGTGAGTTGAGAAAGAAATTCTTTGAGTGTCTCGATTCTTTCTGTGAAGAAATGGGAATCGAAAAACAGGAATTGCCTGAGAGTAAGATATTGTCTGAGGCTTCGGGAGAAGAAGCTGCTTCTTCTGCGATTGTAAAAACCGTCCGCTACTGCACAAAATGCGGGAATAAAATTAAAGCTGGCGATAGATTCTGCCAGAACTGTGGGGTTCCGGTTTCAATAAAAGCATACCTGCCGGACAGACTGTAAAAAAAATTAATAGCAGCAAAAGTGGTTAAGAGGAAATTGTAAAATGAAAAAGTGCAAGTATTGTAACGAAGAAATAGAGAATGAAGCTGTCTTTTGTCCTTTTTGTGGTAATCAATTGAAGAAAGATCCTGAAGAAAAGGTTAAGACTATTACAAAAACAGTTACAAAGACAGTGACTGATAAAAAAGCTGTGCAAGATGCTCATTTTAAGGGAATGGTGGATGCTTTTAAGTTCATAAAAAAACTTTCGGATATTGACTGTATTGAAGATGAGTATCCCCTTATTTATGCCGCAGAAAATGGCGATGAGGATATTGTAAAAGCCTTACTCCAGGCCGGAGCAGATGTGAATCAAACAGATTCAGACAATAATACTGCTCTGATGCAAGCGACAGAAAACGGGCATAACAAAATTGTCAAACTCCTTATTGAAAAAGGAGCAGATGTTGATATGGAAAATGACTACGATGAAACAGCACTTTCCATTGCTAGGAAGAATGGCTCCCGCTTTATTACAGGAATTTTGCGTGGGGCTGGGGTATCAAATGATCATGATATAAATTTAAAAGGATTTGTGGGGACTTTGAAGAGGAGATAACAAATGAAAAAATGCATTTCATGCAATCAAGATATTGAAGATGGAGCAGCCTTCTGCCCATTTTGTGGAAAACCACAGGAGGGAGAGGCAAAAAAACAGTTTTCTATTACACAACGTGCTTTTTTACGTCTGTTCCGTCCCTCGTTCTTTGGCGGCTATCAGGCAAGCACAGAGTCTTTGCTTATGTTTACGGCAGAGTTTTTAAGTCTTTCCCGTGCATTGACAGAAACGGAAGTCGCAGAAATTAATCGCGGGTTTGAAACGCTCTTGAACAGTGCGGCTACAGAATACAATCTTTCTGACGAAAGCAAAACGAATTACGCTCTCACAGATGAGAATTTTGTTTCTGTGGATTCAGAAAAGTTCCGTTATAACTTTGTTTCGGACGCTATCATCCGTCGCCTTGAACAGTATTACAAGTCAAGTGGAGCTGTGGGCACAAAGCATTTTGGCAATGTGTGGCTTTTTGCCCTTCTGTGTGCACTTGATGGGAATTTTTCAGACGACAAGCAGATGTTCTTTGCCCGAATAAAGAACATGTACCCTGTCTCCTGCTCAGATTTCTTGAAAGTAGTCGCTACAGAGTACAATAGATATGACTCTGAGCAGAAAGTATCAGGTATAGCACAACAATTGCTTTGGTTTAGTGAAAGATTTATGGGAAAAATCAAGGTAACGAATTCCTACAGTGGAGAAATAGTCTTTGAGAAAGACGGGAAAACAATAGAATCGAGCATTGAAAAACTCAAAGAACTATTTCCCGCAGACTTCGACTTTTACGACGTCGTGGAAGAAAAAATAAAGGCTCTTTGCGAGATTGAATATCAGATTCTCACATTGGAAGCAAGTGAGGGGAAATACTCCGAGATTGCCGATAAAATTGCAGAACTTGCCCGTCAGGAGCGGGAGCTTACGAATGACCTTGCAGGTTTTACCTATCAAAAATTTTAAGGAGTTTCTATGTTCCCAAAATCAAATTCCGTAGTTCCCCCACAACCCGGCACTCCCATTCCATACATCTGCCAGGAATGCGGGAAGCATTTTTCAAAAAAGAAAGGCCTTTTCCCAAAGCTTGTAAAATGCCCTAAGTGTGGTAGCAAAAAATGTATTTCGCTTGTGAAATGGTAATACAGTAATGACTAAAAACATGGCAAACTCAGATTCAAAAGTTCAAACTCAATCAGCACCTTCTCCTATTCCAACTCTAGACCAGATAAAACGTCTTAAATCTCTGCAAGGTGTAGACTCCGGTATCTTTACGCTTGCAGTTTTTTCAACGCTGGAGGCATTCTTTCGTGAAAAACTTGGGAATACTGTAGATAACACCACAAAGTTTTATGAGCTTTTGGATGAATACCGGGAACGT
>JALFAW010000200.1 GCA_022773305.1 Spirochaetia bacterium
TCCTAATGATACAATATTACTATACAAAAAAAGAATGGGGCGTAGTTATGGAGAAGGAAGAACTCAAAATACTTGAAGAATTAAGACGTATTTTAAACAGTAAAAATGAAGCGATTGTTATCTTAAACAATTATTTTAAAGGTGGTGTTGGAAAGTCAAAATTATCGACTATGTTTGCTTACTTGACAGACAAATTTAATTTAAAAGTTTTAATGATCGATAAGGACTTACAAGCAACATTGACAAAAGACTTAGCAAAAACATTTAAGGTAGAATTGCCACGTGTTAATTTTTATGAAGGACTGAAAAATGGAAACTTGGCTTCTTCTATTGTTCATTTGACTGATAATTTAGACTTGATCCCTGGCACGTTTGATTTGATGTTACTGCCAAAATTAACTCGCTCATGGACTTTTGAAAATGAAAGTAGATTGCTTGCTACTCTTTTAGCACCTTTAAAAAGTGACTATGATCTCATTATTATTGATACTGTACCAACGCCAAGCGTTTATACAAATAATGCAATCGTGGCAAGTGATTACGTCATGATCCCTTTACAAGCAGAAGAAGAAAGTACAAACAACATTCAAAACTATATTTCCTATTTGATTGATTTACAAGAACAGTTTAACCCTGGACTAGATATGATCGGTTTTGTTCCTTATTTAGTTGATACGGACAGCACAACGATAAAATCAAACCTGGAAGAACTGTACAAGCAACATAAAGAAGATAACTTGGTTTTCCAAAATATTATCAAGCGAAGTAATAAAGTAAGTACCTGGTCTAAAAACGGCATTACAGAACACAAAGGCTATGACAAAAAAGTTTTATCTATGTATGAGAACGTATTTTTTGAAATGCTTGCATATAGTATGCAGTAATAATTCAAAAGCTGTTATCGTGTGCGGTAAATAAAAAAAACCGTTCCTAGATAATACACTTTTGTGCGTCTTGAAAAATAACGGGACGGTTTTGGATATAACCAGAACTGTCCTTTTTTCTTAGGAGTAAATAAGGCATAGCTCTGGTTAAAGGGGGCTATACCATGATTGCATACGGAAGAACGTTCTGCCGTTCTCAACTGAATAAATATTTCAGTCCACTATTACAATCATTACACCCTTTACAAGAATTAAAAATTCATATCAATAGAATTTATAAAACAGTCTGTTTGTGTAATTACACATTATCGGGCTGTTTTTGTTTTGTTAAAAATTTTTTTCAACTTTTTTCGGTTTCAACTTAGCAAATCACACCTGTCGTTCCCTATATGGTGCGGAAAGAGGGATAACCACTTTTCATATCGTAACGGAAAGGGGGTGAGATTGATGAAACCATCTGACTTCCAGAAAACAGTTCAATGCCGTTTTAAAAGTTGTTTGAAGAAAGTTGTCCGACATGTTGTTAAGGACTATCAGAAGAAATTAAAGCGACGACAAAAGGGAGAAACGCTTTTTTGTGAACTTCCAGAAATCGTTGTAGAAAATCTGGCTGTCTGGGACGACTATGATACGGACTATACGATTTTCAATGTATGTGGTAGTGATATTCGTATTTGTGATGATGAACTGGCAGAAGCCTTGAAACATTTGTCTGAGCGTAATCGAGAAAATTTGTTGATGTATTATTTCTTGGAAATGAGCGATACCGAGATTGCAAAAAGACAAAATATTTCAAGAAGTGGTGTTTTTCAAAACCGACACAATTCACTAGAGCTTATGAAAAAAATACTAAAGGAGAAATGATAGCAAATGAAACACACAATGAAGAAGCCGTCCTACTACTTGCTTTCGCAGGCAATGGACGGGGACGAAAAAGCGATTGAAAAGATACTGGCATTTTATGACCCTTACATATCAAAGTGCTGTCTACGACCACTCTATGATGAATACGGCAATGTCTATATTGTTGTAGATATGGAATTAAAGGGACTTATCAGAGAAGCACTTATTAAAATGATTTTAGGGTTTGATATTGCCTTAGAAATCGAAGAAGAATAACAAGCAGTAACCGCAGAGCATGATTTGTTCAATCCCCTCTTTCCTGCTCTGCCCCTGCTTTTATATGAAAGCAACACGCTTTCGCCACAGCTCTTTGACAACTGAATAAAGCAGACAGATACGTTTGTGAGATAGCGAGCCACGGGAACTGTACGCCACGACCTTTTCAAAAGAAAGCGAGCGACCCACGCAGTGATCCGAGAGCGACTGTTGGAAAAGTCGTTTTGCCATGACCTATCCTCACAGAATAATGATACGTCCGCATGGTGCGGTTCTGCCCACAAGAATGGGAATAGTTGAGATACTAACGGAGCTTTCCAAAGCCGTCTGCCTGCTTATAATTGATAGTTTCAGCAACAAAATCTATCTACTCTTTTTATTTAGGTGTGTTATAATGACCTTATTAGACGAGTGTATTTTGTTGCTGTCACAAATGAAAGGGGTCTTAATAGTGATAAGTGATACACAAAATGCACAATCTCCTACAAAGGAAAAAAAGACTTATACAGTAGAGGAAATTGCTGAACAACTGGACATTAGCAAAAAGGTAGCTTATTCATTAGTAAAAAGCGGTCAATTCAGTTATGTTCGTGCTGGTAAAGCCATACGGGTATCAAAGGTTTCTTTCGATAAATGGTTAAATGAAATTTAACTATAAGGAGAGAAAATTATGGCTTCAATCAAACAAAGAAAATCAAGTTTTTCAGTTATTTATTGGTACTTAGATAGTGCAGGAGAAAGAAAACAAAAATGGGACACGCTGGAAACAAGAAAAGAAGCAAAACAGCGAAAAGCCTTTATAGAATACTATCAAGAGAAATTTGGATATGTGATAGTTCCATTAGAGGAACAATTTGCACATCAGATTGAAAATTCTAAAAAGGAGTTAGATGTTGTAGACAAAGATATTACATTGCGTGATTTCCTAGAAATTTTTGTTAATTTATATGGCACATCTAAATGGTCGCCGAGTACATTTAGTAGTAAGGTAGGCAGTATTGAAAATTATATCAATCCGATTATTGGAGATTGGAAACTGAATGAAATAACTACAAAAAGTCTATCAAAATACTACAATGATTTATTGAGCGTTCCAGAAGTACCACGGGCAAACAGAAAAGCAACTGGTCGTTGTGTTCAACCAGCGAACATCAAAAAAATACATGATATTATCCGCTGTGCCTTAAATCAAGCTATCCGCTGGGAGTATATTGATACAAACAAAAGAAACCCTGCGTCTTTGGCTACGTTACCAAAAATTCCAAAGACTAGGCGAAAAGTGTGGAGTGTTCAAACATTTCGAGAAGCGGTAAAAGCCACGGAAGATGATTTGCTTTCAATTTGTATGCACTTAGCTTTTTCCTGCTCTATGCGAATTGGAGAAATTACAGGACTTACATGGGAAGATGTTATTATTGATGAAGAGTCCATTGCTACAAATAATGCAAAGGTAATCATCAATAAAGAACTTTCAAGAGTAAATGCAGAAGCTATGCAGAAATTAAAGGAAAAGGATATTTTAAAGATTTTCCCAACGCAAAAACCGCATTGTACCACAAGGCTTGTCTTGAAAACGCCAAAAACAGAAACAAGTAATCGTGTTGTCTGGTTACCTAAAACAGTTGCGGAACTATTGGTGCAATATAAAAAAGACCAGCAGGAATTAAAGGAATTTTTAGGAAGTGCCTACAATGATTACAACCTTGTTATTGCGTTGGATAATGGCAATCCCGTGGAAAGCCGTATTGTTAGAGATAGGTTTCAAAAGCTCTGTGAAGAAAACGATTATGAAGTTGTGGTATTTCACAGCCTACGCCATTTAAGTACGGGTTATAAACTCAAAATGACAAACGGAGATGTTAAGTCCGTACAAGGCGATACTGGTCACGCAGAAGCAGAAATGGTTACAGATGTATATTCAGAAATCATTGACGAGGACAGACGTTTCAATGCACAAAAAATGGATAAAGAATTTTATTCTACGCTTAATGATGATACAGACAATCCAAAGCAAGATACCGACTTAACCGATAGTGATATGGCGTTATTGGAACTGATTAAATCTTTATCGCCAGAAATGAAAGAGCAATTTTTAAAGCAGGCACTTCAAAGATAGAATTTCAAAAGTGTTAGCAAATTCCAAAAAAACCAGCGATTTTTCTTCAAAAATAAAAAAGTGTTAGCAAGCCTATTTCCTTAAAAGTCTTAAAAAAATATCGAATAAAAAATGACAGATTGAAAACAATTCGTATTCAGCGTAAATAGAAAGCCATAAATAAAGAAACGCTGAAAACCTTGTAAAATAAGGCTTTCAGCGGAGTTTGTGGCGTCCCAGACAGGAGTCGAACCTGCGACGTTTCGCTTAGGAGGCGAACCCTCTATCCTGCTGAGGTACTGGGACATTCTTAAAAATCTATTCAATTTTATCTAGTTATCATATCAAAAGGCGTTTGTTCCACCTAGCCCTTAGGAGGGGG
>JALFAW010000244.1 GCA_022773305.1 Spirochaetia bacterium
TGGGTGGCTTTTTGCTTCGCAAAAAACAGGCTTTTCAGGGTTCCGCTATCGCTTCATTCCTTCGCTACGCTTCGGAACTGGCTACGCCAGCCCTTACAATCCTTGCCACTGTTTAAAATTAAAAAACTCGAAATTGAACTTAATAAAAACTTTTACAAGTTAGCCAAAAGCCACTCTTTAAATTTATTATAATCATTTTCCATTGGAATTGCTCTGTCAGGCAAGCGCATAACTTCTTCCAAACGAGAAGGCATTGGAGGTTCTTTTCCAATTGCTTCTGTTACGATTGAACCGAATTTTGCAGGAGATGCAGTTTCCAAAATCACTCCGACAGCTTTTTTATCAATAACTTTCTGCGCCCAACAAGGAATATTTGGTGTAAGACCAGGTTTATTATAATCATTTTTAATACCGTGAACCAAGTCATTCATTGCGCCACTACGAATAGAATCCCAAGCTGCCCAACCAATTGCTCCATGAGGATCAATAATATATCCAGTTTTATCATTACAATCTTTTATTGATTTCATAATTCCATCATTATCTTGCCAATATGATGCAAACATCTGACGAACCTGATCAAGAGTATACATAGCTTTGATTCTTTCATAATTGCTTGGAGCACCGACATCCATTGCATTTGCAAAAGTTTCTACAGATGGACGTGCATTATAATCACCAGTTGCAATCCAGTCTGGAATGGTTTTATTTGAATTTGTTGCTGCTGTAAATCCTTCAATTGGAGCACCCATTTCTTTTGCAATCAAACCAGAAGTAAGATTACCGAAATTTCCAGAAGGAACAACCATAATAATGGCAGGATCGTGAATTTTGTTATCCATTGCAGCTCTATTACGCACAACCAAAGAAGAATACATATAATAGAAAGACTGTGGTAAAAGTCTTGCAATGTTAATTGAATTTGCAGAACTCAGACGAAGTTTTTCTCGCAATTGATTATCTGTAAATGCTGTTTTTACAAGTTTTTGACAGTCATCAAAAGTTCCTTTTACTTTTAAAGCACGAACATTTCCTGTGAATGTTGAAAGTTGTTTTTCCTGCAAAGGACTTATCTTTCCTTCAGGATATAAAATAGTTACATCAAGTCCAGGAACTCCATGAAAAGCACTTCCTACAGCAGAACCTGTATCACCAGAAGTTGCTACAAGAATGTGCAAAGGAGTATCTTCATTTCTATTAAAATATGACATAGTTCTTGCCATAAATCGTGCTCCAAAATCTTTAAAAGCACAAGTTGGACCGTGAAAAAGTTCCATAACATAAGAAATGGAATCTAATGGAACAACTTTTGGCTGAAATGGATATGCATCCTGAATGATTGCAGCTAAATCATCATCTGGAATTTCACCTTCAACATAAGGTTTTGCCATATTAAAAGCTATATCTCTAAAAGATGGAGCTGGATCTTTATTTAATAAATCTGAATTCAATTTTGGAAATTGAACTGGAATATACAATCCGCCAGTTTTTTGATTCATTCCACCCATTACAGCGGTTTTAAAATCTACTTTTACAGAATTATCTCTTGTGTCTGTATAAATCATAAAATTCCTCTTTTAAAAAACTTTATAAAACATAAAACTATTTTATTATACAATCCTTGTTACATTGTTTTCAAGGAAAAAATCACATACCATAAAAAATTTCTTCAACTATCATTTGTGCAAGTTCAGTTTTACATTTGGAAACACAGTCATTCCAATTTTTGCCGATTGCTTCATGATTAAATGATTTAGAAAAAACTTTGTTTCCATTTTTCATATCCAAAGCTTCAATCTGTGATGTTAGTGAACATAAATATCCCTCTTCACAAGATTCAACTGACTTCACAAATTTTACAGTTCCACAAATTAAGTAACCATATGAGGCTTCAATTATTTCATAGTTTTCTTTATACAAAAAATCTAAAGATCTTCCAATATATTCAGAATCGTTTACAGGTGCATTTCCTACCATTGTCATTCCACGCTTTCTGAATTCTGAAAGAATTTCATATGAATTATTGACAGGTTTATTTTTTTCATTAAAATCCCAAATAAATAAAACAGCACCTTTATTTATTGCATCGGAACGAACTTTCCAGGTAACTTCAACTTTTTTTTGATTAACAACTTGTAATACTTCCTTATCTTGATTAATTGGCGTTGGATAAACAGTTACAGTTGAAATGCATGCAAAAGTAGGTTTTGGAGGAATAAAAGATATTTTACCGTTTTCATCAGATATAAGTTCCACTGAAGAAAATAAAATATCATCTTTTTTTACAGAAGGATAAGTAACAGTAATGTTAATTTTAGAAACAGGATTGTCTTCATTATCAGAAATTATAAAATCATAAGGAGATGAGAAGTTTTTATTTTTTGTTACTACTGAAGGCGAAGAAACACATTTAATATTAATATTTTCTATTTTTTGGATGAAAAGTTCCGATTCTGTTGGCTCTTTTTGTATTTCTTCTATTTCTTCAATAAATATAGATTCTTCTGATTTAGTAATATTTTCTTCTATCGAAACGATTTCTTCTACAGTGACTTCATTTTTCTCATCACTATAATCATTTAAACCATTTTTTGTTGAAGTGCAAGAGAATAAAAACAATGGTAAAAAAAACGCAACAAACGCAAGATAGACTTTCATAATTAATTTTATTTTAATATTATTCTAAAATTTTTACAATAAGATATTGCTAAAAAATTGTTATAAACAGTAGAATACAAGTAGAAAAAGTGCATATATATAGAACTCTTTTTATTGTAATATATTATTGCAAAAATTGAAGGTAAAGAAATGAATCGTTGTACAAAAGCAGTTTTATATCAAGATAATTTAAGATATAACCTAAAGAATATTAAAAAATATATAGGTAACAATGTTAAAATGTGTGTTGCTGTAAAAGCAGATGCTTATGGTCATAATGCAGTTCTTACAGCAAAAATTGCTCAGGAATGTTCTGTTGAATATCTTGCAGTTGCCACTGTAGAAGAAGGAATTGAACTTCGCAACAATGGAATTACAGCAAAAATTCTTTTATTAAGTTTGTGTACTAATGAGGAAATGTCTGATTTAATAAAAAACAAAATAATTCCTTTAGTTTATTCTTTCGAACATATTAGTATGTTAAAAAAAGCATGCACTACCCTTCAACAACAAAAATATCCTGTTTTTCTGGCAATTGATACTGGAATGGGGCGAATTGGATGTCTTCCAAAAGATGCAGGAAAAGAAGCATTATTTATAGAAGAAAATGAAATATTAAAACTTGAAGGAATGTGTACTCATTTTTCTGTTTCTGACAGTCAAAAAAAAGAGAATATTGAATATACTGAAAAACAATTTGAAGCTTTTAAACTTGCAATCGAAAATGTAAAAAAAAGTGGTATAAATCCCGGAGTTTGTTCTTGTGCAAACAGTGCAGCTCTTTTATGTAATCCAAAAATGCATTTAGATATGGTACGTCCAGGAATTATTACTTATGGATACTATCCTGACAAAGATGTAAAAGAATTTATTAATTCTCGTAATATTGATTTTGATATAAAACCAGTTTTAGCTTTTGAAACAAAAGTAGCTTCTATTCGTCATTTTAATCAGGGAAAATCTATTTCGTATGGCAGAGAATGGATTTGTAATGATGATACGGATATTGCAGTTCTTCCAGTTGGTTATGCAGATGGATTATTGAGACGATTTTCCCCAGGTCTTTATGTTACAATAAATGGAGAAAACTATCCTATTCGTGGTAGAATCTGTATGGATCAATGTATGGTTGATATTGGAAAAAATAACGATAAGGTTAAACTTTGGGACAAAGCAATTATTTTTGGTCCAGAAGAAAGTGGCGCTTTAAATACCGCTGATACTTTAGCTGAGATTGGAAACACAATTTCATATGAAGTTTTAACAAGTCTTTCAAAAAGAGTAAAACGCGAGATTTTGTAACAAACGTTCGAAAAAACAGAATTTATATAATAGGACAAATGTCGAGTTTTGAATTTTTATTTTTAGGGTGGCTTTTTGCTTCGCAAAAATCAGGCTTTTCAGGGTTAAGCTATCGCTTCATTCCTTCGCTCCGCTTCGGAACTGGCTTCGCCAGCCCTTACAATCCTTGCCACGGTTTGTAAATCAAATACTCGAAATTGAACCTAAAAGATAAAAAATTGAATAATTGTTAATTTCAAAATTTTTGCAAAATTTCTTTGACTTCTGCCAGAAGATAAAAGGAACCAGTAATCAAAAGATTAACGTTATTTTGAGATGATTCAAACATTGCCTTTTTAATCATTTTTTTATAGTCAGAATCTGCTGTAAATGATAATTGGGCATCTGAAAATGCTTGTATTTCTGCTTCTAAATCAGCTTTCTTTTTGTTTCCTGGTTTTGTTACATAAATATGTTCAAAACGATATTTAAATAATTTTGCAATATCTTTTACATCCTTGTCAGCAGCACAAGCAAATAAAAGATTAACTTTTGAATCACCAAAAAGTTTATTCAGAGTATCTATTGTTAATCTTATGGAATTATAAGTATGTGCACCATCCAAAATTAAATGATTTATTCCTTCATAATCTTTAATATTCTCTATAATTTCAAATCTTCCAGGCAATTTCGCATTTGAAAGTCCTTTTTCTATTATTTCTTCACTGAGATTTGGAAGAACTTTTTTTACACACAAAGCTGCCATTGCGGCATTCTGAGCTTGCATTTGTCCTAACATTTGAAGTTCTGTTTCAATCGGTCTATTGAAAATTGGGCTTTCCATATGAACTGTCATTCGTTTAGTTTTTTCATTAAATTTGTAAAATGATTTGGAAATCAAATCTTCCACAAAATAAAACGGAGCATGACGAGTAATTGCTTTTTCTCTTAAAACTATTTTTACAGATTCTTTTTGCTGCGGAGATATGATAACTGGTGTACAGTTTTTTATAATTCCACCCTTTTCTGCCGCAATTTTTTCCAATGTGTCACCAAGAAATTCTGTGTGCTCAAGTTCAATTGGAGTTATACAGCAAACCTTAGGACGTATTACGTTTGTAGAATCAAGTCTTCCACCCATTCCTACTTCATAAACTGCCCAATCTACTTTTGCATTTCTGAAACATAAAAAAGCATAAAGTGTTACTAATTCAAACCACGTCAATGGCCTTTCAGCTGGTAAATCTTCTGCAACTATGGAATCAATTTTTGGAACAAGTTCTTTTATGGTTTTTTCGTAAATCTCTTCAGAAAAAAATGAATTTGGTTTTGAAATGCGTTCTCTAAAATCGCTGATATGTGGTGATGAATAAATTCCAACATTGTAACCTGCTGCATCTAAAATGCAAGCAATCATTTTTGAAACAGAACCTTTTCCTTTTGAACCGGCTACGTGAATACAAGGTGCATAATCTTGAGGATTATTAAAACGTTTGCATAAATAGTCAATTGTATCAAGCCAAAATATTTCTTTTTGAGGAGTTCGTTCAAAATTTAAGTAATTATCAAGCCATTCTTGAAAAACATCAATAGCATTCACGATTTTATATTATAAATCGTTTTTTATTTGTTGTCATTATCTTTGATAGCAAAAAAACTGAAAAAAAATTTTTTTTCTTGTATGTTTTATCATTATATTATAAAATATTTATTCAATTTATATGATTTATTTGAAATGAGAGTATTTGTTTTAAATTTTTTAAGCTGAAACTTTGCGGCAAGGATAGTAGTGCCTGCGAAGCAGTCCACCGTAAGCGAAGCGAAGCTGAGTGCGGAGGATGAGCGATAGCGAAGCACGAATAGCCTGTTTTTTGCAACGCAAAAAGCCGCCCTTATTATTAAAATAATATAAAAAACTAATAAAAACATTGTTTTAAGCTGAAAAACGTTTAATAATAGATTTCATTTTGGAATAGTATAAATAAAAATTAAAGTTTTTTTTTGGAGATATTATGAGTGAAGTATTGAATTTGGATATCAATAAAAGCTATGAAGCTACTGTTGTTCGTAGCAAAAAAATTGAAGAGGACCTGGTAAAAAATCCAAAGAAATATCGTGTATTAACTGGGGACAGACCTACGGGACATTTGCATATTGGGCATTATTTTGGCTCGCTTCAAAACCGTGTGCGCCTTGCAAATATGGGTGTTCCAACTATGATTTTGATTGCAGATTATCAGGTTTTGACCGACCATGATGCTTTTGATAAAATAAGTCAGAATACAAAGCAACTTGTAATTGATTATCTTGCAGCAGGAATTGACCCTTCAAAACAGGATGTTATTATCTATCCTCACAGTTATGTTCCTGAAGCAAATCAGCTTATGATTCCTTTTTTAACTCTTGTTTCTAACGCAGAATTGAGTCGAAATCCTACTGTAAAAGAAGAAATTCAGGCTGCAGGACTTACAAATGTTAATGCTGGTATGTATACTTATCCTGTTCATCAGGCAGTAGATATTCTTTTCTGCAAAGGAAACGTTGTTCCTGCCGGCAAAGATCAGCTTCCTCATATTGAAATGGCAAGAACTATAGCAAGTCGTTTTAATAAAAAATTCTGTACTGATACTGGAAAAGAACCTGTTTTTCCTCTTCCTGAAGTTTTGCTTTCTAAAACTCCTATGATTTTGGGATTGGATGGAAGTCAGAAAATGTCTAAATCACGTGGAAATGCAATTATGCTTTCAGCAACTGAAGATGAAACTGCTAAATTAATCAAAAAAGCAAAAACTGATCAGGATAGAAATATTACTTATGACCCTGTAAATCGTCCAGAAGTTGCAAATCTTTTAAGTTTGATTTCTCTATGCACTGGTGAAGAACCTGAGTCTATTGCTCAAAGAATTGGAGATGGTGGTGGCGGAATGCTTAAAAAAGTTTTGACTGAGGCAATGAATGAAAAGCTTCGTCCTTTACGTCAAAAAAGAGCTCAACTTGAAGCTGATCCAGCCTATATCAGGCAAGTTCTTTTGGATGGTTCTGCAAAAGCACGAGAAATTGGAATAAAAACTCTTGAAGAAGTGCGCGAAAGAATGAATATGGTGATTTAAAATATTTTTTCAGCAATTTTACACCGCTTCGCTTAAATTATTGTTATTCAATGCTCTAAAAGAAGCGGTTTTATTCTTTGTTGTCTTAAAATGTTATTTACCACAAAATAATCCTCTGGTCGGGCGAAAGATAATAGGTATCACCAAATTTTACATTGTAAAGGTTGTACCAGTCGTCCATGTTGCAGACTACACCGCGGATTCTAAATTCATACGGAGAATGTACGTCATTTTCCCAATCTCCTTTATCTGGTATTGCCCAATAGATTGCAAAAGACTGGAAAAATACTTTTCTTTGTTCGATAAACTCTTCATCTGTCAATTCATCAATCTTTTGAGAAAGAAATGTATCATAAGCAACGGTAAAACCGCCTAAATCTGCAAGATTTTCGTCAAGGGTACGCTCACCGCTTACGGAACTTCCGTCAGAAGAAATTACAAACTGATTGTAAAGACTTTTCATCTGATTCTGCTTTTCTTTATAACGGAGTTTGTCAGAAATTGTCCACCATTCCAAGCGTTTTCCATCAGGACCGTATTGTGCACCAGAAGAATCAATAGCGTGGCAAAGTTCGTGTCCGATTGTAGTTGCACCCAAAACTGCATAATTAAAGGCAGCACTTGAATCAAGTTTTAAAACTTCTTCTTGAAGATTTGGGATATTAATTACCATAGTATTGTTAGATGGATCATAATATGCATTGTTTACTATAGTATTTTCAGAAAGAGTATAACAATCCAAAAGTCTTTGTTCTATTGATAAATCATTTCGAAAAATTCTTTTTATAAGCATTATTCGGCTTTCTTTTGTTAAATTAGAAATAAACCGATATGCACATTCCCATTCTTTTTCTGCCTCATTTTCAAAAAGGAATTCTTCTAGATAATCATCTGGATAACCGGCAAGGAAAATCATCTTTTCTGCTTTTTCTTTTGCCTTTGCTTTTGTTGTACCACTCATCCATGTATTTTTTTCGATTCGTTTTTTAAAAGTGTCAAGTAAATCTTTACAAAGATTTTTTGTATATTCTTTGCGCTTTCCATCATTGTCAATTTCTGTTTGGTATGCTTTGAGCAATGAACAATAGAAAGGTGTTTTATTAAAGTCTATGAATTCTATATTGAAATTATCATAAACTTTTTTTGCTGTAAGGAAACACAAAAATTCTTTTGCATAGTCAAGCGAAAGTGATATTAAAAGTGGATTTGCATCTGCAGTTTCACAAACCAAATCAATATGCTTTAAAAATTCTTCACCTCTATCACTTACCAATAAATCAAAATCAGTAATTCCTGTTTCATTTATTATTGATTTTTTAAAAATTGAATAAGCTGAATTTTCATCTGTTTTATATTCTGATATTCCTGTTATTAAATCTTTATTTTTTAAGGCTTGATAAAATTCACTTGCTTTATCTTTGTCATAATATTCATCTACTAAAGACAAATCAAATTCTGTAATTTTTTCTTTTCCAGGAATGTGTATTATAACGCAAGGTTCCCGACCATTAAAATTTGCAGTGAAATAAGCATAAGATTCATCATTCCACATATACTCGGCAAAAAGTTCATAAAACTCTGACACAGTTGAAACTTCTTTTATTTTATCAATATCTTCTTGTAAGAAATCAAGAACAGTTTCAAATTCATCATCATCTTTTATAACAAGCTCTTTGTATTTTTGTCCAATTTTAAAAGAAGGCTCGTTTAATTGAGCACTATTAAAATTGCTTATTTGAAGGTCAAGTTTACTTGAAAGACTTTTTTTACTTTGCTCTTCCTCATCAAGTTCATAAAACTGCCCTGCACTGTATTCGTAAAAATCATCACCGGGCTTTACAGAGGTGTCCGTCGTCTGCCAGTCGTCAAAAACAAACTGGAATTTTTTTGTTTCAGTTTCAGTTCCGCGACCTTCGACCATTTTCCATACGGCGTAAAGAGTCATGTTTTCTTTTACGGTGATAGACTGGTTGTCGGTATATTCAATTTCATCAGAAAAAGCATTCGGTTCTGTTGACCACCCTACAAACTGACTTCCGTACGGGGCTTCAAAAGCGTTTTTAGAAAGCTGTTGTTCTTTATTCTGGCTGAATGTCTGGCTTTTCATTGTGCCGCTTCCGCCGTTTGCATCAAATTCTACAGTGTAAGTGTTCAGATAATAAGTTTTTTCATCTAAAACCTGCTGACAGCTAAAAAATAATGCTATTGAAAAACAAATCAGAAGTAATTTTGTAATTTTTTTCATTTTTACTCCATTAAAATAATTTATTCAGCAAAACTTATCATTCGTAAACAAATTCAGCATGACGAGCGACCTGCAAAACACATTAAAAAAGTCCTATAGATTTTGATTATTAACGCAGATTGACTTATCTTTATTTGAAATAATTTCATTATATTTTACATAGTAAGAATAATAATGACTCTTTTTCCCTAAATTTTCATCATTTTTTGCATTTTCCTTCATTTTTCGTATAACATCAGTTAAATCAGATCCGCTTGGATATTCTGTATAATCATGGGTTTCGGCTGCTTTATCTGTACCATAATTATTATCAATCCAAACTGTAAAGCCGTCTTTTACAGTAAATCCGTCAAAAATAGTTATGTTTGTAATTGATTCAGTATCTTTTTTTAATATAATTTTTTTATCTATGCTTTCTGTATTCTGAAAAATACTTATTGTTACACAAGAAATCGAATTAATATCGGTTAAAATATCGGTTAATGGAATAACAGAAATTTTACAAAATTTTCCAGCATCCTGACTTTCTGAATCTTTTACTTTTACCAAAACAATCTTATCTGTTGTTTCATAAGCGGTTTCTCCTAAAACAACAGGTCTAAGATTATTCAGATCTTTTCCAATTTGTATCTCAAGTTTATCTGAATGCGTAAAAGGAGTTCCTGTACAAAATTCTCCATCATTACTGTAAAAGCTAATTGCGTATTCTGTGGATTTTATTTTTTCTCCTGCAAGGTAATAGTCATTATTAGATGAAAATGATTCCACCACCCCGTATTTTTTCTGCAAAGGAATATCAGAAGTTGAATTATTATTATTATCTCCAAAATTACAAGAAGCAAAACCAAAACAAAGTGCACTAGTAAAAAGAACTACAATCGCACGACTCAATTTTTTTTCTTTTTTTTTCATATAACCTCCAAAAAAAAGGAAAATTGCAACACAAACTTGTAAATAAAAGCATATCATCCCAAATTTATTCAGGATGACATGAATTCTTTATTTAAAAAACTTTCTCTTATACTGAAAACCGTTATCCGTAAGGGCACATTCTGCATCAAGTAAAGTTACGGCTTTCCAATTTGTCTGAACTTTTTTATTAATAACAGGAATTTTTACTCCAATAACAGGACTAATAGAAATGTTAGTTCCAAGAATCAGGCGGTCGCAGAAATAAAAGTTGTTGTAAGCTCTAGGTCCAACGCACCACCAGTCTTTTCTTGCTTCATCAAGTTTATTTCCTGCAAAAAAACCGAATCCAGGCTGAGCTTTTAATTCAACAGGAAGTTCTACTCCAGCAAAAACATATTTAGGACCAAGCTTAACTCCCGGTTTTACGGTTATAGTTGGAATAAACTCGATGTAAAATTTTTCAAGCGATTTACTGAAATCATCCTGTTTCTGATCCACTCTTCCTGCATAGTAAGCAGTGTTGTTGATTGTATATGAATTAAAATACGGATCAAAATAACCGTAAGGAACAGGAACAAACCACTTCCATTTATATGAAACACCATAATTTGCACCAAAATTTACACCGGCTCCGTACATTCCAGTATATCCAAGAGCGCAGTTTATAGGAGTTGATGCTACGATATTTAAATCAATTTTAAAATCTCCGCCCAAAGACATTGTTATAGGAACAGGTCCTACCATCATTGTAGTGCTTATTTCCATAAAATCTTCTTTAAAGATTGTATTATAATATGAAGCCTGAGATAAATTTGCACCAATGCTCAAATAAACTGCTCCGGCAACTTCACAGTCTACTTTTCCCCAGCGTATATCAATATTTCCTATAACACCAAGTTTTAAATCGGTATTATATTTTTTCATAAAAATTACGTCTGTTTTAGGCTTGTCTTTTCCTTCCGATTTTCCGTCCTGTATCTTAATTTTTGTAAGAGACATTGAATGAAATTTACTGAAATCTTTATCTATTTTTTCCTTTTTAGATAAATACGATTCATAATCTGTTTCTGCTGAACGGGAACCAACTGAATAAAGATTTCTTGATTCAGATTCAGAAGAATAATTACCGGAAGGATTATAAGTTGAAGTGTCTGGCAAATCTAAAATTTTATCAGAAGCCGGCACATCACCTAAATCCATAGACAAAAGCGGGAAAACAAGCGTTACATCAGGAATTTCTGCAATTGCACGCGGAGATTCAGGGAAGTGATTTTCAATAAAGCGGCGCGACATTGCAACGAGAGTAAGATATTTTGTGGAAACATTTTTAAGATATACTAAATCACTGTAATCCTGATTATTCTTTTTAAGATATTCTTCAAATTTTTCTTCATCAAGTTGTTCATCTGTAAGACCTGGAAAAAGTGAAAGGATAAAATCTTTTTGAGCTTCTTCAAAATCATTTCTTTCTTCATCAGAAACCGAAATAGAAGAATCATCGTTATCAATAATTGCATAAATAGATGAAAGATCGACAAGTATTTCATTCAGCTTATCTACGGCTTCTTCCTGAGTGCAGGTATTATTTTTTAAACTTTCTGTTAAATTCCCCCACAAAGATTCAGGCATTTTCTTAAGAAGAATAACGGCACCTGTATCGGAAGCAAACTGTTCGTCTGTATAAAAATAAGTTAAAAAAGGTTCAAGCTCAGAAAAAAATTCATTTTCATTTCCTGTATAATCATCCACGGATTTTAAATCATATCCAGAAGAAGAATTGTTTCCGATCGCGGTGTAATATTCACCAGAAATTTCTGAAATTACATAGTCACCGTGAGAAATACCAGGAATTGTTTCTGATGAAGTTACTGCACGCGATTGTGAATCAACGATTCCGACAATATAAATAAATTCGTTATTTGTATTTAGTCCATACAAACTTGTTTCAATAGCTGCACGACTTGGATTATCAGTTTTAATAGTTGCATACATCGTTGTATATAAATCATCTGTACTGCTTATAAAAGAAAGGATCATTGCATTTTCAAAATCATTTCGCACAGGAACAAGTGCAGAATATTTTAAATCAGCTTTTCCGTCTCCTGTAATATCAACGCTCTCACCAGCTTTAACCGTATAATTTGAAGAACCGGCAGTATTTCCGTATGAATCATATTTTGTATAATTAAATGAAATGCCTTCTTTTGAAACTTCTGTAACTGTAAGATAACCAAACTTAATAGAATCTGCCTTATCAGAATAGTTTTTTATTGTTTCGGTATATTCAGAACTTCCTGCATAAGCCGTTACATCTTGATTTTCTGATTCCACAAGACTTGTACGAACGGCAATTTTTACACCGTTGTAAAGCTGACCATAACCGATGTTTCCAGAATTATAAACCAAAGAACCGCCGATATACGCCATTCTAGAAATCGAATCGTAACTTACATCTGCTTCTTTTACTTCAGCAGCTGAATTACTACCAAAACCGTTAGCACAACCTGAATAATTAATTACAGCACAAGTTAGTGCAACTGCAACCAAACACAATTTTTTATAAATTTTCATAACTTCTCCCATAAAAAGTCAACGAGCCTTTCGAGGAATCCCATTTATAGGCCTTTACAACCGTCAGTGGGATGCTAAAACAAGTTCAGCATGACTTTTCATCTCATGTTCATAAAATATTATTCAAAACTCCGGGACGGACATAGATTTTTGTTTCTGAAAAATTAAATCTCATAAGCGGTGTACCGCCTGCAGAATGTTCTGAAATTCATGAAATTCTGTATTTACAGGAAGCAAGATTTCAATTCCGTCTTTCTGGATTTTTATATTTTTTTCTGTAATTCTGACAGGAGTTTTTATTTCTACAAAACCTGTGGTTTCTATTTTTACTGTCTGCCGCTATTTTACACTATCCAGCTTCTGAATGTCAATGGATTTATTCCATTTTATCAGGGTAAACGCATTATAGATTCTGCAAAGCGTAAAGCAGACATTTTTCGTTTTTTAAACAGAGTGTCTGTTTGTTGCCTATTGTAAGATTCTTCTTTTTTGTAGTGATAGGCAAATCTAAACCCTTTAATAAGTTCATAACAAGTTT
>JALFAW010000268.1 GCA_022773305.1 Spirochaetia bacterium
CTCATTAAGCATTTCCATCTGGCGCTTCTTGCGTTCTACACGTTCATTTATTAATTCTCTTTCAGTCTCCTTAGCCACAAACTCATCGTACTTTGCAGTTCTTTCATTCCAGTTAAACATCCGGGCGTAACGCGCCCAGGAGCCGTACTTCTTCGGCTCAATTCCATTCAGCTCAAGACAGGCTTTAATGCTCCGCTTGTAGCCCATATTCCTGAACAGGCAGAAAGCCTTAAATGCTTTTGGACTCTCGGCTTCTAAACGAGTCTCCCAGCATTTAGGCTCTGCCTGTTTACCAAGATTGCCGGTTGGTATGTCAGCAACTTGTCCTCCCAAAATAAACTTTTCCTCCTCGCCAAAAGGGCTTATTGGTAAAGCTAAAAATTGCTTTCGCAATTTTTTTAACGCTTTGCTATTTATCACCGGCCGCCAGCGGCCTTACTCATTTCTGAATCAGCAGTTTTTCCTGTTCATAACGAACAAGATTTTCTCTTTCAGATTTCTGCAGCCTCACAGGCCGCCCCTGGTTCATAGTCAAAGAAACAGTAAACTCTCCAAACTTTCTGTTTCGCAGACAGTCAGAAAAAAGCTCCTGAATCTTGTCCAATACATCAAGGTCATTTTTCAAAATCATCTTCTACCTCATCGTCCATCGAATGTAAAGGCTGCACTACATTGCTGCCAATCCAGTCAAACAAATCCTTCTGACGGAAAACAATCCGCTTACCAATCTTTGCATAAGGCACAAAGCCGCCTTTCACAAGCGTATACAAAAAGTATTTGCTTATAGTCAGGTAGGCCGCAGCTTCTGCAATACTCATAATCTCAGGAAAGTCAGTTTTCCTGTTTAACAGTAAGTCTTCATCCTTCATAGTTTTTCCTTCGGGCAGTAAGAAGAATCTGGGGTTTCTTCACCTGCACCGTCTTTTTTAATCTTGAGAAAATAATAAACTCGTTTGAGAAAGGATAATTCCGTTAAAAATCCGAAAATTGTTTGAAATGTTTGTAAATCAAATCGTTAATTCACAAATAAAATTAAAAAATTCGCATTTTACGAACATTTCCAAAAGAATGACGTAAAACGAAAAAAGGCGACAGTCAAAAGACCGTCGCCTAAAATAAGTCATTGTCGGACTCGCTCCCGAAAATCCATTTATGCCACAGATTGAATAATCGACATTCTGCACTGTTTAAAGATATTCCTGATAGAATCAAAGTGTTCGTCTGTCATGTGATCAGCATAGTGTTTTGTCATCGCAGGAGTTGTATGACCAAGAATCGCCTGAACGTTTCTCATGTCTGTCATGTTGGCAAGATAAGTTGCACAGAAATGTCGCAGACTGTAAAAGTCTATATTGCGTTCCTTTCGTTCTTCTTCGCTCACACCAATCTTGTGTAATGCTTCAAAGAATCCGTTATCATAATATTGCGGTAAGAAAGGCTTATAATCATTTGCTTTAGACCAGAAAACAAAAGTTTCTTCGTTTGCGTTCGGGCAACGCTGAGCCTGTACAAGCAGTCTTAAAATAATGTTGTGAGCAACCGGAACTTTACGAATCAAATTAGTTTTAGTACTCTTCAAAAATCCAGTGCGGTGCCAGCTGTGTCGAATTGTAATCAGATCTTTTTCAGAATCAATATCGCGAACCTGTAAACCGCTAATCTCACCCGGTCTTAAACCGCTGAAGGCAGACAAATTAAATGCCAGGTACATAACTTCGCTATTCCAGTCAAGTTCATAAAGGGCTTTAATTTCTTTCTCGTCCGGGATTCCGCGAGGAGTTGCATCAGACTTCGAAAAGGCCTCAACATTTGCCATAGGGTTACTGTGTATAATTCCTTTATTCTTAAGCCATTTTAATCCTGTTGCACCGCAAGTTCTGGCGTGGTTTATAGTCGCACCCTTAAGGCATCTAAAGTTTGCAAGCTCCTGCAGAAAGTCTTCAAGGTATTGTTCTGTAAGCTCTCCAACAGTAAAGTCTTCGCCAAAGAAAGGCAGCCAGTAACGGTTTACCATACCGCGCATTTCTTTACAGTGGTAGTCCCCAATCGGCTTTTTATGTGCGCGTTTATTTTGAATGTATTCAGACTTTTCCGGAGTCCAAAAGTTTACAAGAAACTCACAAAGCTTCATAGTGCATTCAGGATTCAAAGCTTCATAACATTTTGCAGCAACTTCAGCCGGAATCATACCAGAATCAGAAAGGGCATTTTTCTTGTGAACTACAACAACCTTTTTCTTAGAAGCTTCTACACTCGGAGTAGGAGTAACCACAACGGCAGGAGCCGCAACCTGCGGTGTTGGATCTGCCGTTATCTGTGTAATGTTTGTATTTAAATTAAACTTTTGTGAAATCAGTGAAACAAGAAGTACAGCTTCACTTTGAGAAAGGCGGGAAACAATGTTATTTAAGTTTAAGCCCGAAGTAGAAACAGAATTATCAATGTCTGTTTTCCTGCTGTTGGTATAACCTTCAGGCGTGCCGTTCTTATACCATTCGGCAGCTATAAGCATAGCTTCAGTCTTGTCTTTACAGTGCGTACTTTTAGAACTAGAAAAGAGTCCGGTCTGCTGGTTGTAAAATACAGCACGATAGTAACCTTGCTGGTTCTTAGTAAGATAAAAAGGTTTCATGTTTTCCCCCAGGATAACAAGTCTAGAAAGACCTAACCAACACAGAGTCCACATTACGAATCTCATCACGATTCTTGTGTCGATTTTTGTGTCGATTCAATATCCTGTTTGAAAACGAATCCTAGTTCCGCTAAAAAAGGTATCGCCCAAACAGTTTAAATATTAAACTACCATTTATCTAAATCCCTATAACATAAGCATTTAGACAAAAAAAATGGCTTCTAACCTAAGTTAGAAGCCAAGTGCCACAGGTTGGAATCGAACCAACGACATACGGATTTTCAGTCCGGCGCTCTACCAACTGAGCTACTGCGGCGTTGATGTATACTACTATATAATAATATAAAAAAAATGTCAATATTAAAAAATGGAAAAATTTAAAAAAATCAAAAAAAATTTACTAGGTTCAATTTCGAGTTTTTTAATTTTAAACAGTGGCAAGGATTGTAAGGGCTGGCGTAGCCAGTTCCGAAGCGTAGCGAAGGAATGAAGGTAGCACGAAGTGCGTACGGAACCCTGAAAAGCGCGAGTTTGCGATGCAA
>JALFAW010000272.1 GCA_022773305.1 Spirochaetia bacterium
AATGCCTGCAATTTTTAAACCAGCATCTTCAACTTCTTTTTTAATTTTTTTGATTGCTGTAGTTTCCCAAGCTTCACCTGGAACTGAATCATACAATGTAGTGATTACACCATGCACACCAGGAACTTGTCTGATTTGCTGCAAAGTAACAGAATCAAATCCAGTACCATACCATCTCAAAGTCATTTCCATATCAATACCCCTTATAATAAAGAATAATCTTCATACTTTTGTTTGCCTTACGATAAGACTGTACGCAAAACAAATCAATTCAAAAAATTTCAAAACAGAAGAAACATTCCAATCGATAGTACTAATTATATCACTGAGCTAAAAAAACTTCAACTAAAATTCTTGTATACTAGCATATTAATATATATTTTTTTTAAATTAGGGACACACCTTGGTTAAAAAAAACTCGCAGCACGTGCAAACATAATGTACGTTGGTATACAAACTTCCAGCAAGTGCAGGGACAGACCTCGGTTTAAACATAACTTCCTTCCGAGTTTTTTAGCAAAGCGTTAAAAAAAACTCGCAGCACGTGCAAACATAATGTACATTGGTATACAAACTTCCAGCACGTGCAGGGACAGACCTCGGTTTAAACAAAAATTTCTTCCGAGTTTTTTAGCAAAGCGTTAAAAAAACTCGCAGCACGTGCAAACTTAATGTAAGTTGGTATAAAAAGCTTCCAGCACGTGCAGGGACAGACCTTGGTTTTATGAATCTAGTTTAGTTTAAGTAATTTAAAAAAAATCATTTTGATTTTATTCAATGATTACGGCTCTTGTTAACTGAATTTTCAATTTAAAATAACCACTCAGCACGAGCCATGTAAAGTAAAGATTATTGCTTTACAATCTTATAATCAAATTCTGCAAAAGCGATATAATCAGCTGCTTCAAATCTCCATCTGGAAATCTGTTCTATAATCTCTGACTTTACAATCTCTGTAAGTATAGAAGCAGGAGTGATTTGTATTTCATTTTGAGGAACATTTCCACTTTCTACAACTTTAAAACGAATTTTTACAGTTCTTGAACCATCAATTGTTGAAGCAGCATTTTGAGAAAGATTAATAACTGGTTGAGTAGGTTCAAGTAAAGCTCTTGTATTTCCATTTGACATTTTCAGTTTTACATGACCATCTTGATTTGTTTCTGTCTGCACTTCTGTTTGTCCAATAATACCATTTTCAACTTTTCCTTTAAAACTTGTATTCGAGATTTTGGCAAGTGCATTTGCTGTTGAACTTGATGTTTTTTGTGTAGATGCATTTTTCTCTTTTTGAACAGTTTTACTCTTTATAGAAGAAACATTTTGTTCAGCTGCTACTCCTGCCTCACCAGAAAAAGTTGATTTCTGAGTTTCAACAGAATTATTTTGAAATTGAGTGTATACATTATCCTGATTATCTTCGTTCATATCATCTTCAAACATATCCCAATTAAAATCATTTGTTTTCTTTTTAGAATTCATTTGTTCGGCCATAAGTTCTTCAACAGATTTTGCATATTCAACTGGTTCGGCATTTTGAACAGATTCTGTTTTTTGAACAGGTTTTGATTCAGTTATTGGTGCAGTTTTTGGTGTTGTATTCTCCGGCACTTTTTGTTCTGCAGGTTTGGATTCTGCTTGAGTTTTCTGAACTGTTTTTGGTTCTGTATTATTAGGAACTGCATTTTTAGTTTCAGGCGCTTTTGTTACTGTTTCTGTTACTTGAGACGTTTCAATTTGTGGTACTTCATTCTGCACAGGTTTTACAATCTCTTCAGTTTTTTGAGTTTCCTGCATTTTTGAAGGTTCTTTTTGATTTTCAGATTTATCTTCTTTTGTTGGAGAAGTTTTTTGAGTTGTAAAATCCTGTGATAAAACTATTTGTATTTCTTTAAACTTTGGCTTTTGAGGTTTTGGTTTTATAAAAATCATACAAATCAAAAAAAACAACCAGAACGTCAAAGTTCCTATTAAAGCTAAAATATTGCTTGTATGTTGAGGAGAACTGTCTTGTCCAAAAAGCGGTATTTTTTTAAATTTCATTATTCAGTTTTTGTCCTTAAGTTTATGACAGAATAACCATTTTCACGGATTATATCAAATATTTTTACTATTGTTCCGTTTGTAACTTCATCATCAGCCTGCAAAGAAACTGGAAATTCTTCTTTTTTCGTATCGCCTGTATCAAACAGACGTAATTGTTCTCCCAAAGTATCCATACTGACTTCTGTATCATTAAAAAACATGACACCGTTTTTTTCAGCATAAATAGTAATCCCCTGTACAGAAGTTCCTTCTGCAGTTCTACTTTGAGGAAGATTCAATTTTATTCCTGGAACTACAGCAAAAGTTGTAGAAACCAGGAAAAAAACTATCAGCTGGAAAACAATGTCTATCATTGGTGTCATATCGACATTTGAATTAATTCTATTTCGTCTTGATTTCAAACGCATTTTTCCACCTGAAAATTATCAAACTCTTCCAGAAAGTTTAAGTAAAACTTCTGTAACTCTTGATTCCATTTCTACTATTCTACGATTAACGCGAGAAACAAAAAAATTGTGAAAAATAACTGATGGAATAGAAACGCAAAGTCCAGCAACTGTTGTTGTTAATGCTTCAGCAATTGCTCCAGCCAAAAGTGTTGGATCTCCCATCGTTCCGCCGGCTCCAAGCACACCAAAAGCTTTGATATTTCCAGTAACCGTCCCTAAAAGTCCAAGCAATGTAGAAATATTTGCAATTGTTCCTAAAGGAGTTAAAAGGTGCTCATATTTTGGTACAACATAATCCATTTGAGCTTCCACAGTTTCGCGTAAATCTTTTTCTTCATATCTACGACAATCAATCGCTTTTTTAAGTACGTGAGAAAGCGGAGTATCTGCCTGTGTGCATGCCACAGCCGCAGCATCATAATTTCTAGCCATAAAAGAATTATTTAAATCGGTCATCAATGCATCATCACGTTTTTTCGTGTTAATAAAGTAAATACATCTTTCAATAATAATAAAGGTAGCAATAATTCCACAAACAATAATAGGAATCATAAAAAAACCACCAGCTTTCAAACTCTGCAACATATTTATATAATACCTCCTGCGAAAGTTTTACTTTCAATATACAATTTTAGAAGAAGAATTTCAGCAACAAAGTAGCTGTTCCTCCCCTTCCATAATAATCTCCATAATAAACTCTTGGTTCTGTTTTCACAAGTTTTACAATATCCTGTAAAGACACGACTGCACGTACAGCAGAAGTAAGTTTTACAAAACCTTCAAAATTAACAAACGCGTCAATATACTCAAATTCAAGTGGCTGTATAAACTGTAATTCGACACCCCATTTGGAATTCTCATTTTGAAAATTCACATTTATAAAAACTTGATGAGTATTTTCTAAAACAGGAACATCACACCAGTTTGATTTCCATCCTCCTGTCAATGAAAAAATTTTATAATGATAAGACAGTTCGATATTTGAATTAAACTGAGTGATACTTTGAGAAACTAAATTATAAAGTCCGTTATTCATCGAAGTTTTTTTATACACAGGCTGCAATCTTCCATTCGAAAAAGCAGTCGTTTTAAAAGTAAAATCAGCACTTCCTGTAAAAGATTCCTTTAGTGGAATAGAAAAACCTGCTTTTCCATACCAGTTTGATGTTTCAGAAGGCATATTATTAATAGAGGAAAATTTGAATTTATTTTCAATCTCAGAAACTCTGTTTTCAAATGATTCAAGTCCACCTTGTGCATATATTCCAACTTCTCTGCTTGAAAAATAAACTGGAAAAGAAGCATTCACACCAACAGAAAAAGGAACAAGCACACTCTGCTCACCAATCTTATTTCCAAAAATCACACCAATATTTGAATCAATAGCAAATAAATCATTTTTCCAATTGATTTGTGCAAAGATTTGTGCACGATTATTTGGCTCACCATAAATCACATTTTGAATTTCATTCTCAAAAAGATATTCAGCTTGAATTGAAGTTTCAAATCCATATCCTTTCCAATCAGAATAAATCCTTGGGTTCAATGTTAGCACAGCAGCTGAAGGAAAATCAAAATTTATAGTATCAGCATAACGATTATAAAAATCCATATCAAATCTTGCACCAAGTTTTATATTTTTTGGAAAATCATAAGAAAAATCAACATTTCCAAAATATTTATTTTGATTAAACTTTGAAATATTTGTTTCTTGATTTTGAAAACCATTTGACACATCATTATAACCACCACCAAAATCCCAATTGAAATTATTTGAATAGTACTTTTTTTCAATAAAAAGATTAACATTCTGATCAGAAAAACCATCTGTCAATTTTTTTCCAGAATATCCTACTGCTGAATCATAAGAAAAAAAGATTTTAAAAGGACTATTAGTTGTTGTTCTAAAAACTGAAAATTCGCCGGTAAATAAAGTTGGGAATCCCCCACCAATTGTTCCTTCTGCAAAAATATCTTTTGTATAAAAATCATTGTCAATTTTTTTTTGGATAGAATTTGAAGAAACAGTCACTTCTGGTAACTCAATAGTGTCTTTTCCACTGTTTTGAGGAATGACAATTACATTTTCAAAAGAAGGAAGAGCATCTGAACCAGCTGTTACATTTTCACCAGTAATCACAGTCGTTACTTCTGGTAATTCAATATTCTGAGCTGATATCGGAATTAAAATAAGAATAGAAAATGTCCAAAAAATTGATTTTTTATATAATTTTTTCATTTTTTCCTCACTAATTTGTTTTTTCAAAAAGTCTATCAACACGCTGTGCCTGTCTTGAATCAGGATAAAGATTTTTTAACATTTTGGAAACCTCTTCCGCGTCTGATTGAAAATCACCTGCCAAGAAAGCCTCAACAGCACTGTAAAGCGTAACAGCACTTTTGGAATCATCAAAAGTTCTATAAAATTGTGCTGCTTTTAAATAATTTTGAGCAGAATCATAATATTTTTGATTCTTTCTTTCATAATCGGCAATAAATTCTGCATTTTCAGCAGCAAATGTAATTTCATTATTTTCATTTTGATTTTTTATAATTTCTAGAGCAAGATTGTAAGCCTGATTTTGAGTAGAAGGATTTTCAGCCAAAAGTTTTACAAGAGCAGAACCAGCTATTCTTCCTTCTATTGTTTTATTTTTCCCATATTTTTCATATTCTGTCTGTTTTTCTACAACTCTCCTGTCTGTTCCTTGCACAATCTTTTCTAATTCTAGAAGTTTTGTGCCAATACCGTCATCAGCTGCTTGTTTTGGAAAGTTTTTCACAATATTTTTTGCTATCTGCAAAGCCTGAGAAAAATTCTCTTTTTGATAATAAGCTGTCAATAGATTTATATTTGCACCATAACAATAAACACTTTGTGGATATTTTTGCAAAAGTGTCTGATTGAAAATAATAGCTCGTTCAACTTGTGAAATCTTCAAAGCACAATCACCACCAAAATAAAGTGCAGCATCCACGAATTCTCCCGAAGGAAATTCATAGATATAATCATTGAATTTATTGAAAGCAGAACTATAATTTTTGAAAGCATAAAAAAGTCCAGCATTTCTGTACAACGCTTCCTGAGCCACTTTACTCTGAGAAAAATCTCTGCACACTTTCTGATAATATAAATCAGCTTTTTCAAGATTGTTTTGAAGTTCAAATATTTTTGCACAAGTAAAAATCACTTTCGCCGTGAACTCAAAATCGTAATTCAAATCATCTGGATTTTGTGAAAGTTCTGTATAAGATTGCAAAATATTAAGTGCATTATCATAATCTGAATAATCTGTGAAAATTTCAGCACAGAACAGGACTGCACTTTGCTTTTCAACATTATCTTTTGAATATTTAATGATTTTTTCTGCCTGAATTGCAGCATTTTTAAAATCTGAATTCTGTAAAGCAGATTTTGCTGCATACTCACAACTTTTTTTCAAGTAATTAAGTTTATTTTTATCCTTTTCTTCGGAATGATATCTTACAAACGATGCATAAGCGTTTTTGTATTCTTCAAGACAATATTCTGCATAGCCTTTATAAAAAAACACAAGCGGAGTAAAATCTTTTTTTGTAGAATTTTCTTTTATATATGAAGAAAAATGATTTTTTGCAAGATTCCAATTTTTCAAGTTTATTTGGCACAACCCGCGGGTATATTCACAATCATCTTCTTGACTTAAAACTGCCTGATTATATGATTCTAAAAAATCTCCTGTTAAAAAAAGAAGCTTTGCATATTCATGATGACCTTTTGAATCTAGTTTTCCTTCAGAATCCAAAGAATCGAAAATTAATTTTGCCTGTGAAAATTTTCCAAGCCGGCACAAACTAGAGGCATATAAAACACCAGTTTTGTCCGAAACTTTTTCATATTCGCCTTTTTCATAATATGCAGCAGAAATATTATAAATGTCTTTTTCAGATGGATTTTCAATTCTTTCAAAAACAGTTTCCATTTCATCCCATTTTTGAAGAAGAAATTTTGACAAAAGCAAAAGCGAATTTACAGAATCCTTAAAATTTTCAGGTAAAAATAAATTTTCGACTTGATTTTCCTGATTTTCTTGATTTTGAAGTTGCATCGAAAGTTCAGAAAGAATTTTTTCTGCTTCCAATGGAGCTTTTTTATCATCAATAAAGATTTTTGCATTATAAAAACTCACAAGAGGATTTTTTTCTGTAACATTAGAAAAATATTCTTCCGCTTTTTTATAATTTTTTTTCTTCACTTCATCAATTCCAAGCCTAATCCAAAATTCGTTGACAAGTTCATGATTTTCTGAAAACTTTGAGGCGGCTTTTGAAAAAAAATCACCAGCATTCACACCAATATTTTTCTCTAAAGCCAGTATATAAGCTTTTTTTAGTGCGACAACACAATTATTTCCTTCTGAATTATTCACTACATCACAATATAAATTGTAAGCATCTAGATTTTTTTCAAGAAGGCTTAAAGCATCTGCTTTAAAAATACAAAGAGAAAGAAAAATTTCGTTAGGAATAGACTCTTTTTGATTTTTGATTTTTTCAAATAACTCGATACTTTTTTGGGGATTTTCAGTTTTGTTATAAGAAATCATTATTTTCTGAAGAATTTCATAATAATCTTCATTTGACGGACAACACTGTGGAGTCTGCAAAATGTATTCCATAAGTGGAATTGAATCATTAAATTTTTCCAAATCATAAAAGATTTTTGACGAATAAAAAACACTTAGATTATAAAAATCAAGATTTTTTGAAGTTAATGATGAATTGCAAGCATTATAAAAATATTCCAGTGCTTTTTTCAGTTCTTTTTTTAAATAAAAAACTTTTCCGTAAAGATAATTACATTTAGAATAGTCTTCCATTCCAACATGCAATTGAGTTTCTACTTTAGAAAGTGAATAAAGTGCATCATCATAAAGCTGCATATTAATCTGAGATTCAGCTTTTAGAAGAATTGATTTTTGCAAAAAAACAGAATCAGGATAATTTTCTTCCATTTGAGACACTTTTTCTACAGTTCCAGGAAAAAAATGATTATTAAAAGCAAAATTTATTTCGCTAAAAAGAGAAAGATCCGTAGTAAAGCAATTAAATCCAATATAAAATATTAAACAAATGAAAAGTAAAGTCTTTTTTATCATAGTTGAAATCCTCAATTATAATTCATTATTGTGGAAAAAATCTTTCTGTAGCCTTTACTCTCGTTAAATAAACAAAATTTTTTTCATTTTCAAGGCAAAAATTTTCAAGCGACATTTCCCTTCCGTTTATAAATACATTACATTCAAACCCACCATCATCCTGAAAATAAGGAAAAAATGCAGCACATTCATTAAACGCTTTTATTTCTGGGGAAATAGTTCTGTCTGTTCCACGAATTGCCCCGAAATAAAAAGTCCCGCTTTCTGTTGAAGCAAGCACATATAAAAGTGAACGAAGTACTGCAACATTATAACCAGTATCTTCAATAAAAGTAACAGTATTTGCAACACCTTTTTCTGTAAAAGTTGAAGCAAATGGATTGATTGTAACATCCACTCCAGATTGATTAAATAAATAAGTTTTACCAGAATAAACAGAAATCACCGCTGAAGCAAGATTTCTTATCCAGTTCAAGGCAAAATACAAATCATAACGCTGAGACAAAACTCCCTGATGTCCGATATCTTTTACATTCACAGTTTCTTTGATTAATGGTTCTCGTTTAAGCATGCCACCTGCAATCGGTTCCACAATGCCGTCAGCAATCCATTTTACAAATCCAGCAGATGAAAGTGATTTTTTTTCTGCCTTATTCTTATTATTATCAGAATCAGTAAAATGTGTGAAAGGTTTTCCATTTGAAATGCGCACAAGTTCATTGTTTTCATTATACATTGCATCTGGTACAAAAGAAATGCTAGGAAGGTTTTCACGAATAACTGCAACCATCTGTTTTACATCATGATATTGAGTTGTATCTGGCAGAACATATTCCCAAGGAATTTTTTTCTCCGTTATAATCATAACATCTTCAAATGAAGCACTGTAGAATTTATCAAAATTCATGCCAGTTGGTACACCTCTGGCAGCATAATTTCCGTAAATCATCAGATCAACTAAAGCCGTTTTTCCTTTTGGAGTAAACTGAACAAAAACTTCACTGTTCTTCAAAAAATAATAACGAATGCGCAATGGTTTTCCAGTTTTTTTATCACGTACTAAAACCCAGCTTCCCATTGCATCACCCGGATAGACATCCTGTTTTTCTTCGTAAAAACCTTTATCAGAAAAAACTTTTACATTTATTTTTGTGTGAGGGGAAACAAAAATATTGAAAGTGGATTCATTTTCTTCCATACGAATCTGAAATTTTTCACCATTCAGATTTGCCCTTATTTCAGGAATATTTTCTCTGACTGCAGAAAGAGGTGCTGTAAACCATTTTTCTTCGAGTTCTTCGCGAATTTCTGCAGAATCTGGAATGCCAAGTCTATTATAAGCGGCGAAAACTGGTAGAAAAACTGTAAATATGCACAAAAAACTTATTACTTTTTTCATTTGCACCTCTATCCTCTTCATTTCAAAATGGAATCACTATTTTGAAACTAAAACTGACCAGGATCGGTATCAGTTGCACCTTCAGCTTTTCTAATCACTGGATCAACTTGTCTTCCATCTGAAAGAAGAATTTTTCCATTTGGAAGTTCATCTGGATGTTTTCCGATTGGTGCATTTGAAAGAAGAAGTTTCAGTCTGTTGAGCTGATTTACTTCAGAACTACCAGGATCATAATCAATAGCACTGATGTTTGCATCTGGAAAACGCCTTCGTAATTCTTTTATCATGCCTTTTCCTGTAACATGATTTGGAAGACACGCAAAAGGCTGAACGCACGCAATACTTGGAGCTCCTTCGTGAATTAATTCTACCATTTCAGCTGTCAAAAACCATCCTTCACCAGTGATGTTTCCAAGCTGTACAATATCATCAACACCTTTCATCATTTTGTAGATGTGATTTGGAGCTTCAAATCTGCGACTTTTAGAAAGGTATTTTTTCATTTTTCTGCGGTAAAGTTCAAGTCCCCAGACAAGCAAACGAGAATTTCTTTCGGTTTTCTTTGGGAAAGCAAGCTGCTCATGACGGAAAATACCAGTTGCAAAAGAATAAAAGAAAAAGTCCAGTAAATCAGGCATAACACATTCAGCGCCTTCTCGTTCAATAGTTTCCACAATCTGATTATTTGCTGTAGGATGGAATTTTACAAGGATTTCTCCAACAACACCAACACGAGCTTTTTTTATCGGTTTGAGTTCAAGTTCATCAAATTCTTTTACAATATTTTTGATAAGCTTATTATATTTATGGAAAGAAACATGATGTGAGAACATTTTTTCCGCTATTCCATTCCATTTTTCGTAAAGTTGATTTGCACTTCCAGGCACTGCTTCATATGGGCGGGTTCTATACAAAACTCGCATTAAAACATCGCCCACAACAAGAGCTTTTACAAGTCCGTCAATCAAACTTGGTGTCAGTTTAAATCCAGGATTTTTTTCAAACCCCTGTGCACTTAACGAAAGAACAGGAACTTGAGACATACCTGCATCGTTTAATGCACGCCTGATAAATCCAATGTAATTTGTAGCACGACAGCCACCACCAGTTTGTGTGATAATAAGTGCAACTTTTTTCAAATCATATTTTCCACTTTCCAAAGCAGAAATCATCTGACCTGCAACAAGAAGAGAAGGATAACAAGCATCGTTATTTACATATTTTAGTCCTGCTTCTACAGCTTTAGGATCTACTGCATCTAATACCACAAAATTGTAACCGCCACTTTGGAAAGCTTTTTGCAGAATTCTAAAGTGAATTGGCGACATCTGCGGTCCAATAATCGTGTATTCTTTTTTCATTTCTTCTGTAAAAATCACACGCTGATATGCAGAAGATTTGATTTCAGGTTTAGTTTTATTTCGTCTGCGTTCTTTTACGGCAGCAATCAGCGAACGAATTCTTATGCGCACTGCTCCAAGATTTGAACCTTCGTCAATTTTAATCAAAGTGTACATTCTGCTTTTTGCACGAAGAATTTCATCCACCTGGTCTGCCGTAACTGCATCAAGTCCGCAGCCGAAAGAAGTAAGCTGAACAAGTTCAAGATTTGGCATTTCAGAAACAAACTGCGCCGCACGATAAAGTCTATTGTGATAAACCCACTGATCTATAATTCGCAAAGGACGCTCTATTTTTCCAAGGTGAGCAATTGAATCTTCTGTCAAAACAGCAAGTCCAAGTCCGTTTATCATTTCAGGAATTCCATGATTTATTTCAGGATCCAGATGGTAAGGACGACCGGCAAGAACAATTCCGTTTCCACCTTTTGTGATGATTTCTTCAAGTGCTTCCTCGCCAGCTTTTTTTGTATCTTCACGGAATTTTTCCTGCTCATTCCATGCTTTCTCAACAGCATCACATATTTGATTTGGTGTCAAAAGTGAAAATTTCGGTAAAAGTTCTTCACAAAGTCTTTCTTTTAATCGTTCTTTATCATAAATAGGAAGGAACGGATCCATATACAAAATCGAAGGATCCTGGCGCAACTGGTCAACATTATTTCGCAAAACTTCCGGATAACTTGTAACAATCGGACAATTATAGTGATTTCCAGCACCTGCATCTTCCTGCTTTTCATAAGGAGCACATGGATAGAATATAAATTTAACACCACGCTGAATCAAAGATTCCACATGTCCGTGACTGATTTTTCCAGGATAACAAACTGATTCAGAAGGAATTGTTTCAAGACCTTTTTCATAAACTGCACGACTTGAACGCTGACTTAAAACAACTCTAAATCCCAGCTCATTAAAAAATGTAAACCATAACGGATAATTTTCGTACATGTTCAAAACACGAGGAATGCCAACTTCGCCAAGAGGAGCATCTTCAATCTTTCGTGGAATGTAACTAAAAAGTCTTTTATATTTCCAGGCAAAAAGATTTGGAAGTGGACCAGTCTGTTCATCATCAATACCAGTATTTTTTTTGTTGCTGGCATCAATTACCTCACCTTCAATCTCAGCTCCTTTTTCACATCTGTTTCCTGTAATGAAAGTTCGCTTTGTTTCCCCTGTAGAAAAAGTATTAATCGTCAAAAGACAATTGTTCTGACATTTTCCACAGCGGCGCAAATCTAAATCAACATGGAAGTTTTCCAAATCTTGTAAAGTTGCTATGGAAGAACGAACATCATGAACGGTTCCTTCCGGCTCACCTGGTTGAGGCTCCATCAAATCGCACCACTGATCATAGGCAATCAATGCAGAACCATAAGCACCCATCAGACCGGCAACATCAGGACGATAAACTTTGACCCCTGCAATTTTTTCAAAAGCACGCAAAATTGCATCATTAAAGAAAGTTCCACCTTGAACTACAACTTTTTCTCCAATATCACTTGCTTTTCTGAGTTTGATTACTTTGAACAATGCATTTTTTATAACAGAATAAGAAAGTCCTGCTGCAATATCAGCAACAGAAGCACCTTCTTTTTGAGCCTGTTTGACACGACTGTTCATAAAAACAGTACATCGGCTTCCTAAATCTACAGGTTTTTCTGCCATTAAAGCGATTTTTCCAAACTCTTTAACGTCCATTCCCATAGTGTTTGCAAAATTATCAAGGAATGAACCACAGCCGCTGGAGCAGGCTTCATTCAACTGAATACTAACAATTGCACCGTCCTTCATTCGCAGACATTTCATATCCTGTCCGCCAATATCAAGCAGGAATTCTACTCCAGGAACAAAAAAGTTTGCAGCCCTAAAATGTGTGATTGTTTCAACTTCTCCAGAATCTACACCTAGAGCAGCCTGAAATAACGCTTCTCCATATCCAGTTGAAACAGCACGCGCAATATAAACATCATCAGGGAGTTGATTATACAAATCCTTTAAGACTTTCACTGCAAGTTCAACAGGATTTCCCTGATTGTGAGCATAAAAATCCCATAAAATACGACCATCTTTATCAATAAGACACGCTTTTGTAGTTGTAGAACCAGAATCAAGTCCCAAAAATACAGGTCCATGTGTTTTTTTCAGTTCACCACGCTTTGCTTTTTGTTCGCTATGACGAACTTGAAATTCATCAAGCTCAGCCTGATTTTTAAACAGAGGTTCAAGTCTCTGAACTTCACTAAGTTCTGCTCCTACAAGATTTTGTAAACTTGAACGGAATTCTGAAATTGTTGGAAATCTAAAATTATTGTCAGATTGATCAATTTCTACATTATCATCTTTTTCAGAAACTGATTCTGTAAATTTTCTTTCTGCTCCATAAGCACAACCTGTTGCCACAAAAAGCTGTGAATCCTCAGGAACAATTACCTGTTCATCAGTCAGTTTTAATGTATCAATAAACCGAAAACGCAATTGATCCAAAAAATGAAGCGGTCCGCCCAAAAATGCGACATTTCCGCGAATTGGTTTTCCACATGCAAGCCCCGAAATTGTTTGCGAAACAACGGCTTGAAAAATGGATGCTGCAATGTCTTCGCGACGCGCGCCTTCGTTAATAAGTGGCTGAATATCAGTTTTAGCAAAAACTCCACATCGTGCGGCAATCGGGTAAATCTGATTTGCACCTTTTGCAAGTTCATTTAATCCCATTGCATCAGTTTCCAAAAGAGCTGCCATTTGGTCAATGAAAGCACCTGTACCTCCGGCACAAGTTCCGTTCATTCGCTGCTCAACACCACCTTTAAAATATGTAATTTTTGCATCTTCACCGCCAAGCTCAATCACAACATCTGTTCGTGGAATCAATTTTTTAACAGATGTAGTTGCAGCAATCACTTCCTGAATAAACGGAATGTTCAACCATTGCGATACAGAAAGCCCGCCTGAACCAGTAACTTTTACTGTAACTTTTCGTTGTGAACCATCATTTACATTGTTTTCAAGAAAATCAAGGGCTTTGTTTACAACATTTATAATAGTTGAACGAATATCCGCACGATGACGCTGATAATCTCCGTAAATAAGTTTATCATTGTCATCCAAAACTGCGACTTTTACTGTTGTTGAACCAACATCGATACCAATGCGAATTGGCAATAAAGAATTTTTTTCCATACTTATATATTAACGGGAAACAGCAAGTTAGTCAAATTAGGTATAAAAGCAAATAACACAAGATTATTTCGTTGTCAAATCTTTAAAAATCACTTTCAATGCGTTAATAAATTCGTTTGTATCAGATTTAAGATTGCGTAAAAAAGAATTATCTTCCAAAGGTCCCACAACTTTTTTCATTTCTTCACTATTCTGATAAGTCATATTCCTGTAATAATCAGTATAATCCTTTTCACGTGATTTTAATGAAGCATTATAAATATCATAGGCAACAATCGAAACATCATCTGTAATATGTCTGAATAAATCCACAGAAAATTCCTCAATAGGTCGTGAATACAATTCTTCCAAAAGATATAAAGCATAACGAACTTTATATTCATCGTAAGCACTGCTACAATATTTATAAAATTCATGAACTTTATCCCAACTATCAATCTGACCTTCTTTTATAGAAGAAAATAGTTCTTTTCTTTTTTCGCATGGGATAATCTGTCCACCTACATTTTCCCATTCGGTGAATAAAGATAGTTTTCTTATTCTAAAAAGTAAATCTTTAGAAAGACTATCACAATTTAAATTTTTACAGAATTGAACAAGTGTTCTTACTGAAAAATACTTTACAATCTTGCGATACATTTTATATGCTTGAACAGGTTTAAAAATCACCGCCCCATATTTTTTTTGACAAAGATTATCATCAAGTGTAAAATCAGCTTCCGAATTTTGATGAAGAAAGTCTTTTGCTGCCTGATACTCTTTTTGTGGAGTGTCAGCATCATTCATATAATCGCTGTCTATCTTAATAAGATAATCACGAGTAAGATTTATAATACGGTCTAGAGCTTGCATAATTTCCTGCATAGTGTCGCAGGCTAAAGGATCAGTTTCAATTATTTGGATTTTTTTCTTGCGTTTATCTCGTTTTATAAATTTGTCATTATTTCTTGTGATGGCAAACATATCATACATAAACCACCATGCAGGAATTATATTGATTTTTTGAGAACCATTAAATCCTGGAGAAACAAGAGCAAAAGGATACTGAATATCCAGTTCGTATTGGTAACTTCCTTTTGAAACAAGAACAAAAGAAGCAAACTTGGAATTATGTTTAAAATCAGAACAAAGTCCCGGCCAGAATCCACGCTTTGCAAAAATTTCACCATCGGGACTTCGGCTGTTATGATTACTTCCAACAGTCGCTCCAGCAGCAATATTACTCTGCCCCATAACTGTAGTTGCAATCAAAAATGATGAATTATGATGCTGTTCGTGAAACGGAAAAATAAGATTATTCAATATTTCACAACATGAAACAGTGGAATTATCACCCAGTACTGAGTTTAAAAGTCTTGCACCATATTTCACCTGACAGTTTCTGCCAATCACAAAACGAATTGCAATTGCCTGATAAAAAACCTTGCTCCCATAACCCAAAATTCCATTTACCATCTCCACGCCTTCACCAATTTGCGAAGGTTCTTCTTCGGAAGACAAAACTGTCATATTTTTAAGTTTGTATGCACCTTTTATATAAGCTGCATCACACACTTTTGTATCTTTGATAATGCTGCAGTTCTTTATGACACAATCATTTCCAATAATTCCATAAGTATTATCTTTTTGAGTATCTTCATTTTCCGTCATTTCAAAAAATCGCTGCAAAAGTTCATCATCATCACGATAATGCGACCACAAATACGCATCTGATGGAATCATTTTTTCAAAAGCCAGAATTCTTCTTCCATCATTTTCATTTGCAACGCCAATCCAGCATCTATGTTCTTCAGGTTCACCTTTTTTTAAAAAGCCACTCCCAAATTTCGAATGATTCGTGCAGCAAAGTTCCTGAATATTAAATAAAATATTTCTGTTTCCAATTCTATAATTATCAAGATAAGCAATATTTCGAATAACGCAATTATCTCCAATCACAACATTGCTGATTCTAGAATTTCTGATTCCAACTTCAAGAATTAAATCATTATATTGTAACTGTTGTTTTTTCATTTCCCCGATAATAACAAAGCCTGAAAAAAAAGTAAAATAAATCAAAGAAACGTCAAATTTTTCTTGTTCTACTGGCACAAAAACATTTGACCAAGTTTTATCTGTATTATGATTTAAGTTCTTCTCTAGTACCTCAATTTCTTCTGCAGTCAAATGACGCTTTCCCTCAAGAAGTTCTAAAGGAACCTTATTTTCAATTATTTTCTCAATTATTTTAACCATAATTATTTTATTATACCCCTCTATAACGTTTTAGTCAAAATAGTATTTTCATAAACCTAACAAACTGTAATATTCTACTTTCTGTTGTCTTTTTTGCTTTATCTGTTAAAATATAATCACCATGAAAAACCAAAATAAAATTATTATTTTTTTGATTTCGTTTTTTATAATCGTTCCACATTTTGTTTTTTCGCAAAACAAAACTTTGCAAATTCTAAAACAACAAAATATCCAGCAGGTTACATTAGAAAATGGACTTCAAATTTTTCTTCTTGAAAACAATTCTGATGCTCTTGTTCACATAAATATCATTTTTAAAGCAGGTTTTTCAAATCAAACAAAAGAAACTAATGGATTTTTCAAACTTTTTACAAAAATTATTCAGACTTCAACCCCTCAAATCACATTTTCAAATGCAGAGTGTCTTTCTGATTTTTCATCATATTCATTAGAAATCACAAATGAACAACTATCAAAAACCCTGTCAACTCTAAGCAAAACTTTCTTTGAATCAGTTTTTTCCCAAGAAACGATACAAAATGAACTTGCAAAAATGAAAAATGAAGTCAATAAAAATGCAAAGGAACTTTCCACACTCATAAATTCAAGCATAGATTCCAGAGTTTTTTCAGAAGAACCTTGGAAACACGATTCTGGGATTTATCCATCGCTATTTTCAAAAAATTCAGTCGATTCTGCAACAACTATTCTGACTCAAATTTCCCAAAGATTTTACACTCCACAAAACTGTGCTGTTTTTATCACTGGGAATTTTGATTCTCAGAAAACAATATCAGAATTGTCTCAAACTTTTGGAAAATATTACTCAAATTATAAAACTCCAGTTTCCAAACCTACATCAATATCAAATCAACAGCGAAAATACGTTTTTCATCATCCTGAAATTTCCGAAGAACTTACTCAGATTGTCGTGCAATATACATTAATGTCATTCGAAGAATGTGAACTCGCTGCCGCATTATTAAACAACAATTTTTCTTCATTTAAAAATGAAATTCTTTCCCAAGCAGACTTAAATATTCCAGGCTGGGAATATATTGATGTCAAAGCTGCACATAAAAAAAACATTTCGCGCCTGATTATTCAATCATTAATGCAAAAACCAGAAAAAAACACTTCAAAAAAAATCTCAAGTTTCGACCAGACACAACTATTTTTACAACAGATTGAAAAACTTTCTTCTTTTGTAAACGACAACGAACTGATAAACGCAAAATTTAATCTGCAGATGCAAACTCAAAATATCATAAAAAATCCTATTGATTACATGAAAAAACTTTCTGAATTTTGGGCAATATCACCTTTTTTAAAAACAGGTGAAAACTTTCTACCAGCAGACATTCTTTTAGAAAAGCAGAAAATAATAAATCAAATAGAAATAAAAAATCTCAAAAATTTTATTGATTCTGAATCACCTTTTATTTTTATCATAATCAATTCCAAGGATTTTAAAACAAACAAAAAAGCATTCATGCAGGCAGGATTTGAAGAAATAAATGAAAAAAATGCATCCTGGTACATGCAGGAACTTAGTAAAGAAATAAAAAATCAATATCAGATTGATGACATCAAATACTTTTCAAAAAATCAGCAGAGCACAAATGATAATAATTATTTTGAACAGAATTATTCTCAAATTCAGCAAACAACACTTTCCAACGGAATAAAAGTGTTTTCCAAAAAAAATCAGACAGAATTTTCTACAGTAATTACACTGAACATAAACGGCGGAAAACTTAATACAAGTCAAAATAACGGTTTTGAAGAAGTAATGTGCAGCATTTTATCAAGCTTGATTCAAAGTGAACTAAACAGGCAGACTGAAAATGGAATTATTTTAAATAGCACAAAAGTCACACATCAAACAGATTTATCCACAAGCAGCATTTATATAGAATTCAACAAGGAAGATTCTTTCGCGGTGTGCAATGCAATTCAAAAAGCAATAGTCTTTACAGAAATTCCTCCGGCTGCCGCTGATAAAGCCGTTTTTTCCCGGCAATATAAAAAACGCCTCGAAAATGGGAGTGCCGCAAAACAAATGGAAAGCAGCGTTATCGAAAGTTTATATGGAAATAATGCTTTTTACAATATTTTTGAAACCCAAAATGAAATATTACAGGATACAAATTATTTTTCAATTCTGCAGGCTTATCCTGATTTTCTAGATGCAAAACGTTACAACATTATTGTCTGCGGAGATTTCGAACAAAATATTTTTGATTATCTTGATGATGCATTTTCCTATTTATCAAATTCAAATGTAAAATTGAACACTTGTAACGATTTACCAAATTTCTCAAAAAATAAAACAATCAAAGTAAAAATAAACCACACATTTTTGACAGATATTCCGGCCGAACTTGCAGGACCACAACCAGCTGTTCTCGTTCCTACAACAGAATTTAAAGATCCGGTAATTTTTGCAATCCAAACCCCGCAATCTCAAGATTCAAAAGAATCCGCAATTTTTAACGCCGTTTTAAACACTTTCCAAAAAGAATTCCAGACAATTCTAAATCAAAATGAAAAAACAAAAGAAAATACTGTGAATATAGAATTTCCAAAAACAAAGTTGCCATTTGCACTTATAACAATTATGGATGTAAATGCGCCAAAAGAAGTAGACAGTGCTTACAAAACGGCAAGAAATCAATTTATCACAAAAATAACATCTTCTTCGGCAGGGAATTTTATGCAACAAATCAAAAATGACTGGATTTTATCACAAATGAAAGAAACAGCCACCAACTACGGCACTTCAAAACTCATGCAAAAAGGAATAGAAAATTTCCCTGAAAATCCAAAAGCAGATTTTTATCTTCAAGAATACAATTATATTCAAAATGCTACAATTGAAGATTACATAAATGCAGCAAAAACTCTACCAATAACGCCACAACTTAGAGCCTACGGACAATGAAAATAAGCCCACAAACATCAAAATCTTCCAAGCATCTGTAAATACTTATGATAATTTGGGTGTTCCCGCCTTCGGCGGTCGCTACGTTCCAGATTCCGCTATCGCTCCAGCCGCTTCCCTCGCTCCGCTCAGTCCAGTGGCCGGCTTCGCCGTCTTCCACATCGCTAACACAAAAATATTCTGGAACTTATGCTTAATGAAGAATTATTTTGTTTAAAATGTAAAACAAATAAAAAAAAAGACTTCCCATTCAGAGAAGTCTTTTAAGCGGCTGCTGCAGGTTTTGAACCTGCGACACATGGATTAACAGTCCATTGCTCTACCAGCTGAGCTAAGCAACCATTGTTCGTTAGAACGTGATATTAATATACAATAAAGCAAAAACTTTGTCAACACTTTATTGTATATTTTTTTATTTTTTTTGCATTTTTTTTATTTCTGCAAAATAAATTCTACACGACGGTTTTTCCAGTTGTTATCTTTATCTTTTGGATTGACAACTGGTTTTGTACCACCAAGTCCGTTTGTTGAAAGTGAAGAAGCACTTACACCGCGTTTAATCAAGTATTCTTTGATTGCATCAGCACGTTCTTTTGAAAGTGGAGTAAGAGCACGTCCCCATTCACGAGGATTATCAACATTTTCTTCGTCTGGATTATCAGTAAGTTTATTTGCATGACCTTCAATAGTAACTTTATAATCTTTAAATTTCTTTAGAATATCAGCAATTCTGTTCAAAATAGAAAGATTCTTTTCAACCTGTTCTTTTGCAAGTCTGCTTGAAACATTCTGGAAGTTAGAAGAATCTGATTCAAAGATAATAGAAGGAACTGCCATTTTCAAAACATTTCCATCGCGAATTACAAGAACATCAACAGGAATAAAGCCTTCAAAAGTTGAACTCATTCCAAGACTATCATTAACAGTAAAGATGAAAGGATAATCCATTGCAGACTGAACTCGTTCAGCATTTCCATTAGCGTCTTTTTGAATATTACTTAAACCATCCCAAATAATTTTTTCAGTAATTTTAGATTTACCAGCAACTTTCCAGAAATCCTTACCTTTTGGATCTTTGATTGTAAATGACCAGTTTTTGATAGAAGCTTTTGTATTTCCAGTCAGTTTGATATACAAATCATCATCTACACCATCATTGTCTGGACTAAAGAATTCAGGATAAGTCTGAACTTTGAGAACTGGTGGAATTGCTGTACAGAGGAATGGAGAAGAAACTGCGTTTACAGCATTTCCATTCTTATAAACAATATTTAAAGTTCCTGTGAAAGTACCTTCACAAACATTTCCATCTTTATCCACACCATTCCAAGTTATATTTGCAGGAAGGTTTGGACTATCAACCTGAGAAAGTGCAAAAACACTTGTTCCATCTTCTTTTCTTACATCAAAATTCCATGAAAGAATACTGTCGCCAACAGTTGTTGTGATTTCAAATTTCTGACCATCAAGGAAATTATCAGCATTTGGAGAAATTCCATCATATTCAGCTGTAATGTAACCTTTTGTTTCGCGATTATCAAGTGTTATTCCTTTTAATTCAGTTTGGAAACTGTTTCCAGAATCATCAGTAGAATAAATCACAATGTTATATTTTCCGTCTGGACTCATATTTCCAGATTCATCCGAACCATCCCAGACAATATTTTCTTTTGTACCGTTCCATGTATAACTTCTGATAGTTTTGTCTTTTTCATCGCGAACATCAGCAGTCCAAAGTTTTTCTGATGAACATTCTTTGATTGCAACAGGAATGTTCTTCTGGCTACCGTTTCCATTTGGAGAGAAATCTGACCATGGAATTTCAGCTGTTAGAACTGGGGCTTTTGTATCCAAAATGAAATTTTGAGTAGACGCTGAAGCAGTAGAACCATTTGCAACTACAATTGAAAGTGAAGCATTATATTCACCATCATTACACAAAATTTTTTCATTATCTTTTCCATCCCACACAAATTTTACAGGAAGCTTATTATCATCTTTTACCGAATAAACTACATTTGCAGAATTATCTTTTATTGTAAATTCATAAGAAACTACATCTTTTGTAGCTGTAACTGGAGTAAAGGTGATTGTATCTTTGATTTTGTTCGCATTTGGAGAAAAAGCAGAATCAGAAACAGCAAGTAAAAGCTGCGCTTCTGTTGTATCAAATGCTACAAGACTTGAAAGTTCGCCACCTCCTGCATTTCCTGCAAGGTCAGTTCCGAAAATCATGAAAGTATACTGTCCTTTTTGTGCAATTTCACCTTTATCAGAAATACCGTTCCAAACTACTGTCTGTGGAGGATATTGTCCAAAATCATATTCTTTTACGATTAAAGACTTATCTGCCGAACGAATTTCTCCTTTCCATGAAAGAACAGGAGCTCCAACAGAAGGGGCAATCATGATGTCAAACCTTACAGAATCTTTTGCGCCAGCGCCAAAAACTTTTTCAGAAGCAGCAATCTGAGCAGAAGGCTTTTCTGTATCAAGCACAAGTACTGGGGAAGAAATTTTTGCAGGAACATAACCGTTAAGATATTTTGCAGAAACAAATGCTTGATATTCACCATCCTGCAATAGATTTTGATTATCATCCAAACCATCAAAAATAATTTTTGACGGAGGAATTTCACCATAATTACTCTGATTATAACTTCTAACAATTTTTCCGTTTTTATCTTCGATATTAACTGCCCATTCAACAAGGCGATTTCCTGTTTTTACTTCAGGAACCGGAATTGTCAGATTAAATGTTACAGTAGAAATTTTGCTTTCTGTTCGAGGAGAAAAATATCTTGAACCTTCCACAAAAATGTTAGTTGCAGGTTTTTCAGCAGAATAAATAATATTTGTGATTACAGATTGAGGAGCTTTATTTCCAGCTTTATCAGTTGCCGTAATTTCGTATGAATAAACACCATCCATAACCTGATTTTCGTCATCATTTGTTCCGCGCCAGCTAAATTCCGCAGGTTCTGCATTTACCCATTTTAATGTTTTTACAGTTTCCCCATCAGCATTTTTGATTGTACCAATCCATTCATCTTCCACAGAACCAGTCTGTTTGATTTTGAAGGCAGATTTAGAACCTTCACCAAATATTTTATCTTTTGGCTGTGCAAGTTCAATCTCAGGAGCTAAAGTATCAATAATTACTTCATATTCTTTTGTTTTACCCTGATTTCCGTTATCGTCAGTTGCAGTTACATAATAAAAATATTTTCCATCAGGAGCAGTTTCACCATTGTTCATAGCTCCATTCCAAATCACTTCTTTTGGAATATCAACACCTCTTTTGGGAGTAATTATCTGTTTAAAAAATGATTTAAATCCAATTTTTTGTGGTAACGCAACTTTATTTTCGATTGTACGCACAACGTTTTTGTTTTCATCAAGAATTACAAGACTCCAGCCTTGTACATAACGTTTATCACTAATATTTAATGGAATTACAAGCTCATCCTGAATTCCATCATTATTAGGTGAAATGTATTTTGGCTCGCTAAATGCCATTGAAGAAATACCAGCAAGCAACGTACAAGTCAAAACTGCTTTTTTCAAATTAATAATTTTCATCACTAGACCTCTTAAAAAAAACTGTTATTCTTCATCAATCATGATTGAAATTTGAGGAGGAGTTGTATCTTTCATTCCCAAATCAATATCAACTCCTGCGGAAATTGCATTTACATTCTCATACATATTTTTATATGCAGCGGAAACTCTCATTTCACTTTCACTCCAATCTCGACTTGCAAGATATTCATTATTTTTAACATCAAATGAGAACTTAAAGAATAAACCTACTGAAGGAATCAGATTTTTATGACCGTTTGCCAATTCTCGAACATTGATTTTTTCTCCAACTGAAAGTGTAAGCATTTGTTTCAAAGTAAACTGAAGATTCATATCAACAATGAAATTTTGAAATGCCGGAATTGTAAAGTCAAGGGCAGCACCTAAATCTATAAGATCATTTTTGAAAAGTGAAGCAGCTGCTCCAAGCTTGATTGTTGCAATTGAAGGGAAAGGGGATACGCTATGTTCATTATCAATGGCAAATCTCTTACAAGTTTCATAGTTCTTTCCAAGATTCAATATTGATGCTCCATATCTGAAATCCTGAAGAAATCCAAGTTTTCCAAAATCGTAAATAAACCCACAGTTGAAACCAAGTGACCAATCAACTCCGTATTTCCAAGCAAATCCACCATTCACGCTAATTCCAATATTCAATTTATCTGTAATCTCTTTGGAAAGACCTGCTTTTAAATTTATAGAACTCCCTAGATACATTTCATCATTGAAAGGAATAAACGTTCCATTAAGATATCCAGAAAAAACAAAAAGTTTATTTGGAATTAAAATTGAAGTTTGAAAAGCTGAACCTATCTGACTTTCGTTTTGATCATTTGAATCGAATAAAAAAGTATATCCAGCATTTAAATTTACACGTTGACTTTCCGCAGTGAGGGCTGGATTTACCAAAATAGAATCCGCACCAGAAGCATTTGAAATACTTCCTGCAGTAAATAGATTTCCTGACAAACCTTCAGGACTTGATAAAAGACACATATCCTCTGCACCTACAGGAGGATTATAAGCGAAAATACCTGTAGACAATGCTAGCATACATATCATAATAGTTAAAAGTTTTTTCATATTTACCTCGTAACTTATAACATTTTTTTATTATTATATAATAAAATATATAGTTTTTCCATAAAAAAATAAAAATATTACTTACACATAACTACAATTTTTTTAGGAGAATTTCTGTTTAAACATGCACTGGTTTTTAAGTAATTTTACAAAAAATTAATAGGTTCAATTTAGAGTATTTGATTTACAAACCGTGGCAAG
>JALFAW010000285.1 GCA_022773305.1 Spirochaetia bacterium
GTAAAATTGATGCTGGTTCTTATAGAATCTCATTAAGGTCCCCCTTTAGAATAAATTAGGATATTGTGCCCTGATGGACTTATCTATCTTAGCATGATAAACCTGGGGCCTTAATGATTTTCAAAGGTTCGTAGCCGACAGGCAGTCAAGCTCGCTACGGAACAATCAATTGTTCCGAGCCATTATTTCGATGAGCCTAAAAAATGCTTTCGCATTTTTCTTAACGGCTCTTCGATTGTAGGCAGGTACAACCCATTGTTATACGCACAGTCCACTGGGCTGGAAACGGAAAAACTTTAAGGCAAGCGACTTTTGTTGCTTATATAAATCAAAAAAAATTTAGTGGGATAGTTCAAGGAGAGTTTTATGAAAAAAGTAATCTTATTATCAGTTGTATTTCTTCTTTTAATAACTGGTTGTAAAACAACTTACAATCTACAGGATTCAAAAAATGCTCATGATCAGATTATGGAAGCCATTCATTCTAAAAAAATTGTTTTTATTGGTGAAACTCATACCACGGTTTTTCCAATTCTTTATATGACTCAGAATATTGAAAAGTTTTACGAAGCTGGAGTCCGTTATTTATTTTTGGAAGAAGAATGTGACGGATTTTCTTTTACAGACGGCAATTACGATAATTATAAAATTCATATAGTTCCTCAGTGGTGCACATATGTCTGGAAATATGAATATCATTTTATGGAAAAAGAAATTGTCAGAATAAATCAGCTGCATCCGGAAGACCCGATTAATGTAATTTTTCCGGAAGAAGGTTGTGTTTGGCCGGATGATATGAATGATGGAGTTGCTGTTCTAAATGCAAGAGATGAACAGGCTCATAAAACAATAATTGAAATTATGGATGCTGCAAAACCGGAAGATAAGGCAATCATTTTTTATGGTGATGGACATGGAAGTAAGGTTCCAGATAATTATTGGGATTATGAAGGTCTTTGGTATCCATCAGGTTATTATTTGAACAAATATTATGGTGATCAATATGCAGCATTTGATATCTGGTATCTTAGAAATGATGATTATACAAAAGTAAAATATGACCGGGATTCAAATTTTAAAGTTCTTGATGAAAAATACCTTTCAGAAAAAATATCATCCGCTTTTGATTATTTTTGTGTAACTGACCAGCGAATTTATGGAATTACTTACCCTTATATTACAACTGATGAAAATATAAAAGCCGTATACGATATCGTCCGCAACTTTACCAATGATAAAACTGATCCTTTTTATGATTTTAATGTAATTGAATTTGGATTTGCTATCTCTTTTTTGAAGTACTATTTTGGTGATTTATTTCCGTTTAGTTTTGAAAAAAATAATTTAGAAGAAGCGTTGAATATTCTGGAAGAAAAAGTTTTTCGTGGGAGACAGTCTCCTGGTTCATTTTGTGTAGATTTACCCGCATTTACAATGACAGAATGGGAAAAGTATGCTGAATATATGTTTTCCTACATGTGGCTGGAAGATTATCTTTTGAATAATATTGATTCTGAAAAAATGCAGAAAAAGGCGACTGGTTATGTTATTTACAATATGAATCATGCAGTCAAAATGAATCCTCACGACATCTGGTCAAAATACTGGCTTGCTTATTTTAAAACTGAAAAAGCAAAACTCAGCAACAAAAAGTCGGCTTTTAAAGCAGCTATTTCTGAGTGGGAAAACTTTTTTAATGAAGATGCTGCCTATACATGTCCCGCTTTACTTCAAGCCTACAGAAGAATTGCATATTGTTATTCAGAACTAGGCGATAAAGCCCAAGAGCAGTTGTATTTTGAAAAAGCAAAACGATTGGCTGACATTTTTCCTTTTGACTCTATGAATGAATATTATTTCGGATATTGAGTTTATCACAATCAATAAAAATGATTAAAATAAGGGATTAAATATAACTTGCTGAAAAAATTAATCGAACTTTAGGACAAAGCAAGGTAGCGGTAGTACGAAGCTCTACACCGCTTAAAAATACAAAACTGGCTACGCCAGCCCTTACAATCCTTGCCACGGTTTGTAAATCAAATACTCGAAATTGAACCTATTAGTTTGTGGAACAACAGATTCTGGCAATTCTGAAACAATTTTATATACTTCTTATGCTACTAATAGCGGAGCATATGAGTTTCCAATAAAAAACTCATTGGAAAAATTTAAGAAAAAATTAGGCTTGAAAAGGAATTTTATTTTTGTTATTATTAGGTAAACTCATTAAAAAGACAGTTCGAAGTCCTTCCTGTCGTTAAACAAAACCAGGTCAAATTCAAAATTATTTTACATCATTATTTTAATCTTTGATTATTAATCTGAAATTATTTTAAGTTGATGTGTTTTTCCTTTTTGTACGATTGGAATCTCCCTGTCAAAAAAAATGACGAAACTTGCTTTTTCTGGAAAATTTACTGAAGAAGTTTGTTTTATCGGACAAATGTCGAGTTTTAAATTTTTATTGAGGGGGGTAGTACACCCCCCCCTCAAAACGGCAAAGTCAAGGCTTTAAGCGTTAGCGTGCCTTGACTCGACGTATTCTTTGGGTGGCTTTTTGCTTCGCAAAAAACAGGCTTTTCAGGGTTCCGCTATCGCTTCATTCCTTCGCTACGCTTCGGAACTGGCTACGCCAGCCCTT
>JALFAW010000002.1 GCA_022773305.1 Spirochaetia bacterium
ACACCCGCATAGCGGGTGGTTGCTTGTGCGCCTGCAAGCATGCGCACCGGCTCACGAGCCGTAATACGTCGAGTCAAGGCACGCTAACGCTTAAAGCCTTGACTTCGCCGTTTTGAGGGGTTGTACTACCCCCTCAATAAAAAAGGTGGTCTTTGTTCAAACAAACCACTTTTTTTTATTTATTTCAATTGACTAAAAAAAAATCAATAAACAATAAACGCAGCCTGCGCAGTAAAACAGTCGCTTTTTCCAGTTTCAAGAGTTTCCCGGCGATTTGAACCGTAAAAGCCATTTTTAGAACAACAGGTGCAGTCTTCATGAATAAAAATGTTTTCTTTTGGAATGCCAAGTTTTTGTAGAATAAATAGATTCGCCCTTGCAAGAGAAAGACGATAAAGTTTTTTTTCAGTACAGGACTGAGAGAATTTCCAATCAACGTGAACGTTTTGTTCCAGTGGTTTTAAACATTCGCTTCCAAAATTATCAGAAAAATATTTTGCACGAACAGAATCAACAATATAACAGCACTCATGAATATGAGGTCCAATTGCAACACAAAAATTTTGTGGCTTTGCATTATAATTTTTGTGTGCAAGTTCTAATGCTTCCTTTATAATTCCAGTTCCTTTCCATCCAGAATGAACAATTCCAAAAACACGTGTAATCGGGTCAAAAAAATAGATGGGTACACAATCGGCAACAGTAACGGTAGGAATAAGATTTCTATTCAAAGTAATTATTCCATCTCCCACAAATCCTTTTGTATCATCAGAAATTTTTACATCATAGACAATTTTTGTGTGATTCAATTCCACTGGAACAAAAGTTTTTCCATCAAACAGTTGAGATATTTCTGTAAGCTTAGTTTGTCTCAAAATATTTTCTTCATTCCAACGAAAACGCATAGAACCACAAGAAAGCACAGTCAATCCGCAAACAGGAGCATCTTTATTATCTAAGGTTATTCCATTTCTTATAAAAGGAAAAGTGATAAAATCACTACTCATTTGTAGCCGCCTCGTCTATAGATTCTAACTCCAAAAGATAATAAATAGCTCTATTTAATCCTTTTGACGTCTGCTTTAGTTTATCTTTCCATGCAATATTTTGATGACCTTTTATAGTGTTTATATTCTGAAGTGAAAAATGTATACCATCTGGATTTGATTCAAAAAATCCCCGAAAAACTGCTTCTATCAATCTTCCACCTTTAATAAAATCCGTTGTAATTGATTTTATTTCTTTTTCGATTGTACTAATCATAGAATCTATTTTATTTTGAATTTGAAAAGAATGAATATGTTGATTTTTAATCTCATTGAAAAAACTTCCAATTTCACCTTTTGAAGAAATTTTCTCCAGCAAATCAATCATATTTTTATTTGCATCCATAAAAAGATTAAAACCTTCTGAATATTCTGTTTTATTTTGTGAACGTTCAAAAACACCCTCAGTAATTACATCTGTCAAAATTGAATCATATTCGTCAAATTTTTCATTTACAAACCAAGACAAAAAACCTGCAGTTAATTCATAAGTAAATGGAATTCTGCTCCACAAAGAAGCCCAAGGTCTTTCACTACAGTAGGGAAATTCATTAAGATTAAAATCGGAAAGAAGTGACATAGAGAGAACATTTTTTTTACGCTCTCGAACCCAATCAGACCATCTCATTTCAATAATTTTATGCCATTGACTTTGAAAAACAGGATACCAATTCTCTATCCCTGTCATATTTCCTGGTATCCAATCAAAATTATCATTAATAATCTTTCCAATCTTTATAATTGGAACAGAGGATATAAAAATTTGAATATAACTAAGATTTTGATTAGCAATCCTCAAAAACTCTTTTACAGCATTTTCCATATCTTTATTTGAAACATTTTTAGACAAACTTTTTCGCTGTGAAAAAAGAAAAATAGTTTCCAACAGTTCATTTGATACTGACTGAACATTTGTAAAAACAGCTGCAAATTTATCATAATCAATCAATGCATTTTTGTATGGGCAAGTATAATAATTTCTAGTGATATTAGTAAACTGTGAAATAAAATGAACAAATGGCAGTTCTGAAAACTCTTTAAGCCAATTAATAGAATTTAATGCTTCATATAATACAGATTTTTTTGTTCGTCCCATATTTTCAAGCAAATCATCAAGTCGACGCATAAGATTTTTTTTCACTTCAATAGTAGGTTCAACATCAAATCCCAAAGAAAAAGGATCTGCAGTTGTATTTATTTCGTCTACCAATTCTGGAATGATGAATGAACTAAGAAATACATAAAATTCTCCAGGACTATCCATAATAGTATTAAAGTAAGGTTTAAAAAAATCAGCAGACTCTTTTAATTCCTTTAATCTTTCATAAAAAAGAGAATCAAGTATTCTGTTTTTATGATTTATTAGTCCAGAATGATTTTTATTTACCCTTCTTGCCAGAGCACTAATTATGTCATCATTATAAATGGATTCTGCATTTTTTTTTTGAAAAAGACTTCGAAACCACAAAATCAAACGATAAAAAAAAGATTCCTGTGCATATTTTGTACGAAGTGAAATTTTTATTGATGAATCAACAGTTGTATCTTCCACAAGATCTACTGAAGGAGAAAGATTTTTATTTATACTGTAAAGCATTTCTGCCCTATCTTCTGAACTTAATCCAGCAACAAGCCTGTCAAAAGCATCTTTTTTTAAATTTTCGCTCATATTTTACAGAAAGCTCTCCAATCCAAATTTCTTTTTAGTTTTTATATAAATTTAATAATAATTTGAAAGGGATTTGAAGTCAAAATAAAATAAATTGACAAATAAATAGTTAAAAAAAAATAGCTCCTACGGGAGTCGAACCCGTCTTTCGACCTTGAGAGGGTCACGAACTAAACCGATATTCGAAGGAGCCATAAAAAAAAGCTGAACCATTCACTGATTCAGCTTGAGTTCCCCAAGGAGGATTCGAACCCCCACAGTCAGAACCAGAATCTGAAGTGCTACCATTACACAATCGGGGAATAAGTGAGTATTATAATAATAATTTTTACTCACTTTGTCAATAACTAAAATCTATTTTTTTAATTATTTTGCTTTTTTTGCAGTAGTTTTTTTTGCTGTTTTAGGAGCAGGCTTTTTTGAAACCTTGTCTTCTTTTGGAACAGTTGTATCAACTACAGAATTATCATCATTTGCTAATTCTGAACGAACATATCTGTCTGCTTTCCAGTCATTTATCCAGCGATTACCGTCAAGACAATATCTAAACTGATAAGATGCATTTGTATCTAACATTTTTTTTAAAGAAAAAGAACCGTCAGGATTTTTTTTCATAGGAAGAGAAGTTTCATCCCAACTGTTGAATTCTCCAACCAAGTATACTTTTTCTGCACCTGCAGCAGCTTCTGGATTTACAGTAAAAACTACAGTACAAGTTTTTCCATCTTTTGAAAAGGTTTTCTTTAATGACATTTTTTACCTCCGATAGCCTATAAAAAAGAAAAAGCTATTTTACATAATCAATACTGTTAATAGTAATAATATATCGAATAAAAATCAAGTATAAAATGAAAAATTACATAGGGAAATCCCCTTACTATCTAATTTTTTATTTTAATTTTCCTTTGTTGATAAAACAAACTTAATCAATTTTATTATGAAAACAAAAAAAATTATTTATCACGGATTACACGGCAATGCAGAGGCTTCATTATTTTTATATTTTTTGACTGATTTATAAATTCATAATCTGAAAAAATTGATAAAAAATCAGAAGATTCCTTTTGTTCTAGAATTTCTTCAAAATTATCAGACACAGAAAGATCATAATAGTCTTTTACTTTATGCCAAACCAGAACACGTCCTGTTATAATGTCTAATCTTATATCTCCGGCATAGTTTACAACACCTTCTTTTATATTAAAAGCATATGGATTAAAATATTCAGAATTGTTACCAACCTTTATGATTCCATACATTCCTTTTTTCGCTTTTAACATTACTGATTGTATTGGTGATTCTGTATTTTCTACAGTGTAAACAGAAAAAGAACCGGGAGCCTTTTTTATTTGCAAATCAGAATTTAAAATCAAAGGTTCCTGATTATTGACGTTATTTCCATTTGAGTAATAAAATTCATCTATAGTTCTGCCTGCCGTAGGATTAAGAATTCTTAGTAGAATAAACCCTTCGTCTTTTCCTAACACAACAGGAGAATCTTTTTTTTCAGTTTTTACACTTTCAATAGTTGTTGCACAAGAGATAAAAAAACTGGAAATAATAATAACAAAAAACAAATGATAATTAATTTTCCGCATATTTTTTTTCATTATAAATATAATAGGACAAATGTCAAGTTTTAAATTTTTATTCTTTGGGTGGCTTTTTGCTTCGCAAAAAACAGGCTATCCGGGGTTCCGCTATCGCTCCAGCCGCTTCCCTCGCTTCGCTCAGTCCAGTGGCCACCTTTGGTG
>JALFAW010000039.1 GCA_022773305.1 Spirochaetia bacterium
TGGTGGAGGGAACGGTCTGTATAGACCACATACATGTCAGCATACGGATACTGCCGAAATACGCGGTGTCCAAGGTGATGGGTATGCTGAAAGGAAAGAGTGCGATGATGCTTTACGACAGACATCCTGAGTGGAGGAGACGGACTAGGCGAGACAAGACATTCTGGGCATGCGGATATTATGTCAGCACGGTCGGAATAAACGAATTCGTGATACGACAATACATCAGTAATCAGGAAAATGCCGACCGCATAGCAGACGGCATTTAGAAATCGCGATGAGATGCGTTGCGAAGCGGCTTGCCGCAGCTTGTGGCAGGCCATTTATGGCGAATCATAACCACCCGTCAAACGGGTGGTTTGCACTTAGCCTATAAGGCTAGGTTCTCAAGCTGAGACTTAAGACCCACGCTTTCACTATCGTTCAAGCCTATTGCAGCTTGTCACCCGCTGGCTCTTAAAGAGCCTTTTGTACTACTTACTACCCTTAAAAGGGTCTTGATATTCTTTTTCAGTAATCTTATCCATTGCTATATCATGGGCTTCTTGTTCCTGTATGTACTTCTTTATCGTTGCTTCATTTAAGCCCACTGTACTTACATAGTAGCCTTCCGACCAAAAATGGCGATTTCCAAACTTATATTTCAAGTTCGCATGTTTATCAAATATCATCAGGCTACTCTTGCCTTTTAAATATCCCATAAATTGCGACACACTATACTTTGGTGGTATACTTACCAGCATATGTATATGGTCCGGCATAAGGTGTCCTTCGATTATCTCGACTCCCTTGTATTTACAAAGCTGTCTTAATATCTGACCTATGCTTTCCTTATACTGTCCATATATTGCCTTACGGCGATATTTCGGTGTAAATACTATATGATATTTACACAGCCATTTTGTATGGCTCAACGAATCTCTTATATTTGCCATTTACTTTCCTCCTTGGCGTAATGCAATAGACTTGAACAATCTTATTGTACCGCTTCGGAGGAAAGTTTTTTTTTTGCTATAAGCTTTTGCCCACCACCCGCATAGCAGGTGGTTTATTGTGAAAATATTCCGCTTCGCTTCATATTTTCACGGGCTCACGAGTCCTAATCAAAACCACCGGCTCTGCCGGTGGTAATTTACTTGTATAACGTGGCAAGGATTGTAAGGGCTGGCGAAGCCAGTTCCGAATCGTAGCAAATGAATGAAGGCGGTTTTTAATTACACAAAACAGGTGAATTGATTTCTTCGCAAGTTCAATGTTAACAAGTAACCTTAGAAAAAATGACTTCTGTGAAAGTCTTAAATTTACAGCTAGTTTTTCTAGTGTTAAGGTTATAGCCTTAAGTTCAGGTAATATATATATTTTACACCACGACTACCATCATCTATTTAAGGTACTATTCAGTCTGAATTTAGAATTTAGTTGGGAAATTAAAAAAAAGTATAAATCTTAAAAATTTTAATTACCAAAAAAATCAAAAAGAGTTACGCTTATGTATGAACAAATTTACAACTTAAACAGCATGTTTTTCAAGAGCCTGAAAGGAGATTTGATGTATGAATTTCTTATTTCAAAGTTCAATGGAAAACGAGGTCCTCAAAGGAAATTAAGTCTTGAGCAGATTGTCGCGCTGAACATCTACAGATTTCATTTTAAAATGGGAGATCTGAAAAATTATCATAAAATGATAAAAGAACTGATGAGTGACCAAGTTCCAAATCTCCCGAATTATGAAAATTTCATGAAGGCAACAAACAAATCGACTGTATTCATCCTTGCATTTATGAACTTCTTGATGGCTATGAACAGGAAAAAAGAATCCGAAATACATTACATGGATTCTACACCGATAACAGTCTGCATAAATCATAAAATTTACTCTCACAAAGTAACAAAGGGCATTGCAAGAAGAAGTAAATCTACAAAAGGATGGTGGTACGGATTCAAAATGAGCGGAATCTGCAATGAACAGGGCGATTTTGAAAGCATCATTTTCAGTTATGCAAATATTGCTGACTGTAAAATTGCAGAAAAACTGGCAGAAGTTGTAAAGGGGACGATATTTGCGGATGCAGGGTATTTACAGAAAAAAGATGTTTTGAAACGAATGGAAGAAGATGAAATTAAACTTGAAGCAGCTCCAAATGTTCCGGCACTTTTTCTATAGCATTTCAGCTTAGATGATTAACCGCAATCTGGACTTTTATCAAAACTTTTTCAGATTACGATTAATTTAGAAAATTCGAATTTCAGGCTATTTAATAAAAAATCACATGTTTCATTACGAATCAAATTGGACAAACGCGGCAATTAGAAGATTTATTGTTCGAGTTCAAAAAGAAAATTTTGAAGACTTGTTTGATTTGCGACTTGCCGATGTTTACAGAATGCACAATAAAGATGTTAGAAAACACGACACACTTACCTGCCAAAATCTTTTAGAATTAAAATACCACATTGATGAAGAACTTAAAAATCAAAATGCACTAAGTTTAAAAGATTTAGCAATCAACGGAAACGACATAATTTCTCTTGGTGGTTCTGGCAAACAAATTGGAATAATTTTAAACCAACTTTTGGATTGAGTTTTGGAAGATCCAGAAATTAACACAAAAGAAAAGTTGTTGGAAGTAAGTAGATTAATTCTGAATTCGAAAAACTGAATTCAGAATTAATTTTTGTTGGTTTTTATTCCCAGAATGAAGAATAAATAGTTTTCAAACTAATTTAGTAAAATTATGTCGAAATAAGATATATTTTTTCTTTATTAATATTGATTGAAAATACAATAAAATTTTATTTCCCACATTGCTCACAAAACTTTACACCAGATGGATTTGTGTGATAACAATTCATACAAACCCAATTATCAGTTGTGTTTGCAGTTGTTTCATTTTCTACAGATTCCACTGTTTTTTCTGAATTATCTATACTGTTTATTTCAGATTTTAATTGTTTGACAGAATGGGACAAATTATCTATGTCTTGAATTTTAGTAACTATTCACCACAAAAAATTTACAAAAAATCGACATTACCCACTGTTTAAGGAAATACAAATGTATAGAATTCTAAGCGGTGGGAAAAATGACAGATTCAGAAATAATTGAGTTGCTGCAAATGCAGTTGAAAACTCAGCAGCAGCAGAACGAATTTCTTCAAAAAACAATCGAAAGTCTGAATCAGAATATTCAGTCACAGACAGAGACCATCGAAACACTCACAGAGAAAATTGCATACCTTGAAGAAAAACTCAACAAGAATTCCCGCAATTCATCA
>JALFAW010000045.1 GCA_022773305.1 Spirochaetia bacterium
TGGTGGAGGGAACGGTCTGTATAGACCACATACATGTCAGCATACGGATACTGCCGAAATACGCGGTGTCCAAGGTGATGGGTATGCTGAAAGGAAAGAGTGCGATGATGCTTTACGACAGACATCCTGAGTGGAGGAGACAGACTGGGCGAGACAAGACATTCTGGGCACGCGGATATTATGTCAGCACGGTCGGGATAAACGAATCCGTGATACGACAATACATCAGGAATCAGGAAAATGCTGACCGCATAGCAGACGGCATTTAGAAATTGCGATGAGATGCGTTGCGAAGCAGCTTGCCGTAGCTTGTGGCAGGCCATTTATGGCGAATCAAAGCAACCGCCTCTGCTGGTGGTAATTTACTTCATTTTCTACTTTATAATAAAATTGTGTAAACAATCATAAGAGTTTGAGAATACTCTTAGTAAAGTTTTTTTTTAATATATGAAAAAAAAATTCACTAGTTTGTATAAAATAAGAACTAATTATTTTTAATATAATGGAAAAAGTTTAATTTTGAATTTATGATTGTATAACGTGGCAAGGATTGTAAGGGCTGGCGAAGCCAGTTCCGAAGCGTAGCGAAGGAATGAAGGCGCTTTGACGCCGGAACCCTGAAAAGCCTGTTTTTTGGTTGCTTTCTTTGATTTTATTGCTATTGAAGTTTAATCAATCAATATCAATGTTGAAGAGAGTGAACTTTTTAAAAATAACCAACCAAAAAGCCACCCAAAATATGAATAAAATACTCGCTATTTGTCCCAAACAATAAAACTTACGCTAACAAATACTATTAAAAAATCAAATGAAAAATAACTTATTTTGTACAGTTATAACGAAGATTTATTTAAAGGGGGACAGCCCTTATTTCGTGAGGAAAAAAAAGGAATTAAATTATTCTTGGTAAAAATACAGATAGAATAGACTGTTTTTTAACACAAGTTAATACACTTAATTTTCTTAAGGAATGAATAAATCAATAGTATTTTGAAAAAAAATGTGATAAATTATTATAAAAAAATTGCAAGAATTTTAAATTAGCAAAAACAAAATAAATATGGAAAAATTTAGGCTCATTTCAACTTTTTTTATTTCATTTGATTTATTATTTTCAGGTTGCTCTGTGGAAGCAAATACTACTCAATCAGGTCAAGTTATAAAGACAGAAAAGCAAACCGTCACTTTCAGCAACACAAATGCCAATTTTACGATGATAGACATTTCCTTTACCGATGGAAGAACATCAGACTCAATTATTTTAGGCGAAGATTTACTTGAAGTTCCCTACACGACGAATGTAAAACCTTTTCGTCTTGCAATGTACGAAACAAGTTACAATACCTGGTATGAAGTTTTAAAATGGTCAGAAAACAACGGCTACACGATTGCAAATAAAGGTGTTGAAGGCGTTTTTGGCGATGTTGAAAAAGAAAATAATATGTCAGAGCCAGGAGAAAAGCCAAAACTTGTTGAAATGCCTGTTTGCCGTCTTACTTGGCGCGATGTAATGGTATGGTGCAATGCATTAAGCGAAATGAAAGGTCTTGAACCAGTTTACTGCACAGACAAAGATTTTAAAACACCTTTAAGAGATTCAACTGGAGTTGCTTTCAATGATTTAAAAAATTATGCGATAGAACCGGGAGAAGTTGACAATCCGTATGTAAACACAAATGCAAACGGTTTTAGGCTTCCTTATGTAAAAGAATGGGAATATGCTGCACGAAAGCGCCTTGATGCAACTGCAATTTCTGGAAGAAATGTTTCTGGAGATGAAACTGGTTCTGCAATTGAAACAACAGCTACAGAATTAATGAACGGATTTTCGTTTACTTTGTCTTCAAAACAAAACGAATATTGCTGGCAAAGACAAAACAGCGCTTCAGACGGACCTTCAGAAACTTACACAGGACAAGATGATACGAACAAAGAACTTTCAACAAAAACAGGAAAATCAATTTCTGGAAGAAGAATGCATCTTTCAGGTGGAAAACTTCCAAATCATTTAGGATTTTTCGACATGAGCGGAAATGTTCCTGAATGGTGTTTTGACTACGATGTTACTTACGGTTCAGTTTATAAATTTTCTACAGCACGAGGACTTAGAGGCGGAGACTATTTAAATGAAATCGTAGGTTCACGATGTTCCGGATACAAAGGTGGCGCTTTAGTTGGGCTTGCATTCGGTTTCCGTGTTGCACAGAATCATTAAATGAAAAAACTGGTTACAAAGCATAAGATGTTTTTGATAAGGAAATTGTATGTAGTAATGATATCTTATCTGAATATTCTTGAAACTACGTTTTCAAGAACATCTTTTTTCTAAGATTTATTTTGTTTTCATTTACCCTATTGATTTATAAAAAAACAGTAATAATTACATTATAATTTATATTTCTGAATTTCAAAAGTCTAATTCAAAAAAGGAAAGTTTTCAATCAAAACAGATAATCAAGATTTTTTTTTGTGTTCTATAAAAGTTGATAAATAAAATCGGACTTCATTTTCGTTTACGACTGTAAAAAATTAAATCGGAAGTTTTTGTGGAATAAATCGAGAGATTTCGGATTTTTGCCTTAAGCTGACTGAAAAAATATGATGATTTTTTTATGTCTTGAGGGAAATTCTGGCAAACTTTTTTCTTGATGAAAATTCTAATTTTACTGTTTGCGTTTTAAATCTGATTTTGATTTATTTTTGAGTGGCAAAAAAATTCTTTCAATTAAAAAAGATGAAAACTGGTTATATTGACAATAAAAAAAATTAAATCGATTGCCCATCAAGGTCTGTCCCCCCTCCCCAAAAAAAAGACACAAGGTCTGTCCCTTCTTAATTTAACAATGGGGGACAGACCTTGTGTTTTTTCGCCGTGGTAATTCTGGCGGCCCAAGTGGTGGTGTAATAAAAGGGGACAGACCTTACGTTTTTTCGCCAGATGACTGCCTGATTTGCAGGGTTTTAAACTGCACAGCGCACCGAGGCTTGAACAGGCGACGAAGTCGAGTCCGAAGGACCGAGCGTTAGCGAGCTGTGAAAGGCGACTTACGAACTGAATTTTGCTGAAATGTAGACAAAAGAAAATAAATATCTTGGATAAAAACTCAAAATGTTCTATAATATTGTCCTATATTTATTGACAATTGAAGCTGACTCTTTTTTTGTATAATTTTTCGAAAATAAAAAAAGATGCTCGCCCGGAATATCGGGGAAATTGCAGTCTTCAGTTAAGGTGGTATTATGATTACTTTGAAATTTGGCGGAACTTCTATGGCTAACGCCCGCCGTATTTTGGCTTCTTCTGAGATTATTTTAAACAGAGCAAAAGAAGATCGTATTAGTGTTGTTGTCAGTGCTGTTGCAGGCGTTTCGAATTCGCTTCAGGCTGCTATTGATGCGACTACCACCGGTATTTCTGGCGATGCTTATGTATCCGATTTACGTAATACTCACAATGAGATTTGTCTTGAACTTCAGTCTAAATTGCCTGGTTTTGAAGCTGAAAAAGTAATGTCCAGACTTGAAGCAAACTTTATAGAACTTGGTAAGCTTCTTGCTGGTTGTGTGAGTTTTGGCGAATGTCCTGATACTGTTCATTGCCGCATTATGGGAATGGGTGAACTTTTGTCAGCTCCAATCATGGAAGCTGTTCTTCTTGCAAAAAAGCAAAGTGTTATTTACTTGGATTCTAGAAAATTCGTGTTCACAACTGGAAATCAAAAAGAAGGTGAAGCTGATTATGCGCTTTGTAATGAGGCTTGTGCTCCTTTCCGTGATGGTGCAAATCCTACACAGACAAGAATTCTTTTATTTCCTGGATTTGTTTGCACCTGGAAAGGTGGAACTGACAGTAAACCTGTTATGGGACTTTTGGGTCGAAATGGTTCTGATTTCAGTGCGGCTATTATTGGAGCAAGTCTTCGGGTAAAACGTGTTGAATTTTGGACTGATGTTGACGGCGTTTTTACTGCTGATCCTCGTGTCGTAAAAGATGCAATTTTAGTTGATGATATGTCTTACGAAGAGGCAATGGAGCTTTCATTCTTTGGTTCAAAAGTTCTTCATCCAAAAACAATTGCACCACTGCAAGCAAAAGGAATTGAAGCCTGGAGTTTAAATTCTCACAATCCGTCTGCTCGTGGTACAAGAATTGGTAAAGGTCCTTTCGAAAGTCGTGGAAAATCTAGTATCTGCGGAATTTCTTCTCTAAAGCATGTTTCTATGATTTCGGTTAGTGGTGCTTTGATGCGCGGACGTACTGGAATGGCTAGTAAAATATTTTCGGCTGTGTCTTCCTCTGGTACTTCTATACTTTTGATAACACAATCTTCTTCTGAATATACAATTTCATTCTGCGTTCGTGACGATGAAGCTTCAAAAGTGAAAGATGCACTTGCTGCTAAATTTGAACTTGAAATTCGTGAAAAACTAATCGACCAGATTGATGTTCGTTCTGACTGTGCAATTGTTTCTGTTGTTGGTGATGGAATGATTGCAAATCGTGGTGTTGCTTCAAAATTTTTCAATGCACTTTCTAGTCAGGATATTAACATTCTGGCAATTGCTCAGGGAAGTTCTGAAAGATGTATTTCTGCTGTTATCACTGGTGAATATGCTGACACTGCTGTAAAAGCGGTTCATCAATTCTTCTTCCACACAGCGCAGACAATCGAAGTTTTTGCTTTTGGAGCTGGAACAATTGGTGGTACGATGATTGACCAGATTCGAGACCAGAAACAAAAACTGCTGAAAGAAAATGTTGATATAAAAGTTCTTGCTATTACTACCATTGATGGAATGATTTTAAATGAAGAAGGAATTGATTTATCAGACTGGCGTTCACTTATGAAAAAGCCTGATTTTCCGTTTGGTCCACAAAATGTTGATGATATCATCAAATTCGTAAAGGAAAAGAAGCCATTAAATCCTGTTTTTGTTGATTGTACAGCTTCTTATGATTTGCCAGAGCGTTATCTTGACATTTTGAATGCTGGAATGAGCATTGCAACTCCAAACAAGCGAGCAAATTCTATGGATATTAATTTCTATCATGAATTGCGCAGAACTGCAAACAAAATGCATAGAAGATTCCTTTATGAAACGAACGTTGGTGCCGGGCTCCCTATTATTGATACTCTTCAAAATTTGTATAAATCTGGTGATAAACTCGAAAGTTTTAATGGAATTATGTCTGGTTCTCTTTCATATATTTTTGGAAAACTTGATGAAGGAGTTCCTTTTAGTCAGGCAGTTCTCGAAGCAAAAGAGTTGCGCTATACTGAACCTGACCCACGTGATGATCTTGAAGGAAAGGATGTTGCTCGTAAAGCTTTGATTATTGCTCGTGAATCTGGATATGATATTGAGCTTACTGATATTGAAATGTTTAAAGTCTTCCCGGATTCTTTTGACCCAAGCGGAACTGTAGAAGAATTTCTGGCAAAACTACCACAAGTTGATGATTATTTTAACAAAAAAATGGCTGAACTTAAAAAACAAAACAAAGTTTTGCGCATGGGAGCGAGCATCAAAGATGGTAAAGTTTCTGTGGGTATGATGGAAGTTGGAAAAGATGATCCTTTGTATGGAGTTCGTGGTGGTGAAAATGCTTTTGTTTTCTATACAGAACGATATCAGCCAATTCCATTGACAGTCAGAGGTTATGGTGCTGGAGCTGGAGTAACGGCTGCCGGAGTATTTGGTGATATTCTTAGAACAGTTTCTTTTAATCCTGAAAGATAAAATTGTATTACTATAAAATTGGAGTTTCTTATGGATAGATTTGTATTGTCAGTTCTTGTAGAAAATAAGGCAGGTGTGTTAAGTCGTGTTTCAGGACTTTTCAGCCGACGCGGATATAATATTGATTCTTTGACTGTATGTGAAACACACAATCCAAATCAGTCGAGAATGACAATTGTTGTTCGTGGAGATGAATACATTCTTGAACAGATTCAAAAGCAGCTTGCAAAACTACAGGAAGTTATTTCTATTAAGAAAGCAGAACGAGCAACTTCAGTACAACGCGAAATGGCTCTTGTGAAAGTAAAAGCAGAAGCAAATACTCGTGGAACAATCATTGAAACTTGTGATATTTATAAAGCGCGTATTGTTGATGTTGGACTTGAATCAGTCATTATTGAAATTACAGGAAGTGAGGAAAAAATAGAAAGTCTTCTACGTCTTTTACAACCGTACGGAATACTTGAATATGTGCGAACTGGCTTGAATTGCATGGATCGCGGTAGTATTGTTATGTAGTTTGTTATTAGGGTAATTTCGAGGTTGTGTTTTTATAAGAGGGTTGAAAAAATCCTCTTTACTCTATTCCAAAATAAGAGTAAAATAATTTCTGTTCAAAAAGGTTTATTCAAAAATCAGAATAATTTGATAATTTTTTTGAACTATTATAGTAAATATTAATTTTTTTTCGAGGGGTAATATGGGTAAAAAAAATCTTGATTGGGATAATTTACCTTTTGGCTATATCAAAACTTCAAAAAGTTATGTAGCTAACTGGAAAAACGGAGAATGGGATGAAGGAAAACTAACTTCAAATCATGAAATTAAAATCAATGAATGTGCAGGTGTACTTCAGTATGCACAGACTGTTTTTGAAGGATTAAAGGCTTACACAACAGAACATGGTGATATTGTAACATTCCGTCCAGATTTGAATGCAGAAAGAATGGAAAGTTCTTGTCGTCGCCTTGAAATGCCAGTTTTTCCAAAAGATAGATTTATCGAAGCTGTATTACAAACAATCGAAGCAAATAAAGATTGGGTTCCACCTTATGGAAGTGGAGCTACTCTTTACATTCGCCCGTATATGTTTGGTTCATCTTCTGTAATCGGAGTAAAGCCTGCTGATGAATATCAGTTTAGAATTCTTGTAACACCAGTTGGACCATATTTTAAAGGTGGAATTAAACCTATAAAAGTTCGTATTTCTGATTTAGATCGTGCAGCACCTCATGGAACAGGAGATATAAAGGCGGGATTGAATTACGCAATGAGTTTGCATAATATTGTTGATGCACATAATGCTGGATATGCAGAAAATATTTATCTTGACCCTGCAAGTCACACTTATATAGAAGAAACTGGTGGAGCAAATATTATTTTCATCACAAAAGATGGAAAACTTGTTACTCCAAAATCTGATTCTATTTTACCTTCTATTACTCGCCGTTCTCTTTTGGTAGTTGCTAAAGATTATCTTAAGATGGAAGTTGAAGAAAGAAAGATTTCAAAAGATGAACTTGGTGATTTTGTTGAATGTGGTCTTTGTGGAACTGCAGCAGTTATTTCTCCTATCGGACAGATTGATGATCATGGTAAATCTATTGTTTATAATGATGGAAAACCAGAAATAGGTCCAAAACTCAAAGAAATATACGACACATTGACAGGAATTCAGATGGGAAGAGTAGAAGCTCCTGAAGGCTGGATTTACACTATTTAAGTTTATTCTGAGTTTTTATTTTCTGTTTTATTATTAAAAAAAAAGGCTGTTCTGCAGAATTTGCAAAACAGCTTTTTTTTATTTAGTGATAAACCAATGCTTTTGTTTATTTAACAGTGGGTTTTTACCATTGATTTATTCGATTCTATTTAATTTTTCTTAAGAAAGCATCTTTGTAACCATAACTTCTAAATCTTTCAAGAACTACAGCATACTCGTCTACAGAAAGTGGACCAACCATGATTTGCTTTCTAATGCCACCTGCCATTGGTACTATTGTAATTGGATAGTTCTTACTGTATTTATTTACAATTTCCATGATGTTTGCATCAATAGAAAGTGTTGCAATCTGAATGTAATATTTTCCAGATTCCAGATCCTTCAAGCTTCCAACCATATACTTTTCGTATGACAAAACTTCTGTCAATTGTTCAACTTCAGGTTTTTCTGTAATTTCAGGTTTTTCTTCAGTATCTGTATCTGGTTCAGCTGGTGTTTCTGCAGGCAGTTCATCAAAAGATTCAGTTTTTTCCTCAGAAGTTTCTGTTTGAGAAGGTTCTTCTGTTTTTTCTTCTTCATTCTGCACTGGTGGCATAGAGTTTGTTGGAATTAGAACAATTGCTTCATATTCTTCTTCTTTAGTTTCTTCAATTTCAACAAATTCTTCACTTTCTGTATTTTCTGATTCTGCTTCAGTTTCTGTTTCATCCTCCAGCTCTACAGATTCTTCTGTAAGTTCTACATCTTCAATTTCTGCGTCAGATGTTTCTTCTGTTAATGGTTCAGTTTGTTCAGATTCGATTTCCTCATCCTTTTTTTCTTCTAGAAGAGTAGGTGAGAATTCTTCAAGCGGTTCCAGCACTAAATCCTCATATATTTCTTCTTCATAAAATTCTTCACTTGGAATTTCTTCAGAAATTTCAGTATTTTCAGTTTCATTATTTTCTTCGATACCTTCTATTTGTTCTTCACTATATGGTTCTTGTGTTTCATCTAATTCTTCTGCTTCTAATGGTGTTTGAACAAGTTCTTCAATTTGTTCTTCTGTTTCTTCTTCAAAAGGTTCTTGTTCTATAGAATCTTCTAAAGCAGATTCTTCATTTTCTTCAGAAAATTCTTCTTCAAACTCTTCTTCTGTTAGTTCTTCTTCAAAATATTCTTCTTCGTTTTCATTTAGTGTTTCTTCAAATGAATCTTCTGTTTCAGTTTCAGATTCTTCATCAGTATCTAAAGTTTCTTCGAATTCTTCTGTTTCTTCGGAAAGAGCCTCTTCTTCTGTTTCTGTAAACGGCTCATTTTCATCATTAGTTGATTGCTCAAATTCTGTTTCGTTGATTTCAGAAGTTTCATCTTCAAAACCATATTCGTCTGTTTCATCATATGTTGATTCATTGTTCAATTGAGCAAGATTTTGTTTTGCAATTACCGCTGTTCCGTAAACCCTTTCATCTTGTCCTGAACGTTTTGTGATTTTTACAATATTGTTTGAATCTTTTTCAATACCGATAGCTTGAGCTGCTTCTGGTGTTATCATTATGGCAACTCCCTCCGAAGGATCAAGTGCTCCAATTACAAGAAGATCAACAGTATTGTCACCCGTAATATTTGCCACACTAATAATATCTCCAGGCAAGTATCCAACTGTTTTAGCAAATAATCCTTGTGGAAATTCTCCCTGATCTACTACAACTACTCTGCCATCCAAGGATGGACTAAATGATGCAAACATAAAACATGCTGCAAGTAAAATCACTACCTTACCAATAATTTTCTTAAAATTTTTCATATCCTACCCATCCTTAGGTTATTTATTTTTTAAAATTTTATTTATTTGAAAAACAAGATTAGATGAAATTTTTTGTAAATCATTTTTCTTGTGTTCGAGCTTAATATTCTGCAGATTATTTTCTGCAATCTTCACACCTGTTGATGCATTTGCAACAATAAAATTAATGCTTTTTAATTCTGAATTTGTTGTTGTATTTTCATCATTCTGTTCAAAAAATAATTGTATCTGAATAAAAATATCTGAATATCCATTAAACGCATCTTTTAACCCAGTTTCAAAAAGAGTTTCATCTTGATTTTGTGAATTTGAAATTGTTGCATTAGAGTTTGTAACAATAAATCCATAATCAAAAAAACTATTTAAAACTTCATCTTCTATTGTAAGTGATTGTTCTGTAAGTTCTTTTGCTGCACTGTCATGCTGGACAATCTGAAAACAAAGCTGTCTTGCAAAACAGAATGTACTTAAAAGACTGATAAAACAAAATAATGATAATTTTTTAATGGTCCCCATAAATCACCCCAATTCAAGCTTTTTCTATCATCAAATATAACATCGGTGAAAAAGTATTTTTGGTTTAGACTTTTTTTACTAAAAATACTTTATAAAATGATTGAAAAATCTTTATTATATATGGTAAAATATCAACAAAATTTGCGTTGCAAATTTATTTATACTGCAATTTCTATGTTTCATTTTATAGAATAGAAATTGTTTATGGAGCTATAAATGACCTATACAGCAGAAGTAGAACATATGTGTCCTTTAGCTAAAGGCGCATATCATGGACCTGCCCCAATTCCAGAAGAAGGAGAATGGGTTAAGGTTAAAAAAATTGAAGATGTTTCTGGATTTACACACGGAATCGGTTGGTGTGCACCACAGCAGGGTGCCTGCAAACTTTCTTTGAACGTTAAAAACGGTATCATTGAAGAAGCTTTGGTTGAAACTATCGGTTGTTCTGGTATGACTCACTCAGCAGCAATGGCATCTGAAATTCTTATTGGCAAAACTCTTCTTGAAGCTTTGAATACTGACCTTGTTTGTGATGCTATCAACACAGCAATGCGTGAACTTTTCATGCAGATTGTTTACGGACGCACTCAGTCGGCTTATTCAAAAGATGGACTTAAAGTTGGCGCTTCTCTTGAAGATCTTGGAAAGAACCTTCGTTCGCAGGTTGGAACTATGTTTGCAACTCGCAAAAAAGGTCCTCGCTATCTTGAAATGACAGAAGGTTATGTTGAAACTATGGCTGTTGATAAAGATAATCAGGTTATCGGTTACAACTGTATCAACTTTGGAAAACTTATGGATGCTCTTAAGGCCGGAAAACCAGCTGAAGAAGCAATTGCTGGTGCACGCACTCATTATGGACGTGTAACAGAAGATCAGGGTATGGTAAAACTTATCGACCCACGCAAAAACTAAGGACTTGGAGGAATATAGATATGGCATTATTTGAAGATTACGCTGGACGTATCCCACAGGTTAATAAAGCGCTTAAAGAATATGGTTTTGCAGAAGGCGAAGAAGGACTTCAGGCTGCCCGCAAACTTTGTCAGGATAGAGGATTTGATCCTTATGAAATCTGTCAGTCAACACAGCAGATTTGTTTTGAAGATGCAAAATGGGCTTATGTTTTAGGTTCTGCAATTGCAATTAAAGAAGCAGAAAAAACTGGTGATAAAACTGGTTCTACAGCCGCTGCAAACATCGGTAAAGGACTTCAGGCATTCTGTTTGCCAGGTTCAGTAGCTGATGACAGGAAAGTTGGTCTTGGTCACGGAAACCTTGGTGCACGTCTTCTTTCTGAAGAAACACAGTGTTTTGCATTCCTTGCAGGTCACGAATCTTTCGCTGCCGCTGAAGGAGCTATCAAAATCGCTGCAAATGCAAATAAAGTTCGCAAGAACAAACTCCGCGTTATTTTGAACGGTCTTGGAAAAGATGCTGCTCAGATTATTTCACGCATCAACGGCTTTACTTATGTTCAGACAGAATTTGACTATTTCAACGGTGAAGGAACAGACAAAGCTTTGAAAGTTGTAAAGGAAGTTCCTTACGGAAATAATCCTGACCGTCTTATCGTAAAATGCTACGGTGCTGATGATGTTCGCGAAGGTGTTGCAATTATGTGGCACGAAGATGTTGATGTTTCAATCACTGGTAACTCAACAAACCCAACTCGTTTCCAGCATCCTGTTGCAGGA
>JALFAW010000058.1 GCA_022773305.1 Spirochaetia bacterium
TTTTATTCTTTGGGTGGCTTTTTGCTTCGCAAAAAACAGGCTATTCGGGGTTCCGCTATCGCTCCAGCCGCTTCCCTCGCTTCGCTCAGTCCAGTGGCCACCTTTGGTGCCCCTACTATCCTTGCCACTGTTTAAAATTAAAAAACTCGAAATTGAACCTATTATATACTTATTTTGCTCTCGCGATATTGACCAAAAGAAAATTGATTTATTGTTCATAGATGAAAAGGGTATAATTCCTATAGAAATAAAAAAAGAAATTGCCCTAAGAATCCCACAAAAAATTTTAATGTGCTGAATAAATATAAGCATGAAATAAAAACAGGACTGATAATAGACTGTGCAGAAAAACTTCGTCCTCTTAATGATATATCATGGTGTCTGCCAGTTTATATGCTTGGATTATGATTTTTTTATAAGTTTTCATAACTTTTTTCCACCTTCTTTTTGATGAAAAAATTCACCAGAAATAGATTAACTTTTTCTCACTACAAAGAAAGTTTTTTGGTTTATTATTTAAAAAGTGATAAGCCTAAAAAATTGCTCCATCGCAGTTTTTTTTAACGGCTTGTTATTGAACATCACAGGCTCTGACCGGCCTGCTTACACAGGAGGATAACCTAAAAAATGCAGTGCATTTTTTTTAACGGTTTCCTATTAAACACCGGCCGACCAGCGGCCTTACACAGGAGAAAAGAATGAAACAATCTATTTTTGCAATCATTGCAGCTCTGACGTTTATGTCAACTGCCAATATTTTTGCAGGAGAAGCTAAATTTACTCGTGATTATGAAACAGCAGGTATTGGTTTTCGTGTATATGAAACTTCAGATTATTTAAATGGAAACTACAGAAGCAATTTTACTTCCATTCCTCAAAACCGCATGTTGAATTACATGAAAGGTTATAAATATAAGGTTGGAGTATTTGAACTTGACGGAACTACACTTTACGTTGGTAGAAGTGATGATGGTAATGGTTATTTACAGCTTTGTGATGAAAACGGAAAAATGTGGATTGGAGGAGATTCTTACAAAGAAAGAGAAGAGTCTTATTTCAAATATACCAATTTTGTCCCGGGTGGTTTAGTTACACAGATTGAACTTAAAGGAAAAAAATACACAGTGGCAGTTGCTGCAGTCAGCAGTTCTCTTGTTGGTGTTTATTCTGATTCAGAAGGTTTTAGAATGTGGGTGGAAACTGAAGCTCCAAAAGATTCTGCTGCATCAAAAACTATTGAAAAAACTCTTTGTTACGAAGCTGTTGATATTCGTGAAGGACTTTATAAACCAGGTTATACAAGACTCTGGGGTCAGGTTGTAGAAATGCCTGAAAACGCAGGCTTTATCTATAAGTATTCTTATAAAGGTTCAGACTTTATTTTTAATGGAAATAGTAATGATGGCAGCACCTGGCTTCAAAATACAGACGAAACCCCTTTACCACTAAATATTGTTTCTGTTTTTAATATGTATGAGACAGAAGCTAATGGAAAAACTAGTGGCAGAGGTGGACTTGGTATTGAAGCAGATGTTCAGCTTGGAGATAACAAAGTTAGACTTGCTTTTTCTCAGTATGCTGGAGATAAAAGAGTCTGGGTAAAAGATACAAGCGGTTATCCTGTAATTCAGAATGAAAAATCTAGTAAGGCAAATTCAAAAACAAAAAAAACTGAAAAAACAAAGAAATCAGGAAAATCTGCGGCTTTTACCAGAGATTATGAAAAATACAGGAGAATTTATTCAGACTCAGATATTTCCAAAGGAATTTATAAATCAAACTATAAAAATATTCCACAAAACGGAAGTGAAGGTGTTTCATTTAAGGTTAACATGAAAGAAAAGGGAGAAGTTACACTTTCTTGCGAGGCAGGTATTTTTGATATTGATGATTTTAAAATTTCGATTTTTTACAATCCTGAAATAGGCTGGCAGATACTACCAAAGAGTGAAAATATAAAAAGTTTAAGTTATAAGACTAATAACAGATTTGATCTTTCATGTGAAAAAATTCGTATGGGAATGCAAGCTGAATTAGAAGTTTCTCTTAATAATAAAAACTATGACTTAGCATTTGTCTGCTTGAATGCCGGAAAAGGTGATTATAGAGTTTTCACTAAAACTGGTCCAAATGAAGAAACTGCCTTGTCTGAAACTGATAATTTCGGAATAGAATATTTTGATATAGTTGATATCCTTGCTGGAGTTTACAAACCAAATTTTGAATTCATCGAAAGAAGCGTTGATAAAGATGAATCACATAAGGCTCTTTTCAAAGATGCAACTGACGATGATCCTGTATTTATTTTTGATTATAAAGGTTATAAATTTCTGATTGGTTCAACACAAGATCCTGCAAATTATGTAAAGAATCTTGACGGTTCTGTAATTTACAATCCGGAAACACAGCTTCGTTTTATAATAAGAGATAAGAATGGCAATACATCTTGCCATCAAGGCATAAGTTATGGCTGGGAAGGGAATGTAAAACTTGGTGACAAAGATGTAACTCTTGCTTACTTTAAGTGGGGCGCAGCTGTATGTGCCTTTGTAAAGGAATAATAAAGCAGGGTTTTAGGGGCTGCTTAAGCCCCTAGTCGAGGGGGTAGAGAGCAACGAAGTGCGAGTGCAGGGGGAGATTCGCTTCGCTAATGAGTTTTGCTATCGATTAAAATCAATGGATATCAAAACTTCACTTCCCCCTCCTGTTATAATTTAATATAATAAAATCCATGACCTTTAAAAATTATTCTATTAAAACTCAAGTTTTTCTTGCCCTGATTTTTACGCCTCTTAATATTCTTGTTTCATATTTAAGCACGTTTTTTCAGTTTCCGTTTTTTATGGACATGATTTTTGTTTATGCGGCAAGTTTTTTTGGACTTCCCTGCGGATTAATTGTCGGTGTAAGTTCTTCTTTTTTCAATGCAGTTGTAGTGCAGCATTCTTTAAGACATGTTCTTTATGTCGTCTGCTGTATTACTGGCACTCTGCTGACCTGGCTTTTTATTACAAAACAGAAAACCTTTGAAAATAAAGTTTTCTTTTTGATTAGACTTTCACTTTTATTTTTTGTCTCAACTGTTGTGATAAGTCTTGAAGGTTCTCTTATTTATTCAATTTTCTTTTCCGGAACCGAAGTGAAGAATGAAAATTCCACTGTTTTATTCTTGACCTATACATTGGTTCTTCAGAATTTCGGACTGATTTTAAGTGCCTTTCTGGCGCGGCTGCCTGTGAATCTTTTTGATAAGGCACTTGCTGTTTTCGGAGGATTTGGAAGTTATGCTGGTGTGAATGCTTTAATCCATTTTTGGAATTCTAAAAATTCCATATCAAAAGAGGATTAAAATCTGATTCAACTATTGCAAAAAAATCCTGATTCTGATATTATGTTTGATACGTATTTAGACTTTGGGTAAAATGGTATTTAATCCCCGTTTTATGCTGTTTTCCGGTTTATTTACCAGTCTTTTGCGGATTGGATTGTGTTTCCTTTTTTCCACTGCATTTGGCGTTTTGATTCATTTTATTTAATGAGGTATTATATGTACGCAACTATCGAATTCAAGGGCAAGCAGTATAAAGCTGAAAAAGATGTTGTCCTTACAGTTGACAAGCTTGATGCTGAAAAAGGTACAAAAATTGACATTGATACAGTTCTTTTGGTAAGTGATGGTGATAAAATTAGTGTTGGAACTCCATATGTTGCTGGTGCAAAAGTTACTGTAGTTGTTGAAGAAACTTTTAAAGATAAAAAAGTTCTTGTTTTCAAATATAAATCAAAGAAAGACTATCATCGTCTTATTGGTCACAGACAGCAGTACACAAAAGTACGTGTTGAATCAATCACACTTGCATAATTACATTTTTATAAGGAGATTACTATGGGAAGAACACGTGGTGGATCTGGTGCAAAAAACGGACGCGATTCAAATCCAAAGAATTTGGGTATTAAAAAATATGCTGGTGAAACTGTAACAGCAGGTTCAATTATTCTTAAACAGCGTGGAACAAAATTTTATCCTGGCAATAATGTTATGAAAGCTGGTGATGACAGTTTGTTTGCTGTAGCTGACGGAAAAGTTGTTTACGGAGAAAGAAATAATCATAAAGTTGTTTCTGTTGAAGTAGCAAAGTAATTCAATAAAAAGAATTTTTAGGTAATACTAAATTTATACAAATGATTAAATATATCTTTCATTTGTATAAAGCGTTCTGTTTGGCTGAATAAGCATAGAATTAGTTTACTAATTTTGGAATGCCCGGTTTGACGAAAAATCTGCCGGGCTTTTTTTTTGAAAAGATTTTGGAGATGTAAATGATTGGTTTTGCTGATGAAGCGTTGATTGAAGTTCGTTCTGGAAATGGTGGAAATGGTTGTGTTGCTTTTCGCCGGGAAAAATATGTGCCTCATGGCGGACCAAATGGTGGTGATGGTGGAAAAGGCGGCGATATCGTTTTTGTTGTGAAACGTAATTTGCGTACACTTGCAAAAATCAGACACAAGCATTGTTTTAAAGCAAAAAATGGTGGCGACGGTCAAGGCTGGAATCGTTATGGAGCAGATGGTGAAGATTGTGTGATTCCTGTTCCGCCTGGAACTACGATAAAAGATGCAGAAACTGATGAAATAATTTATGATTTTACAAGTGCTTCAGGTGATGAAAGATTTGTTTTTTTGAAAGGTGGAAATGGCGGATGGGGAAATGTTCATTTTAAAACGTCAACAAATCAGGCTCCTCGTCATGCAAATCCTGGAATTCATGGTGAAACAAGATTTTTAAAACTTGAACTTTCTATTATGGCAGATGTTGGGTTAGTGGGATTTCCAAATGCTGGAAAATCTTCTTTATTGACATTTTTTACTAATGCACGTCCAAAAATTGCTCCATATCCATTTACAACAATTATTCCAAATCTTGGTGTTTTGAGAATTGATGATGAAAGTGATATTATTATTGCTGATATTCCTGGAATTATTGAAGGAGCAAGCGAAGGTCTTGGACTTGGCGACACTTTCTTGAAACACATAACAAGAACATCCTGTTTGATTTTTATGATTGATTGTTCTGACGAAAATTATCTGACAGCGTATGATACTTTGTGTAATGAACTGGCAAATTATTCTGATGAATTAATGGAAAAACCACGAATTGTGTTGTGCAACAAAATAGATGTTGAGGGAGCTTTTGACAGGGCTGTGGAAGTTGCAGACAGAATCAGAAAAAATGAGCCGGAAACATGCGTGATTCCTGTTTCGATTGTTACTGGCAGAGGAATGAAAGATGCTCAGCATAATATTATAAAACTTGTGAACAGTCAGCAAAAAACTGAAAATATTTTTGATAACAAAAACGAAGAGTTTGGAAGTTCGTTTATGAAATCAAGAAGCAGTGCTGATGATTTTGATGACACCGAAATACAGTATCCTGGAAGTGAAGGATGAAAGCAGCTGTTTTAGGCGGAAGTTTTAATCCTCTTCATAATGGTCATGTGATGCTGGCACAGAAAGTTTTGGAAGAATTTCATTATGACAAAATATTTTTTGTTCCTACGTTCTTGCCGCCACATAAACAGATTGTTTGCGGGGCTTCAGCAGAGCAACGTTTTGAAATGGTAAAACTTTTTTGTGAATCATTTGAAAATGGAAAACATTTTGTTGCAGAAGATTGCGAAATAAAACGAGGGGGCATTTCTTACACTTACGATACTCTTGTTTTCCTTTTAAAAAAGTATGGAACTGAATGTAAAAAGGAAGCTGAAAAGATTGAGGGAAAAATTGGATTAATCATGGGTGAGGAAATTGCCTGTGAATTTGAAAAATGGAAAAATCCAGAGGGAATTTGTGAACTTGCCGAACTTATTATAGTTCCGAGAGTTTGTGATTATTCCAAAAATGATGTAGTTATATCAAAAAACAAGCCAACGGGAAATTATCTTGGAGATTTTGCAGAACAGTTTGATGAAAAAAAGATAATATATCCGCATAAAATGTTATCTGAAAATGTGATGCCTGTTTCGTCAACGGATATTCGATATAGAATTGCAAACCAAAAAGAATATAAACATTTGGTTCCGCAAAAAATATTTGAATTTATTGAAGAAAAAGGAATTTATAAAGATTTAAATAGCTAAGATGGCGCTATTTGATTTATACTAAGAGGACAAATGTCGAGTTTTAAATTTTTATTCTTTGGGTGGCTTTTTGCTTCGCAAAAAACAGGCTTTTCAGGGGTCCGCTGTCGCTTCATTCCTTCGCTACGCTTCGGAACTGGCTACGCCAGCCCTTACAATCCTTGCCACTGTTTAAAATTAAAAAACTCGAAATTGAACCTAAGAGTTTCTTACGAAACTCTCTGATTGGACTGTTCGCTTGGCGCGAACGAATCATAACCTGTCGAAAGTTGAAACTTTCTTCTAGTTTATGATTTTTAAAGAATGATTTTTTTTGAAAAATTTGATAATTTTAGGGTGGTTATTTTCTAGTTTACAAAAATAAGGATTTCAAATGGAAAAAATTGACAAACTTATAAAAAAAGTTGATAAATATACAAAAAAATCTGTAAAAAAATCACGGTATGAGCATTCAGTAAGAGTTGCTCAAATGTGCAGCCAGCTTTGTAAAAAATTTGGAATGGACGAAAAAATTGGTTATCTTGCTGGAATTGGGCATGATATGTGCAAGGAATTGGATTACAAAAAGATGATTAAACTTGCTTCGAAATATGATTGTCCAATTATGGAATTTGAATTGAAAAAGCCTTCACTTTTGCATGGACGCGCTGCTGCCGTTATGATGAAAAAAAAGTTTAAAATTGAGAATCACGAAATTCTGGAGGCGGTTGCTTTTCATACGACTGGAACATTGAATATGTGTGATTTGACAAAATGTCTTTTTCTTGCTGACAAAATTGAACCTGGAAGACCTCAGTCTACCGAAGAGTATAGAGAAAATCTTTTGAAACTTGATTTACCATCGCTTTTTCTTTCTGTACTAAATGAAAACTATGAATATCTTATAAAAAATGGAATTGAAATTGATAATAATACAAAAGAAATTGTGAAATTTTATAATTCAGTAAAATAACAGGTGAAAATAATGGGAAAAATAAAAATCAGAGATGAACAAAAAGGAATTATTTTTATTGCTATTATCTTTATAATTGTGGTCGGGCTTACAATTTTCTTTTCTTTGACGCTTCGTACAAATGTTGTTAAAGAATATATAAAAGATAATGATGTTTTGAGAACTCTTTTTGTGGTTGAAGATGATGATAATAGTGTTCTTTTTTCAAGTTTATTGATTTATGTTCCTGAAACTCAAAAGGCTGCTTTTATAAATCTTCCAGAACATACTGGAAAAATATATCAGTCGTTAGGACGAGTTGATAAACTTGAAAAAGTGTACTCTGAAGTGGGAATCAATGGTTTTTTGGGAGAGGTGGAGAAACTATTAGGATTAAAAATACCGTTTTATACGATTATTACTTTAAACGATTTTATAAAACTAAGTGATTATTTTGGTGGAATGAGAATTTTTATTTCTGAACCTGTTGATTTTGTTTCGCAAGATGGTCAAAGATGGCTTTTGCCTTCAGGAGCTGTGAATCTTGATGGTGATAAAATTGCTGTTTATCTGAAATATAGACTGGAGGAAGAAACTGAAGCGGATGTTCAGGAACGTTATCAAAATGTTTTTGCAGCTTTTCTGACAGGATTACACGACCAGAAATTTACTATTTTTGACAAACGGAATTTTGAGAAATATTCAGAATGTTTTGTAACAAATGTTGATGAAAAAGAAACTGAAACTTTGTTTTCAGAAATTGCAAATCTTGATTCTGAATCAATTATTAAGCAGACAATTACTGGTTCTTTGCGAAATGTTGATGGAATGAGACTTTTGTTTCCCGATAATAACGGTGAGTTTATAAAAGAAGCTGTTAAGCAGACTACGAATATGCTTATTTCAACAGATGGAACTTTGAACACTCGTGTTTATGTTTTGGAAATTCAAAATGGTACAACAACACAGGGACTTGCGAGAAATACTGCAATTCTTTTCCAGAATGCAAGTTATGATGTTTTAAGTCCTGTGAATGCAAATCGAAATGATTATGAAGAAACTTTGATTATCGACCATATTGGAAATCCTGAAATTGCAAAAATGGTTGGTGAATTTATTCACTGTACTAATATTATGGATGAAAATGATTTTGAGGAGGCAGAAGGTTATTCTTCGGAAGCAAACGTTGACTTTACAATTATTCTTGGTAAAGATTTTAACGGACGTTATGTTATTTCCAGAAAATCTTCACAATAGTATGAAAACTACAGAAGAAAAAGCAAGAGAAATTGCAAAACTTATGGAAGATGGAAAGGGTAAAGATGTTACTCTTTTGGATATCAGCGGGTTGAATAGCTGGACTGATTATTTTGTGATTGTAACTGTTAATAGTTCAGCTCACTGGCAGGGACTTTACAAACAGGTCAAAGAATATATCAAAGAGAATGACCTTGAAATTCATCTGACTAACAAAAAAACACCAGATGGAGATGACTGGAATCTCATTGATTTGGGTGCAATAGTGATTCACTTAATGTCAGAGCAAGCAAGACAATTTTATGATTTGGAAAAACTCTGGCACAATGGAAAGATTATAGATATTAATCAATAACTTGTTTGTGGAGACATTATATCGGAAGAAAAGGATGTCTAATTAAATAGTGCTGTTTCATTTGATTAAATCACTTTTTCAAGATATAATGACTATTGGGTAATTGTCTTAACCAGACATAAATGGGGAAAAAAATGGCTTATGTAAAATATCTTTTTGATCAAAATTTCATTCAATATGCAAGTTACGTTATTCGTGACCGTGCAATTCCTGAAATCACTGATGGTCTTAAGCCAGTTCAAAGAAGAATAATTCACACTCTTATTAAAACAGAT
>JALFAW010000061.1 GCA_022773305.1 Spirochaetia bacterium
GAGGGAAGCGGCTGGAGCGATAGCGGAACCCCGGATAGCCTGTTTTTTGCGAAGCAAAAAGCCACCCTTGTCCTACTAAATTTTATTTTAGTTTTGAACTTCTGTTTCATTTTCTACAAGAACTGTTTTTGCTGTAACTTCAACTTTTTTATCGTAGCAAACAAACATTTTTTCAACATTTTCTTTTTTCATTTTTGGAGAAATGAGACTTACAATTGGAACGATTATCAATCCACCAATCATTGCAAAGGCACCACAGTTTATAGGATTCATAAATTTTAAGAATATATTGATGACTGTTATGCCAACTCCAAAAATAAAACTTGCCCAAACAGAAGCTTTTGTAGTTTTTTTCCAAAAAAGTCCGTATAAAAATGGTGATAAAAAGGCACCGGCTAAAGCTCCCCACGATATTCCCATTAGCTGAGCAATAAAAGTTGGGGGATTCAGTGCAATCACAACTGAAATTACAATAAAGAATAAAACAAGAATTCTCATTATCATAAGAGTTTTTTTATCATCAAGTTTTTTGCAAATTGTTTCTTTTAAAACATCAAGCGTTAATGTTGAACTTGAAGTTAAAACTAGCGAAGACAAAGTAGACATAGATGCAGAAAGAACAAGTACAACTACTATGCCTATTAAAATATCTGGAAGAGTAGAAAGCATTTGTGGAATGATATTATCATATAAAAGTGCACCTGTCATTTCTCCACCTTTATGAATTGCTGGAGTATTGAAAAGTCTTCCAAATCCTCCTAGAAAATAACAACCACCTGAAATTATCACAGCAAAAAATGTGGAAACAATTGTACCTGTTTTTACAGCTTTTTCACTTTTGATAGCATAAAATTTTCCTACCATTTGTGGAAGTCCCCATGTTCCCAAAGAAGTTAAAATTACTACTCCTAAAAGATTTATAGGATCAGGGCCAAAAAAAGATACAAATGGTCCTGCCATATTCTGTAAGGCAGCAGTTGTATTCTGTGTATCAACTGGAATTTGTGAAAGTTTTTGAATTGCAGCTAAAAATCCTCCTTGTCCTTTTAATACTGCAACAATTACAGCACAAATTCCAGCTAACATTATTATTCCTTGAATAAAGTCATTTATTGCAGTAGCCATATATCCACCAAGAATTACATAAACTGCAGTCAAAATAGCCATTGCAATTACGCACCATCTGTAGTCAATGTTAAAAGCAAGTCCAAAAAGCGTTGAAAGACCTTTATAAACAGAAGCTGTGTACGGAATCAAAAAAACAAATGCAATTGCAGATGCTGAAATTCTCAATGATTTACTTTCGTATCGTTTTCCAAAAAATTCTGGCATTGTTTTTGCATCAAGATGATGAGTCATAACTCTTGTTCTTCTACCCATAATAGCCCAGGCAAGTAATGAACCAATAAATGCATTTCCTAGTCCAACCCATGTAGAAGAAAGTCCATATTTCCAGCCAAACTGTCCTGCATAACCTATGAAAACTACTGCAGAGAAATATGAAGTTCCATAAGCAAAGGCTGTAAGCCATGGTCCTACACTTCTACCACCCAAAACAAAGCCGTTCACATCTGTTGCTTGTCGTCTTGCAATCAAACCAACTGCAATCATTACGGCAAAAAAAATAATTAATAAAGCAATTTTTAAAAACATTTTACATACTCCAAACACACCGTTAGATAAAGTGTAATATTGAAGCTATAATTATAGAGGTCAGATATTAATTTTGTCAAATAGAAACATTTTTCTCCATTGTTCAAAAATCGTTTTTTTACTATAATAATCTACCATGGAAGATAGAATTATAATAAAAGGTGCACGTGAACATAATCTCAAGAATGTTAACGTTACACTTCCAAGAAATAAACTTGTTGTGATTTCAGGTCTATCTGGTTCAGGTAAATCATCGTTAGCTTTTGATACTCTTTTTGCAGAAGGGCAGCGCCGTTATATGGAAAGTTTGTCTTCTTATGCAAGACAGTTTCTCGGTAGAATGGATAAGCCAGATGTTGATTCAATTGAAGGGCTTTCTCCGGCTATTTCTATAGAACAAAAATCTACAAACAAAAATCCCCGTTCAACTGTCGGAACAATTACTGAAATTTATGATTTTTACAGACTTTTGTTCGCCAGAGCAGGTCATGCTCATTGTCCAAACTGCGGCAGGGAAATTCGTGAACAGTCAGTTGATCAGATTATTGATACTGTTATGGAATGGCCTGATGGTACAAAAATGCAGATTTTATCTCCAGTTATTCGCGGAAAAAAAGGTGAACATCAAAAAATCCTTGAAGATGCAAAAAAGTCTGGTTTTGTGCGTGCCAGAATTGACGGCGTAATGACAGATTTAGATGATTCTATAAAACTTGACAAACAAAAAAAACATACTATTGAAATTGTTGTAGACAGAATCAAAAAGAGTGATGATATTCGTTCGCGACTAGCTGATTCAGTTGAAATTGCTCTTAAAAATGCAAACGGCATTGTAGTAATTGCCAGAAAGGATGAAAACTCAGATACTGAGCAGGAAATCTTTTTTAGTCAGAAAAACGCATGTCCAGACTGTGGAATTTCTATTCCAGAACTTCAGCCTCGTCTTTTTTCTTTTAACAATCCATTTGGTGCTTGTCCTGAATGTACAGGTCTTGGTGAAAAAATGGAATGGGATTTTGAAAAAATTCTTCCAGATAAATCATTAAGTTTTAATCAAAAGGCTTTTCCTTTTTATAATCCTGAATCTTCATGGAATAAATCATTTTTCAAGGCTGTTTCTGAGGAAGCAGGTTTTTCCCTTGATACTCCAATCAAAGATTTGACAAAAGAACAGTTTGATTATTTATGGAATGGAAATTCCGAAAAAAAACTTCATTGGGTTTACGAAAAACAAAGTGGAGAAGGATATTCAAGTTACGACAGACCATGGAACGGCATTATCAGCGATATGAAACGTCGTTATAATGAATCATGGAGCGATGCACAGCGAACTGGTATTGAAGAAAAATTTATGACGGTTAGTGAATGCAGTTGTTGTCATGGTCAACGGCTTAGACAAGAAGCTTTGGGAGTTACAGTAGGCGGAAAAAATATTCACCAGCTTTGTCTTCTTTCTGTTTCAGAATCAATTGATTTCTTCAATGAATTGCAACTTTCAGATAGTGAATCACAGATTGCTGCTGGAATTGTAAAAGAAATTCGTTCACGTCTTACGTTTTTGAAGAATGTTGGACTTGACTATCTGACAATGGAACGCGCTGCAGAAACTTTATCTGGTGGAGAAGCTCAGCGAATTCGTCTTGCAACGCAGATTGGTTCTGCTTTGTGTGGTGTAATGTACATTCTGGATGAACCAAGTATTGGTCTTCATCAAAGAGATAATCAAAAACTTATTGATACCCTTATAAATTTACGTGATAACGGAAATTCTGTGATTGTAGTTGAGCATGATGAACAGACTTTACGTACTGCTGATTATCTTATTGATATGGGACCTGGAGCCGGGATAAATGGTGGAAAAGTTGTTGCCTGCGGCACTCCAGATGAAGTTGCAAAAGTTCAGGAAAGTGTTACGGGGCAATATCTTGCCGGAACTTTAAAAATGGATATTCCTTCTGAACGAAGAAAAGGAAACGGTCAATTTTTGAAAATAAACGGAGCAGTGGAACATAATCTAAAAAATGTTAGCATTGAAATTCCACTTGGATGTTTTACCTGCATAACTGGAGTTTCAGGTTCAGGAAAATCAACACTTATGAGCGATATTTTGTATCCTGCTGTGAGCAACAGACTGATGAGAACTAATTATCCTGTTGGCAAATGTGAAAGTGTTGAAGGAACTGAAGCATTGGACAAAGTTATAAATATTGATCAAAGTCCAATTGGACGCACGCCAAGGTCAAACCCTGCAACTTATGTTGGAGTTTTTGATGCTATTCGTGATTTATATGCAAGCCTTCCAGAAAGTAAAGCTCGTGGTTATCAAAAAGGTCGTTTCAGTTTTAATGTAAAAGGCGGTAGATGTGAAGCCTGTGGCGGTGCCGGTGAAAATATTATTGAAATGAACTTTTTGCCGGATGTTTACATTCAGTGTGAAGTTTGCGGCGGAAAAAGATTTAATAAAGAAACTCTTGAAGTGGAATTTAAAGGAAAATCTATCAATGATGTTTTGAATATGTCGATTGACGAAGCCTGCGATTTTTTCAGTTCCATTCCTCATATTTATAGAAAACTTGCAACACTCAAATCTGTAGGATTAGGTTATATTACACTTGGTCAAAATGCACTCACTTTATCTGGTGGAGAAGCTCAGCGTGTGAAACTTGCAAATGAACTAGCTCGTCCTTCTACAAGCAAAACTTTGTATATCCTTGATGAACCTACAACAGGTCTTCATTTTGCTGATGTAAAACTTTTGATGGAAGTAATTCAGCGCCTGGTGGAGCAGGGAAATTCAGTAGTGATGATTGAGCATAATCTTGATGTAATCTGTCAGGCTGATTATATTATTGATTTGGGACCAGAAGGCGGATTTAGAGGCGGAAATATTATTGCAAAAGGTACGCCGGAGCAAGTTGCAGCAGTGGAACAAAGCTATACAGGAAAATTCATAAAAGAAATGCTTGAAAAAAACAGATAAAAATGAACTGAGGCTTTGATTGAAACTAATTAATGGAAAAAAGAAACAAAAAATGAATCATTTTTCTCATTTGATTAAAAAAAGTCTTTTTTTTCTATTAATATTGTTTAATTTTGGGTTTTCAGGGCAAAAAAATGTACTTTACGCTCAGCAAACAGAAATTACTACGATAACGATAAAAAATGCACGCCAGACTTCTTATAAAAAAAGTGAAGAAACTGGAAATGATTTGATTGTACTTGAAGGTTCTGTTGAATTGTCCGTTCAAAAAGGTGAAACTACATCCGATGTTTCTGCTGATAATATAACCTATGACAGAAAAACAGAAATGCTTTATGCACAGGGAAATGTGCAGATTACTACAAAATCTTCAGCATCAGGTGGTGAAACAACTTATGCATCATCACTTTTGTTAAATACTTCTACCCTTGAAGGAATTTTTGATGGAGGCAAAGTTGTTCAAACTCAATCAGATGCATTAAATTTACCTTCTGGCTCGACAATGATTGTTTTTTCCGATTTGTTTGGAAAAGGAAGTCAGAATACAATCGCTTTTAAAAATTCCTCGTTAACCTTTTGTGATGAGGAAAATCCCCACTGGAAAATTGATGCTACAAGAACTTTCTTGTTGCCAGGTGGAGAATTTGCCTTTTTTAATGCACTTTTATACGTCGGATCAATTCCAGTTTTATATTTGCCAGCATTTTATTATCCAAAAGATGAATTGGTTTTTAATCCTGTTTTTTCAACAAGAAAACGTGAAGGATATGCTATCCAGACTACAACTTATATCTGGGGACGAAAACCTCTTAATTCCTCATCCTCATCATCATCTTCTTCCAGTTCATCTGATACGTCGACTTCTACATCATCTGAAGCATTGAAAGGTCTTTACAATTTTGTGCGACCATCAACTTTAAAAGAACAAAAACTTGAAGGATTAGTTTTGCATAATCTCGATGAAGACTACAAAGGAGATTCATCTCAATATATAAAAATTCTTGCAGATTGGTACACAAATCTTGGCGGAATGGTTGGATTTGATATTAATCTTAATCCCAAAAACGATTATATTTCAAAACTTGGCATTTCTTTAGATTTGGGATTTAGTAGAACTCTTTTCAAAATTGATGGAAATTATTTTCCATTTTATGGTAATGATTCGAGCTATTGGGATAAATCAAGTTTTTTAGGTATTAAAAATATTCCTTTTAGATTTAGTGGTAAACTAGAGGTTAATCTATCAAAACCTTTTTCATTGTCCATTTCATTACCATTATATTCAGATCCATTTTATGGAAATGATTTTAAAATATATCGAAATGAGAATATGGACTGGATTTCATATTTTCTGGAATCTACAAAAAATCAAGATAAAGATATTACCATTTCAGAAGTTTCTTCATTTACATGGCAGATTAATGGTTCATATTCTCCAAAATTACCCGAGTTTATAAAACCCTATGTTTCAAGTCTATCTATGTCTCTAAAATCATCTGTGAATTTTTCTACAAAAAATACATTATTTAAAGAGATAGTTGATGGTGAACAAGTGTATTATTATGATAATGAATATTATCCAGAAATATGGACTTCAAATACACCTGCACGAAAATTTTATTATCCTTCATACATAAATCCAGCTAATATCTCACTGTCTATAAATGGAACTTTATTTTCATGGCCTCGCTCTACTAAATCCTTGAATACTCAAAAAGTTTCATTTCCTATATCGCTAAATAAACCAGATGAATTAAAATCTCAATCTCAGATTGAAAAAGAAAAAGAGGAAAAAAAGAAAAAAGAAGAAACTGAACTTGCAAATGAAAATGAAAATCAAAATGAAATTACCGATTTGAAAAATGTAGAAGACAAAGAAGATAAAAAAGAAAACAAAACGATTGAAGATTTTATATTTACAATTCCTCAATTAATCTATAAGCCTGTAGCTCCAACAATTAAAGAAGGATTGAATTTAAAAATTACTTATTCTGCCTCTGCTAACTTAACATCTCAGATATCTTATCCATCAGCAAATCTAAAAAAATCTGATGATTTTGACTGGATGAATATCCGTTCATTCTTTTTAACTTTAAAATCACCTGTGAATCTTAATAGTGATTTATCGTATGGAACAAATTTCATAAAAATTACAAATGGAATTTCTTATTCACCTGTTTGGCAAGCTCATCCTTATCTATCAGATGATTCAAAAAATGGCTATACTGAAAAAGAAATCAAGAATATGAAGTTGGCAGATAATAAAGCTCAATCTCAAGATATTATCAATACAAATAAAATTTCTATTAATCCATTTACGTATATAGATTTTCTTAGTGATTCACAAATTTCATGGAATTCATCTATAAAACTGTTTAGAAAAAATTTTGTTGTGACAGAAGATAATGAAGAATGGGAAAATAAGTATTTAGATTTTGAAGATGACAATTGTGTGACTGTGAATTCATTATCTGCTGTTTTAAGTGCAAAAGAATTTAATAAAAAAATAGGTCAATCTGTTACATTTACAGCTATTATGCCACCTTTATTAAAACAGTATAATGTGAATTTTGGACTTTCTTTTCCTTATGTGAATTTTTCGCTTTCAACTGGATTGCAACAAAAAACAAAAGATGAGAATGTTCCAGAAAATGAAAGATGGAAAAAAAATCCGATAAATGAATCAATTTTAATTTCAATTCCTTTTTTCTCCAAGAATGTAAATTTTACACAAAGTTGTTCATATAATCAAGAAGATGATTATTGGGAAAGTTTGAAATTTTCTCTTTCATGGAATGGAATTTCTGTTTCTTTTTTGAATTCGTATGCAACTCAATATGAATTAGACAGAGAATCTGGGTGGATTCCAACGGAAAAAGATTTTAAACCTTATAGTTTGTCTTTTTCATATACTCCGCCAACAAAGACGTTTTACAGGTGGTTTAATAGAATTTCAGTGGCACCAAGCTTGAATACAAGTATCGTTTATGACTTTTTGCGACCTACAAATAGTTATTTTATTTTTTCGCCTTCAATAACATTTAAATTACATAAATTTATGGATTTAACATTTTCTACAACTTCAAGAAACTCTGTTTTGTACTGGTATTTTCATAATGAACCTGGTGATTTTTACAATGATGGAGGATGTTTTCCGTTTAATATGTTTGTGGATTTGTTTGATTCTTTCCGTTTTGACAAAAATTCTCTTCGTGAAAAGTCTGGATTTAAACTTAAATCTTTAAATATGACACTTTCTCACAATTTGCATGACTGGAAACTTAATATGACTCTAAAAATTGAACCGCGTGTTATTACTGAAAATGGAAGAAAAAGGTACGATTTTAGTCCATATTTTACAATTGGTGTAGTTTGGAGTCCAATGGAAAGTATAAAAACAACAGTTACAGATAAATACGGTGAATTCAAAATAGAATAGTTTTCCATAAAAACGCAGGGCAAACGCATTATAAAATAATTAGTAGGTTCAATTTCGAGTTTTTTAATTTTAAACAGTGGCAAGGATTGTAAGGGCTGGTGTAGCCAGTTCCGAAGCGTAGCGAAGGAATGAAGGTAGCACGAAGTGCGTACGGAACCCTGAAAAGCGCGAGTTTGCGATGCAAACTCGGGACGAGAAATGCATAGCATTTCTCGCTTTTTTTGCGAAGCAAAAAGCCACCCAAAGAATAAAAAAGGAAAATTTTCAAATGCTGATGACAAAATTTATGTAAAGCTTTGTCATCAGTATTTTTTTTTTATAATTGTTTTATCTGTGTTTTATAGACGTTTTTCATTGCAAAAATACAGGCTATGAGTGAAATAAGTTCAGCAATTACAAAAGCCCACCAGATATTATTAATATTTCCAGTCAAAGATAAAAGCCATGCAGAAGGTAAAAGTGCAAAAATCTGTCTGATAAACGAAACGCACATACTTAAAAAACCTCGTCCAAAAGCCTGGAAAACAGAGGTAAACGTAATTCCAATCGCTGCTATCGGAAAATGGATTGCAATAATCCGTAATGCTGGAATTCCAATTTCAAGCATTTCTTCATTTGGTGAGAACATTGCAAGAAGTTGTGTCGGAAAAACTTCAAAAATCAAAGTTCCCACGCCCATAATAATTAGTGCAACAAGTGCACACATTTTGATAGAATCGATGATTCGTTTTTTATATTTTGCACCAAAATTGTAAGCCACAATTGGAACAATTCCATTATTCAAACCAAATACAGGCATAAATACAAAACTCTGAAGTTTAAAATAAACACCATAAACTGCAATTGCAACAGTAGAAAAAGCTCCCAAAATCAGATTTAAAAGATAAGTCAGAACAGAACCAATCGAACCTAACAAAATAGAAGGAATTCCAACTTTGTAGATATCAATGATGATTTTTGACTGAGGTTTAAACCCTTTTGGATTGAAATTGATTTCTTTGTTTATTTTAATGTTCAATATAATCGAAATCAATGCACCTGTAATTTGTCCAATGACTGTAGCCCACGCTGCACCTTTAATTCCCATAGCAGGAAATCCTAATAATCCAAAAATCATAACAGGATCAAGAATTATGTTTGTGATTGCTCCAGCCAGTTGCGAAATCATAGATAAAACTGTTCTTCCTGTAGACTGTAAAAGTCTTTCAAAAGTGATGGCAAGAAAAAGTCCAAAACAGAAAATCATGCAGATTTCAAGATAATCAGTTCCAAGTTCTACAATCTGCATATTTGAAGTCTGTGATTTTAAATATGCGTGTGGAATTGTTATTCCCAGAATTATGAATAGAACAATTGTGATTATTACAAGAAAAATACCATTTAAAGCAGTTTGAGTTACTGCTTTATAATTTTTTTGACCCAGTCGCATTGAAAGAAGTGCATTTATTCCCACTCCAGTTCCAACACCAGCAGAAATCATCAGGTTTTGAATAGGAAATGCAAGTGAAACTGCCGTGAGCGCGTCTGTAGAAAGTTTTGCAACAAAAATACTGTCAACAATATTATAAAGCGCTTGAACAAACATTGAAATCATAATCGGAAGTGAAATTTGAATTAAAAGTTTTCCGACTGGCATTGTTCCCATTTTATTTTCGGTCGTCATTTGGTGTGTGTTGTTTTGTAGATTTTGATTTTTCATAATGGGTCGATTCTATCAGAAAAAACGTATTAATACTATAGGGATTTTTTTTCAAAACAGGCACACCCTCTAGATTTAAACAAATCATTCCCGAGTTTTTTAGCGTAAGCGTTAAAAAAAACTCGCAGCATGTGCAAATAAAACGTTCTGTGGTGTGTAAACAGCAAGCACATGCAGGGACAGACCTCGATTTAAACAAATCATTTCCGAGTTTTTTAGCGATAGCGTTAAAAAAAACTCGCAGCATGTGCAAACAAAACGTTCTGTGGTGTGTAAACAGCAAGCACATGCAGGGACAGACCTAGATTTAAACAAATCATTTCTGAGTTTTTTAGCGGAAGCGTTAAAAAAAATCAGTTTTCATGATGTTTGAAAAATGATATAATCAACACATGTTTGATATAAAATTAAGTTTAAAAGAAAATACAAGTGAAACTAACTGCGGAACTTTCTTGCAGACTCCATTTTGGTGCGAGTTTAAAAGTCGGCACGGCTGGAATCATCTGCGCTTTATCGTTGAATATTCGTTGAATTCAAATCAATATGAACAAAAAAACGACTGCACAAAATCTCCAGAAGATTTGTTTTTTGGTGATTTGCACAGAGTTTTTGAAATGGAAGTTTTATATCGAGGTTTTGCAAAAAATCTTTTTTCAATTGCATATATACCTTTGAAACCCGATCTTCCTTTTGAGTGTACTGATGAAGAAATTTTAAACAAAGCTTTTGATGATGATTTTGATGACAGTTTTCAAAAAGATGATAATGATGCTGTTCACTCTAAAACTAATTCAAACGTTAGTGTCATTTCCCAACCGATTATGACTGCAGAAACACAGGCAATTGAATTTGCACATCTTCTGTCAGAACTTGCAGAACAGCTTAAAGTTTTTCTTCCAGAAAACACAATAGTTATACGTTTTGACCCCGATGTTAATTTTTCTGATATTCAGGAACGTGACACATTTAATTTTGGAATAAAAACCATTGCTTTTGCAGATAAACTTAAACTTAAAAAAAATACTGTCGATATTCAGCCGCCTGACACAACTATCCTGGATTTAACACAAAGTGAAGAAGAAATTCTTGCAAACATGCACTCAAAATGGCGTTATAATATCCGCTTAAGTGAAAAAAAGGGAGTAAAAATCCATAAATATGACGGAAGTGTTCTTAACCTGTCTGAAAAAGTAGACATATTTTATCGTCTTACGCAGGAAACTGTTCTTCGGGATGGAAATTCCTGTCATTCAAAAGAATACTATCTGGATTTACTCAAATTTTCTGCGCAAAATATTTCAGAAGGAAAAGATGTTCCTTTGGTAAATCTTTATATTGCTGAGCATGAAAATGATGAAATTGGAGCAATAATTACACTTTTCAGCAAAGATGAAGCTGTTTATCTTTATGGAGCAAGTTCAAATCTTAAGAGAAATCTTATGCCAAATTATTTATTACAGTGGACAGCAATAAAAGATGCAAAAAATTATGGTTCCAAAATTTATGATTTTTATGGAATTTCACCAGAAGGAAAAAAACAGAATCATCCTATGCATGGACTTTATATGTTCAAAACTAATTTTGGCGGAAAAATAATTCATAGAACTGGAAGCTGGAATATCCCTTTAAAAAAGATATATTTTATTTTCAGTTTAGCAGAAAAAATCCGTGCTTTTTGGTTTAAAAAAGTAATTAAAAAATTTAAAAGAAGATAAAGGCAAAAAAATGAATTTTTATGAGACAAAAAACATTGCAACTTTTGGTGTTGCAGGAAATTTTACAGGACATTTGGAACAGGCGGGTGAAGCCGCAGATTTTATCAATTTGAAAGTGCAGGACAAATCTGCTCCAAAAGGTGTTTTTCCAACATTTCTTCCAGATTGTTCTTCATCTGACATTTCAAAAAATTCCAGAATTACTCCAGTTTTTTTGCATGAGTTTCCTTTTGACAGTTCGAAAATCATTTTTCCAAAAAACGAAGAAAAACTTCAGATTGAACCAGAATGTGGTGTTGTTTTTGATCTAAAATGGTCTGGAAATCAAATAATAAACCTAAAGCCTTTGGTTTTTGGAGCATCAAATGATTGTTCTATCAGAAAACAGGGTGCTAAAAAAATCAGCGAAAAGAAAAATTGGGGAGTCTGCTCAAAAGGTCTTGCACAAAATCTCATTCCGCTTGATGGTTTTTCTTCTAAAAGCAACATTAATGATTACAGAATTGCAAGTTTTCTTGTGCGTGAAGGAAAAATTTTTGAATATGGCGAAGACAGTGAAATCAAAAATTACAGTTACATTTATGAAAATCTTATTTCCTGGCTCCTGGAAAAACTCAATAATCAAAAAGATGAAGGACCTTTAGAAAACATTCACAATTATCTTCTGGAATCTGGCAAACCTCAAAATATTATGGTTTCAATTGGAGCTACAAGATACACATCGTGGGGTGAAAATAATTATTTGCAGAATCACGATGAAACAATTGTTATTGTCTATCCTCAATCAATATATTCCAAAGAACAGATTATTAAAATGATAGAAAATAATAATTTAAACGATAAAAAAATCTCTGTTTTACGCCAGAAGATTTGCAGTGAATAGTCAGTATAAAACAGGGCAAACTCATTAAAAAATAAGTTTATATCAGTGAAAACCAAGTGAAAGTCAGATTATTCTGTACTACTATTTGTACAGATAATCTTGATTTTTTCAAAAGTTTGTTCAAGTTTCAATTCATTTTCATCAACAATTATACATTCACAAAAACCTTTTTCGCGTTCCTGCTTTGCTTCCTTATTGTTAGTCTGATTCAGAATTTTCACTCCATCTATTTTTTTTAGTTCTGCCATTTTTTCTGATGAGAGAATCGGTAGTTTAACATTTAAAAGTTTATTTGAACCAAAATCAGATAATTGTGTCATTTCTGAAATACATATTGTGCCTGAAACATCATCATTTTGTTTTGCCAGTCTTTTTTTAAAAGGGATAATACAAAAATCATATAGCAAATCAAAAACAGACTTTCCCAGATATGCGCAGTTTGTATATGTCATTCCATTTAAACGGGGATTTATTTCTATTATATACCATTTATTATCAGAAAAAATTAAATCAATCTGTGCAATACCACAAAATCTCATTTTTTCAGCAAGTGAGACTAATATTTTTTGTAGTTCATTATCAACAGGAAAAGGACCATTTTTTTCACTTAGTTTTGGACTAGAAATTCCATATTGATTTAAAGTAAACTCAAAAAGCGGAAAAATATGATAATTACCAGGACAGCCATAAATTTCAACGCCATACTGTTTACCTTGAATATATTCTTGAACTATACGATTAGAATTATTTCTTTTGGAATTCAAATAACAAAGTGCCTCTCCGTAAGTATGTACAACAGTCATTCCATATGAACTTAAACCAACAGTATCTTTTATAATCAAAGGCAAAGAAAGTTGCGCAAGCTGATTTTTTATACTGTCTTTGTAAACATTATGAATTACTTCCTTATGACTTCCTGCACAAAAATACAAATCATGATCAACAAATATTGTATCTGGAACTAGAAAACCATATTGCAAAAGAAATTGATGAGTCTTCCATTTGTCAAAACAAATAAGATTCGTATCCAAAGGATGACAGATTGTTTTAACGCCATTCATTTCAAGTTTTTGTGCAACAAGACAATCATTTATGGAAAGCCAGTCAAAAGGTGACACCCAGAAAGTCATTGCAATAGCAATATCAACATTTAAAGTCAAAATGTAATCAGCAAATTCTAACGCATCCAGATTTTCAGGCAAAATTTTTACAGATTTTTCTGGCATGAACATTGCAGGAAGCTGAGATACGCAGATAAACTCGTCATCAGGATGTTTTTTTATAAATTTATCAAAAAAATACTGATTAGAAGGCAATGTTTCATACAAAAAAGTCTGAGGATTAAATGTATTTGAATTTGTACTGTAAAAAACTATTTTCATAAATCACTTTGACTTTGGGTGAAAGAAACAGAAAAATCACAAATTATCTTGCCAATAAAGATTGAATATAATATTATATCAAAAATGACAAAAGAACAATTAATTTTTTTAATAGAAACACAAAAACCTTTTGAATTCACCTACAATAATGTTGTTTATAATATGACTTACGATAAAAATGAAAAAGGTGAAAAAGTAATTGTATTCGGACGACTTTATGAAGGTAAAAAATACAAAAGTGCAGGCGAACTATTAAACACTGCCAGAATTGAAAATCATTTTTTTAAAGACATGCTGGATATTTTATAATGAAAACAGTAGCTCAAAGATTATCATCTCAAAAAAATCAAATAAATATGACAGAAGGTTCCATCTTCGGTAAACTTCTGAAGTTTTCGCTTCCATTAATTTTTTCAAGTGTTTTGCAGCTTTTTTTTAATGCAGCAGATGTAATAGTTGTCGGCAGATTTGCTGGTGATAATTCGCTTGCTGCAGTAGGTTCCACTGGTTCTCTTGTAAACTTATTGATAAATCTTTTTACAGGACTTGCAACAGGAACGAGTGTTGTTGCTGCAAATTATTTTGGGGCAGGCAAAAAAAAGGAATTAAAACAGACCGTTCACACTTCAATCACAATATCTCTCATAAGTGGCATTATTTTAACTTTCATAGGAGTTTTTGGTTCCAAACTGATTTTGCAGATGATGAAAGCTCCAGAAGTTGTCCTAAATCTCGCAAATATCTATCTGAAAATCTATTTTGCAGGCATTACATCAACAATGGTCTACAATTTTGGAAGTGCCTTACTTCGAGCAAAAGGCGATACAAAACGACCATTGTATATTTTGCTTTTGTCCGGCGTAATAAATCTGATTTTAAATCTTGTTTTTGTCATTAATTTCAAGATGGATGTTTCTGGAGTTGCATGGGCTACTGTTATCTCGCAGACACTCAGCGCCATTTTAGTTATCCTCATTTTAATATTTGAAAAAGATGATTTTCATCTGGAAATCAAAAAACTTTGCATAAATCCTGTGATACTAAAAAAAATAGTAAAAATAGGTTTGCCAGCTGGATTTCAAGGAATTATGTTCTCTTTTTCAAATGTTATTATTCAATCATCAGTAAATATGTTTGGACCTGTCGTAATTGCAGGAAACTCAGCAGCCATAAATCTAGAAGGTTTTATTTACACTTCCATGAATGGATTTTCTCAAGGTTCATTAACATTCTGTTCGCAAAATCTAGGTGCAAAAAAAATAGAACGCATAAAAAAAGTTGTAATCATTTCACAATTCTCCATAATCGTAATAGGTGCAGTGCTTGGCGCTTTATTTCTGCTTTGTGGAAATTTCCTTTTAGGACTTTATACAAACTCAGAACAAGTTATAAAAGCTGGAATGGTAAGATGCTGGGTAATTTTTTCAACTTATTATCTTTGCGGGATGATGGATGGCATGGCAAATTCAATACGCGGAATAGGACATTCACTAATGCCAGTGATTTCTTCTTTGACTGGAGCATGCATTTTTAGAATTCTCTGGCTTTTTTCCATTTTTTTGATTCCAAAATTTCATCTTCCAGTTACAATTTATCTTTCATATCCTATAAGTTGGTTTTTAACTTTTATTGCAAACATGTTTTTTTACAAAAAGTATATTAAAGATTTAGAAAAACGCATTTCAATGGATTTTTCACAATAGATTATAACCAGTTTTATCAAATTGTTAACAATACAAAGTATTTGATGTTTTATAGATTGGGTGGCTTTTGCTTCGCAAAAACAGGCTATTCGCCCTTCGCTCAGTCCAGTGGACTGCTACGCAGGGGCTACTATCCTTGCCACAGTTTAAACACATATAAATCAACTTAGAATCTATAAAAATCATTTTTTATATCCACTTGACTTAAATTTGGTTTTTAGACTATTATTTACAAATGTTAATCAGATATGGTACAGATGGTAACGGCAAACTGATTAAAAAGGCAAATGTTTATACTTCACAAGAACATTTAATTTCAAATACAAATATTGATCCAGATGCCCTTCAAATTATTCACAGACTAAGGGATGCAGGATTTACTGCCTACATTGTTGGTGGAGCAGTAAGAGATTTAATTGTTGGAAATAAGCCTAAAGATTTTGATATTGTAACAGATGCTACTCCATCTAGAATAAAAAGAATATTTCGAAATTCTCGAATTATTGGAAGAAGATTCAGACTCGTTCATGTTGTTTTTGGTTCAAAAATATTTGAAGTAAGTACATTCAGATCAAATGCAGAAGGTTCTGTAGGGAATGAGTTTGGTACAATAGATGAAGATGTTTTACGTCGTGATTTTTCTATAAACGCTCTTTATTATGATCCAATAAGTTGTCAAATAATTGATTATGTTGGTGGAATGCGTGATATAAAAAAACATATTCTTCGCCCTGTGATTCCATTAGATAGAATTTTTATAGAAGATCCTGTGCGCATGCTTCGTGCCGTAAAATATTCCGCTACAACACATGCGAAAATTCCATTTTCACTCAGGCATAAAATCATTTCTTCTGCAGTACTTCTTTCTCAGATTTCTCCGTCTAGACTTACAGAAGAACTTTTGAAAATCATAAACAGCACAAGTGCTTATGAAATTATCAAAGAAGCTCTTGATACAGATTTGTACATTTATCTTCAGCCAGCTGCTACTGCTTTGATTTACGAAAATAAAAATTTTGAAAAATCATATCTTGAAAATATGAAGGCTTTGTCTGAACTAAACAGAACTCAGCCAGATGCAAGAATGGGTAAAAAACTCACATATTTGATAAAAGATTTTGTTTATTCTCTTACAGATTGGAAAAAAGAAGCAAAAGATAATCCTGTTTTTACTGAAATTTATGCAAAAACATGGTCAGACTGCAGAAATTTTGTTTTACCAATGAATCCTGTGCGAAGAGAACTTGAATATGCAGTTAAATCTATTTTAAATGAATTAGGACTTTCAGGTTCTTCAAAACAAAAAAAAGAAATCAAAAAAAACAAAAAAACAAAATCAACTGTACAAAATGAATCTGAAAAATAATTCCCTGAATAAAAATTCATAAACTATCAGGATTTTTTTTCAGGTTTTGAAATTTTATCTATTACAATGCTTACTTCTTCAATTAAGATTCCGGTGTAAGATTCAATTTTATCGATAATATATTGCTGAAGCCGATGTATTTTTCCTGTCAATTGAGTTCCAAACGGTACATCAATCAGAACAATGAGTCTG
>JALFAW010000237.1 GCA_022773305.1 Spirochaetia bacterium
CGAAGCCAGTTCCGAAGCGTAGCGAAGGAATGAAGCGATAGCGCAACCCTGAAAAGCCTGATTTTTGCGAAGCAAAAAGCCACCCTAAAAATAAAAATTCAAAACTCGACATTTGTCCTAATATTGAAACTTTGAAAAATACGATTGATGAACATTGAACTTTTGACAAAAAACTTTTATCACTACACACCTTTATACTCTGATAGCGGTAAACCTGTTTTATTTGAAAATGACATACTTAAGATTCAAATTTCACTCAATAAGAAGGCAGCAGAAGATCAATTAGCTTCAACTGAATTAACAGAACGCGAGCAAATAATTCGGGAAATGATTTTGCAGAATCATCATATCTCTGTAGACCGACTTGCTACAGAATTTTCAGTTAACCGCCGTACAATATTACATAATGTGTCAAAAATGAAGAATAAAATTCACATTGCTTTTGATAAGAAAAAAATTAATGTGATCTATCGAATGAATTACAAATTTCACCCTACTCTAATTTTGCCTTTCACCTTTACAAAATCTCCTGAATTTTCCCCAAAATCAATTTATCTGCTGGAAGCCAATCTAGAGAATAAAGGTTTTCCAAAGTTACCCATTTTGCATCCTCATGTTCAAGCAAAGTCAAATCGCCAGAAACTACTGAACACAAAATGCAGTGCATGGTAAGATGAAAAGCAGGATAATCATACTCCACTACCCCAAGAGTTTTTTCTGCCTTTACGACAGTGGCAAGTTCTTCCCGGATTTCCCGAACAATGCACTCCTCAGGTGTTTCGCCTGATTCAATCTTTCCGCCGGGAAATTCCCAGCCGCCTTTGAAATCGCCATAGCCGCGCTGGGTGGCAAAGATTTCGTGTTTGTGAGTTTGTGGATTTGTGCGCAGGATTACGGCTGCACTGACTGTGATTTGTTTCATGCGGTGTGTCCTTCAAGGTAATTGTACAGGTGGTTTGGGATGGGTTTTTCCATATCAAACTGAATGTTGACAACAGAATCTCCACAAGCCATCTTTGTGTCCTCAAATGAATTATATTTCATTTTTCCAAGATAATAAAAATCATTTCCTTCGGCATCATCTTTTTTTACAAACAGCATTATTTTAATATTGTTTTTCGGCTGATTGATAAGTACTGCAACTTCATCAGATTTGGAAGTCCGTCTGCTTCGGCTCATCCAGCTAAATCGGGTGTTGTCGATAAAAACATCATCATATTTTGTAGAATCAGAAATATCATCTTTTTTATTGTATGTAACAAAAATTGGACAAGTGTATTCTTCTGTGGAAGTTTCTGTTTTATAACCGTAAACAGTAGATGAACAGTCGCTTTTCCAATTTAAAAGTTTACAAACATCTTTACGCGAATATTTTCTATACAATACAAGATTATCATCAAATTGAATTTCACTTTCTTTTAGCGTAGCCCGTTTGATTGCGTAATTAAGAACATCTAAAAGTTCTTGTTGATAAACCTTGTTATCAATTAGAATAGAAAATTCTTCTGTACGCTCAAAGTTCTTTTTTTTATCATCAAGTTTTACATAAGTAATTTCACCATATTTTTTTCTGTCATTTTGAGTATAAAATTCTAGCGACAGGAGATTTAAAATTCCATTTAAATCTTTTTCATTAAGTTTTACACCGTAAGAACTCAATTCATTAGAAAAATCTTCCACAGGAATGATTTCTTTTTGACAAAGAAGTTTTAAAAGCAAAATTTCATGAAGTCGAATTCCTCTTGCAAATTCCAATGAAATAAACTGTAAAGAGCAAAGTTCTTTTGAAGAAAGCTCAGGTTCTATTTTTTCTGCTTTACATTTAAATGTATAATAGCTTCCTGCATAGTCAATAAACAAAAGCGGATCAATAAAACCATTTTCCACAAAATCCATCATTGCAGGAATTTTGTTGTGACCAAGCCGCATTTTTAATTTTGTATATTCTTCTTTTAAAAGTTTCAGTTGCTTAAAGGAAGTTTGGTTTATTGCATCATAAATTTTTTGTCTAGCAATTTCATTGATTTGAATTGTGCTTGTACCAGGAATATTTGTCGAACCATTTGAAAGTGCACGGCGCAAGTTGTCTTTATTGTAAGAATTATCACCAAAAAGCGCGATTGGAATAAAAAAGTTATTTTCGTAATTACCAATAAAATCAATAACACTTACATAAGATTTTGACTTATCCTTTCGCAATCCCCTGCCAAGCTGTTGAACAAAAATTATTGCTGATTGAGTTGGCCGAAGCATTACAACTTGATTTACACATGGAATATCAACGCCTTCGTTAAATATATCTACGCTGATAATGTATTGCAGAGAATCAAAATCGCTTTCAAGTCGGCAGATAGCAGTTTCACGCTCAGAATCTGAATTGTCCCCTGTAAGATAAGTTGTACAAAATCCGTCTTTATTCAGCGCCATGCTCAATTCCCGAGCTTCTTCGATTCTGCTGCAGAAAATCAAACCTTTGACTGGACAATCATTTGATTTGTATAGTTTTATTGCACGCTCAATGTGGGTAATCCGTTCCTCTGAAACGAGTTTTGAAAAATCTGACTTATCATCGATTAATTCTCCATTAACTGTTAAATCGCTTAATCCATAATAATGAAACGGACAAAGCAAATTTTCTTCCAGTGCTTTTTGAAGTCTTATTTCATAGGGAATATTATTGTGAAACAATGCAAATATATCAAAACCATCTGTACGTTCAGGCGTGGCAGTAAGACCTAACAAAAACTTAGGTGTAAAATAATCTATAATTTTTTTATAACTTTCCGCTCCCGCATGATGAACTTCATCGATAATAATGTAATCAAATGTATCTTTGGAAAATGAATAAAGCGTTTCATCTTTTGCAAGTGTGAATACAGAAGCAAATAAAAAATCTGAATCTATCTCTTTCTTTGAACCGTTCAAAAATCCAGTTTTAATATTTGGAAGCAAATTTCTAAAGCTTTTTTCGCTTTTGTTCAAAATCATATCACGATGAGCAACATACAAAACTTTTTTTGGAGAACACTGCTTTACATCAAAAATTGAAAGATAAGTTTTTCCCGTTCCTGTCGCCGCAATCAAAAGAGCCCGATTTTCATTTTTAGCACGAAGTTCAGCAAGACTTGTCATTGCTTCTTTTTGCATTGAATTTGGAACAATTTCAATTTCATCAGCGCTTTCATCATCAAAATCAATTGAATCAGATTCTAAAATATGCTCTGCTTTTATTTCGTTAATAATTTCATGCGGTACAGTCTGAAGTTTTACTTTTTTAAGATTGTAATCAATCGTGTAATCGGTAATCCATTCACTTGTAACAATATCTGATTCATTCCATACGCGCTCAAATTCTTCTCGAACGCTATAAACAATCTGACCGTCTGTAAGCGATAAAAATTTTATGCTCCATTCCTGGTTTTGACTCAATGCGCTTGCAGTTAAGTTTGCACTTCCGATTATTATTGAATGATAATTGCTCTGCTTAAAAATATAACCTTTAGGATGAAAACCGCCTTTTGTGTAGACACGCACTTCGATATTCGGAAATTCAAGAAGCTTGGAAAGAGAACCAGGAGATGTAAAGTTTAGATAATTCGTTGTAAGGATGCGTCCTTTTATGTTTTGAGATGCCAGATAATCAAGTTTTTGCAAAATGCAGGCAAGCCCAGAATCATTTATAAATGCCACGGAAAAATCGAAGGCTTCGCAAGTTTCAAGCTCCTCACTCAAAGCACAAAGAATTTTTTTCCCGTTATGCCAGTCATTCACCAAAAGTGCAGGCATAGTAAAACTGTCAGCTGGAAATTCATTCGAAATAAAACTCGAATTAAGACTTTTTAATAGATTTTCTTTTTCAACTAACCGCATACTTTTCCCTCAATTCTAGCGATTTTGATGATAGTTTAAACGGTCGTTTTTGGTGGCACTTTTTTAATCAAAACACGACGAACTTCACTCTCCGAACCTGCCAACTTCTGTATCAAAAACTCGCCAAAGTCTGTATCAACACTTATCCCCAGAAAAATGTAATAAACCCCTTAATTTATCCTCAGAAAAGTGTTGTTTTTATCCTGATTTATCCCTAGAAAAGTGTAATAAAAAAATTGTAAAAAAAATCAAAAAAAAGGTCACATAAAAACTGATTTTGTGATATAATGGGATATTTAGGAATATAACTAGGAAATATCAGTATGTATCAGGTTGCAGTAAAAATTCCAGATGCTGTTTTGCATGATACTCACATGACAGAAAATCAGTCAGAACAACTGGCAAAGAAAATTGTCGCCATGCATTACTATCTTCATTTGCATATATCTTTAGGGTATTGTGCTCAGATTGCAAAACTTTCTGAAGAAGATTTTATAAAGTATCTTGGTGAAAATCATATTTCAATCTCTAATTTTGATGATAAAAAACAATTCCAGGAAGAGAGGAACAATGCCTGAAACAAACAATAAAACTACAGAAACCATCATCACCAAAAACGACCGTTTAAACTGTACAAGTAAGGAAGGGGAAAGCCTTCCCCTCGCTCCAGCCGGTAAACCGTCTTCCGCTACCCCTTCTCCTAGGGGCTCTGCCCCTAAGACCCCGAAACGAACTTCTAAAACTAAGAAAAATTACGAAGAATTAAAACCCTTTATTCCCCAAAACGGAAACGAAGAAAACTATGCATTGCTAACTCACTATCTTATGATGGAAGAAGGAGAATCTAAGAAACAAAAACGTTTAGAACTTGAAAATAAATTTGATTTCACTCTTGAAAATCTAAATAATGCAGAAAATTTTTTTTCTACAAAAAACATAACTTTCCGACACAAAGAAAAACCGTCTTTTACTTTTATCGATTTGTTTGCAGGAATAGGTGGATTTCGTCTTGCAATGCAAGCAAACGGAGGCGAATGTGTTTTTTCTTCAGAATGGGATGATGCAGCAAAACAAACATACTATGAAAACTACGGAGAAGTACCATTTGGAGATATAACAAAAGCAGAAACAAAAGCCTTGATTCCAGAACATTTTGATGTACTGTGTGCGGGGTTTCCGTGCCAGGCATTCAGTATTGCGGGATATCAAAAAGGATTTAACGATGTTAGAGGAACTCTTTTTTTTGATGTGGCTGACATTCTAGAAAAACACCGTCCCAAGGCATTTTATCTTGAAAACGTTAAGAATCTAAAATCTCACGATGGGGGAAGAACTTTTTCAAAAATAATGGATGTTTTGAAGAATCGTCTGGATTATGTTGTTGATTCAAAGGTGATGAATCCCTGTGAATATGCAAATGTCCCCCAGAACCGTGAACGAATTTTCATAGTCGGTTTTGATCCGAAGCAAGTACAAGTCTCAAAAGAAAAATTTGTATTTGATTTTCCCACGCCTGTAAAACTTTCAAAATCAATTCATGACATTATTGATGACTCTATAGAAACTGAAAATCTCTTCTATAAGGAAGGTCATCTTTACTACGACAGAATGAAAGATGTAATCGTAAATCCTGATACAGTCTACCAGTGGCGCCGCGTCTACATCCGCGAAAACAAAAGCGGAGTCTGCCCGACACTCACGGCAAACATGGGCGAAGGCGGTCATAACGTTCCTATTGTTCGTACATCAAAAGGAATCAGAAAATTCACACCGGAAGAATGTCTCGGCTTTCAAGGTTTTCCTGTAAAAAAAGGTTTCCATTATCCGACGACCACTGCACAAAGCAAAAAATATAAACAGGCCGGAAACAGCGTTACAGAACCGCTCATTGAGAAAGTTGCGAAAAAAGTAATTGAGTTTGTAAAGGAGAATGAAAAATGAAAGTTTTTAAAATAAAAACAGGAAACGAAAATACTTATGAAAAATTCAATAATCCTGAAATTAATAAAATTTTTGTTGACCATTTAATTCAATATGATGATATTGTAGAAATTGGTTCTCCTGTTTTTTTTCTATTTGGTGGTGATGGAACTCCATGGGAAAATGGATTAGCTGGAATTTGTAAAATTGCCTCAAAACCATTGGAACTTGGATATGAAATCGCAAAAAATGGAAAATATTATAAACTCGAATTGGAAATCATCTACAAATTAAAATCTCATATGACAAAGATGGATTTTGCCAAATATCCAGAAACTTTTGATACAGGAATAGGACCAAGTACAAAGGGAGAAAGAAATCAAGCTTTAGGCATTATCGATGATAAGAAATCTGTGGCGGCTATATGTCGCGCATTAATCGATAAAGAATCTGAAATATCAAGTTGTATCCTAACAATTTTCGGAAATGAGATTTTCACTTTTGCAAAAGAAAATTCCCTTGTATACATAGATCCAAAAAACAATTTTGAAAATGGAAACTCTCATTCTCAATATTCACCCACCCAAACCATCTACTACGGTGTTCCTGGCAGTGGTAAATCTCACAAAATCGACGAAAAAACAAAAGAGCTTCCTGATGAGCAAAAAATTCGTGTTGTGTTTCATCCGGAATATACAAATGCAGATTTTGTGGGGCAGATTTTACCAAAGGTAAAAAATGGGAGTGTTGAATATGAATTCAAACCGGGACCTTTCACAAAAATTCTGTATCGAGCATATCATAACTACAACACACCATACTGTCTTATTATAGAAGAAATTAATCGTGGTAATGCGGCTGCAATTTTTGGCGATGTATTTCAACTTTTAGACCGTATAAAAAAAGGAGACGCTCCAGAAAACGTAAATGGGAACACTTTTGGTGAAGGCTGGAGTAAATACTTTGTTGAAAATGAATTTATCAATAATTATCTACGAAGCCCTGTTGAATATTCAAAAGAAGGCTTTACCGAAAATCACGATAAAAAATCCGTAACATTTAAAAGCGGAATCACCTTTTGCGAAAATACTGGAATCCGACTTCCGCCAAATCTTTCCATTTATGCCACAATGAACACCAGCGACCAGAATGTTTTTACTTTGGACAACGCCTTCCAGCGAAGATGGGAAATGGAGCTTGTTCCAAATGTAGTTGATAAAAAAGATGAGAATGGAATAAAGCAAATGAATGCAAAAATCACCGTGAATAATCAATCCATCACGTGGAAAGATTTCCAAACTCAGATTAACAGCATCATCGGCGAAAAGTCAAATGAAGGTGGACTTTCCAGCATGGAAGACAAACGGCTCGGCTGCTGGTTTATCAAGGCAGAAAATGGTGTAATCGACGAAAAACATTTTGCAAACAAAGTTCTAAAATACCTTTGGGACGATGCCTTCAAATTCTGCCATCAGGAAATTTTTGAAAGCGATATAAAAAATTTTGAAGAACTTCAAAACAGATTTTTAGAAACAGGTTTTGATATTTTTTCTGAAAATTGTGGATTAAAAAATTATCTTTCTAACAATCAATCAGATTCACAATCCCAAAGCAACCCCGTAAATCCACAAGATTCAGAACCGTCAGAAGAAAATTCTGAACAGTAAACAGAAAAGAAAGTTAAATGAATTCAACAAATGATGCCCACATCAAAAAAAATTCTCTTTCCGACCTTTGCGTTTATTTTGATGCAAAAAATTCCCGGGATGAAGAAACCGGTCTTGTAGATAAATTTGTGGGACTTCGATTTGTTGAAGGAAAACTTTCCGTTCACTTTCCTGTTGGATATGAAAAACCCAAAAACCAAGATGAAAAACAAATCCGTCTGGATATTTTAAACTTAATCAGCGTACTTTCATCTTTTGGAACGCCAGAGTCATCATTGCGTCAAACTGATATCAGCTTAAAACCCGACCAGGTAATCTTCCCAATCCATGCATATCTTTTTGTCATCAGCGATTTTCTAAATCACGGCTACTACAAACCAAAAGAACAGATTTACAAACACGGAACTACAGGAAAAATCAACTGGAGCCGCACAATAAAACAGGTTCGTCCCCAGATTACAAATGAAAATGTTGTCTATCTTGAATTCATTACTCAACGGACAAAACACAACGAGGATGAACTTATTTCGCAGATTCACAAATATTGCGTATATGAAAGTTTTAGCAAACTGGGCTATCTTTTTTCTTCTTTTATTCCTGCAAAGCCTGCCATCGCGTTCAACAAAAATTTTTTCACTTCAATATTACAGACAAAACTCGCCCACACTTTTAACGAAAAAGAACTGCTGCTGTTTAAAAATATGCTGGAAATTATTCTTTATCTTGACAGCTCCTCAAACAAAGAAAATTTCATCTACGGAACAAATAATTTTCATCATATCTGGGAACAGCTTGTTGATTCAGTCTACGGCGAAAAAGATAAAGATAAATTTTATCCAAAAGTTTATTGGCGACTAAAAGGAAACAAATCTGACTTTTTATTTGGGAACTCCGAAAAACGAAATTCCCTCCGGCCTGACACAATTATGATTCAAGAACGAGGAAAGCCTGAACAAAAAATTTTTGTCTTAGATTCAAAATATTATCAATACGGCGCAACAAAAAATCCAAATCATCTGCCAAACAGCGCAAGTGTCGTAAAACAAATTGCCTATGCAAAATACATCGACACATCAGAAAATCAAAACAAACTGCCGCAAGATGTCCGCCAGAATATTGATTCCACAAAAATCTACAATGCTTTCATTCTGCCCTCTTCTTTAAAAACGCCTCAAAAAACTCCACAAAATATCGGCTTTGTTTCCGCAGACTATGTTCTTCCCCAAGATTCAAAAATCTGCCAGAAACCCTACCACAAAATCCACGGAATCCTTTTAGATATCCGCACACTTATGTATTCCCACAGCCCCCACAACAACCAGGCAATAGATGAACTTGCAAAAATTATTGTGGGTGAGGATAATGGGGATAATGGAGATTAGATCAGTATGAACTATTAATGGTTTAGTGATTTTTTGATGGAGGAAAAAAGTCTACAAAAACATTGCCATAAAATGTGGCAGGACCAATTTATTTTCTGAGGTTCCGAGATTGCCGTCAATCAGTTTGATTGCATAGATGGAATGAAATTTTTCAAGAAAACTGTTAAGAGATGGAGTGTCGGCATTTCCAGCTTTTACTTCTACAGGAATTACTGTTCCTTCTTTTTCAATAATAAATTCAATTTCCATGCTGCTGTTTTCTGTCTTGTAATAATGCAATGTATAACCGAGTTTTATAAGCATTTCTGAAATCAAGTTTTCGTATATACCGCCTTTTGCATTTCCTATAAGAGTACCGTTTAGAACTGCAAGTTTAGTTTGAAATCCATAGCGTGCAAGTAAAAGTCCTGTATCATTATAATAAAGTTTAAATTCGTTTTCCTTGGAATTGGCACTAAGAGGAAGATAAGGCTCGTAAACATTTCTGCAGACGTGAACAAGATTTGAATCTTCAAGCCATGTTACGCTGTCTGCATATTTTCGAGAAGTTGAACCTTTTTCTACTTCAGAGTACTTGAATTTTTTGTTTTCTCTGGCAAGCTGGCGGGGAACACTGTCATAACATTTTCGAACCTTTACTTTTTCCACGCCCTTTGCATGATTTGCAATATCATCGTCATAAGAAGAAAGAATTTTATCCTGAATGTTCTGAACTCTTGTAAAGTCTTTATGATTTACAAAGTCATTTACAACTTCAGGCATTCCTCCGACCACAATATATTCTTTAAGAATCGCCTGAAATTTTTGTAATATGTCCACTGGTATTTTTTTTCGTTCATCAAAAAAACTTTTTAAATAAGCAATGTCTTCATCACTATAACCGTAGGCCCATAAGAATTCTCTAAAGTCCATTGAATACATTACAAGCTGACGCTCAAAACCAACAGGAATAGATTCAACTTCTTCAACCTCTTTGTCATCTTCCTGCCCGTAGTGCAATCCTAAAAGTGAACCAGAACAGATAATGTCATAACGGTTATCCTCGGCAAGAAATTTTAAGGAAGTGCGTGCCCTGGAACATTTTTGAATTTCATCAAGAAAAATCAACGTGCTTCCTTTTATGAATTTTACAGAAGGAATATGGGCAGAAATCCGCTTATATATTTCATCAGCGGTAAGTTCACCTTCAAAGATTGCTTTAAAATCCGGATTTTTTAGAAAATTTATTTCGATGAAACTTTCGTATTCGTTTTGACCGAATTGGCGGACAAGAAACGTTTTCCCAATTTGACGGGCACCTTTTATCAATAAAGTTTCATTTTGTTTTGTTTTTTTCCATTCAAGCAGATTTTCATAAGCCTTTCTTCTGAGCATAAACACCTCTTTTTAGAGTATAACGATGATTATGATAATTTTCAAGGAAAATGCATAATTTTGGACGGTTATAAGTATAATTTTTGCATATATTTAGACAGTCTAATAAGAAATATTTGCATATTTTTGGACAGTTAAAGTTTCAAGAAATTCATATTTTTGGATAGAAATATTTTCAAGGCAATTTAAGCAAAAAACGATATAAAATCCCAGGAATTCTTTTAAACATCCGCACACTTATGTATTCCCACAGTCCACACAACAACCAGGCAATAGATGAACTTGCAAAAATAATTGTGGGTGAGGATAGTGGAGATTAGATCAGTATGAACTATTAATGATGAACTTTTATCAATAAGTAAAAAGACAGTATTATCTTTTCGATTTAGAAAATACAACTTCTCTCAAGATAGAATTTATTCTTGTTTGATAACCTTTTCCTTGAGCCTTAAGAGCCTCTAAAATATCAAGATCTATTTTGATAGATATAGCTTTCTTGACAGGTGTTACTTTAAAATATTCAGGATGCGCGGGTGAAAAACCTTTCAAATCAGAATCTGAAAATTCTGGAATATCATCATCGAAAGTCACTGGAAGAGCTGTGATTTCTTTAAGTCTTTCATCTGTTAATTTGTTTGATGTAGCCATTATAAACCTCCTGTAATTTTGGTTCCGCTTTTCTAGCAGAAATAATTCGAGTTCTTCCATCCCGGAAAGTATGACATGTTGCAATTATTACAATTCCACGGATACTACCAACGCTGAAATACCTTTCTTCATCGAGCGTTGAATGATTTGCATCAAATTTTGTAATAAGATACGGATCATCAAAGACCTCAAGAATTTCTGAAAAAGAAAAACCATGCTTTTGAACATTTTTTTCATCTTTATCAGAATCCCATTCAAATCTTCCATCCTGACTAATAACAGTCACTTTAGACTCCTTGATACCTTCCTGTTTAAGTATATAATTAAAAGTATATAAATACAAGTATATACCGGCTCTACAAAGCTGTTTTCCATTTGCACCCCATATTAAACAGGGCGCCCGGGCGGCAGTTCCAGCCTTCGCTAACGCTCATCCACCCAGCAAAGCTGCCTTCGCAGCACAGCTGCTCGGAGACTCGCTCAAAATGCTCAGCCGCATTTTGCCGGCTTTCAGCCGTCGCTCCCTAGGTGGACTAAAGGGCTTCCATTGCCTGGCGCAATCTGCATTATGCAAAAAAATATTCCCATCTGCTCATAAAGTGTTAATTAGCATTTAATACTTGTAGTAAGTAACATTTAAGACCTCATCCCACAAAATCAGATTATTCTTTTGTCCAGTCTTCAACCTTTAATTCTGGAATCCGTGAAAATTCATCATAATTATTTGTAATTACAGTCAGGTTTCTTGCTAATCCTTGAGCTGCAATCTGCATATCGTATGGGTCTATTGTCTTTCCTGTTTTTTCAAGATATGCTCGAATGATTCCATAGGCTTCTGTATCTTCTGTTGTAAAATCCAAAATATTCCCAAAGGAAGAAAGAAAATTCAACAGAGCCTGACGATTTTTTTCACGAAATTGACTTTTCGATGCACCATATTCCATTTCTGCAACTGTAATTGAAGACACAAAAACTTCTTCTGGATTACATTCTAGCAGCCGCTGCTTTAATATCGGAAACTTATTTTTTATAAGATAAATGCAGATGTTAGTGTCCAAAAGATACATCTAAAATTCTTCCCTCTTTTGCATAATAGGCTGATTTCTTCCTTCACACATAAAATCATCTGAAAACTCAGACAGACTTTTTTCCAGATTTTCCCAGCGGTTCTCTTTAGGAAAAAGCATTATTGTTGAACCAATCTTTTTTATACATAAATCAGAACAGTCGATATGAAATTCTTTTGGAATTCTTACAGCCTGACTATTACCGCTGGTAAACACTTTTGTACAAGTCATTATTACCTCCCATAAAAAGTCAAGAAGATTGTTTCAGCAATCGATTGACTTTTTATGCCGCTTCGCAATGAAATGAGAAGCGGCAGTTGATAAGGAAGTTCGCAACGCGAACTTGTGAATAAAAACTTTGACGCTATTTCAGGCAAAGTTTTTATCACACCTCCTGTATATATAAAAGTATATACTGAAAGGTTAAACTGTCAAGACAAAAATGAATTCACAAATGCAGAGACAGAGCCTTTTCCCATCCCCTATCCA
>JALFAW010000096.1 GCA_022773305.1 Spirochaetia bacterium
ATTGCATGTCATCTGCACAGGAAAAGAAGATTTCCGCTGAATCAATACGTCTTCCATCGCATGGATAAAATTCGAACCAGAATCTTCGTCAACGGCAAAATCAGCATCTCTTGTTACTTTAAAAAGCAAAGTCTGTTCAACTGTAAATCCAGGGAAAAGCAAAGTTCCACAAGAAGTCACCACATCCTGAAGCAGCGCAAATTTTTTGATTTTTTTTCCTTCAGTTGGAGATGCAGCTGGCAACCAAAAAATATTCGAAATCCCACTTGGAATTTCCACAAAAGCAATGCGCGGTAAATCATCACTTCCTTTCAAATCCTCATGGCTTCCGCGAATACCTTCCATAGGTTTTAAAAGGAATGCAGCATAAGTAGAAAGATTTTTAATATGAGGAAACGCTTCCATATCGGTTCTAAGTGGAGTCAAAAGCGGATAAATTTCGTTTTTGAAAACACCCTGCAAAAATTCTGTCTGCTGCGGTGAATAATCCTGATGCGAAACATAAACATAACCTTTTTCAGCCAGTTTAGGTAAAATATCATTCATAAGACAATTGTGCTGTGTTCGTATAATCTGATGTGCTCTAGCGGAAATTGAAGTAAGAACAAGCTGCGAAGTAAGACCAGAAACATCAACACTTGAAGGATCTTCTGTCAAAAGTCGCTTTACTGATGCAACTCGCACCTGAAAAAATTCATCAAAATTGCTTGTTACAATCGATAGAAATTGAAGTCTTTCCAAAAGAGGCAATTCTTTTCGCAAAGCCTGAAATAAAACTCGAGCATTAAACTCTAGCCAGCTTAATTCACGGTTAAAAAATCTATTTTCCATAAAATCACCTCTTTTTTACAATAGAATTACTTTATAACCAAAAACGGATTCAAACATTCCTGATTTTTCAGAAAGTGCAATTTTTTCAAGAATCGTGTTGCTTGATTTTTTTGTATGAATCACAACCGTATTCTGCTGAATTTTAATAGAAAAGTCATTAAACTTTTGTATGTGTCCTCTATCCAGAGCATCCGCAATTCGCACAATCGCTGTAAGTTTCAAAATGGTCATTCTGTCAGGACGAGACATCATCTGATAACTTTCATCATCTTGCGGAACAGAAGAACCTTTATGATATTTTGCAATTTCGGCAACGATTTTGTTATCGTTTCTGGAAAGTCCAAAAATTTCAGAATTTTTGATGATATAATTACTGTGAATATTGTGATGGTCAAAACGAATAAACGAGCCAATATCATGCAAAATCGCAGCAGTTTCAAGCAAAGTTCGTTCATGGTCTCCAAGCCCGATTTCTTCTTTTAATGTATCAAAAAGTTTTACACAAACCATTCTAACACATTCAGCATGTTTTTCATCACCATGATATTTTCGCAAAAGATTTCTCGCCGAAGCAATAATCTGACTGTCAAATTCCTTCTGCAATTCTTCACTTTGAATTGAATCCTTACTGAAAACAACACCGTTTCTGATATTAGTTTCCGGTACAATAATTTTTTCTGCCTTTGTCAGATGCAAAAACATATTGTAAATCAAAAGACTTACGTGCAGCGTTTCAGCTTCACTGTAAGAAATTTTAAACCGCGCAACACATTCATCTATCGAATATTTTTGAATTTGCTTTACAAAAGCTGCAAAATCTTCCTTTTTGATTTCCCACAGAAAAGTAGAAATTGGTCTTCCCACAAGAAGTGCGGCAAGCGTCATGTCAGAACCAATTGCGATAAACTGTTTTACTTCGCTTATGTTTAATTCACTTTCAAGAGAACCTTTAGTATTGTTTATCGATTCACGAACATAACGCTGAATGTCAGAATAACTGCTTCCCTGATTTCGCATCTGCTGATCAATACGCACAGTTCCAAGCCGCAAACTATGCACACCAGCCATTTTTCCATTCGACATCATCATGATTTCTGTTGTACTTCCGCCAACAACAAGAATTACAGTATCTTCTTTTTTAAAATCAACAGGCTGATCTTTTATTGATTCACTGACTGCAATATACATCAGCTTGTTTTCTTCAATTCCATCAATGATATGAACACGAAAACCAGTTTGCACAAGAATTCTATCCATAATTGGATCGCGGTTTGAAGCATCACGAAAAGCACTTGTTGCAATACAATAAGAATCGCTCGATTTGATTCCCCACCCTTCCAGCTGCTCACGATATCTTTTTAAAATAGAAATAAGTTGATTTTGAGTATCCTGACTGATAACGCCACTAGTAAAAACATCTTTACCAAGCGGCAAAGGCATATCAGAACGGTCAAGAACATTTTGTTTTCTATCTGATGTAACTTCGGCTACAAGGAGTCTAACCCCCGTAGAACCGATTTCAATAACAGATTCTGGGGTCGCCATATAATCCTCCGGTCTAACCAAAAAAAATTACAACTTGTCAATCAGCATCGAACACTTTCCACTAGGAATTGGCAAAGTCTTCTTTTTTTGGTCAATAATATTGATAGTAAAATAATAAAGTTTTTCGCTTTCCATTTGAATTTCCCAACCGCGAGAACTTTTATTTGATAAGATAGTAATTAAATTCCGCTTCAAAGAAAGATTCTCAATTCCCATTATTTCAAGATTTGGAATAATCCAATCAACAGTTTTTCTAGGAAGACTGATAGAAAGACCAATCACGTTTTCAATCATCAAAGCAATTGTTGATAATCCTGCTGTCAAAAGATAACGAGGTCTTGCAAAATCATTTTCGTTCATTTTTGCACGACCTTCTTTATTTGGACAATAAGCATCATATAAATCGCCATGCTCTTTTTTCTCGTTTGGCATCAAACCTTCCAGAACAAAGTAAAGATGACGAATTGCACATTCACGTGCAAATTCATATTTTCCGTATTTTTCAAGTCCTTTTATGACAAGAAAGTTGAATGATGGCATTACACTTCCGTTAAAACCGTTTCCATCCTCGCTAAAATCAGGTTCACTTGAACTCAAGGTAGGGAATGGATGCTCAGTTCCAAATTCTCCTGGATTAATCAAATGTTCAACCAGAATGTCCGCTTTATCTGCATTTGGAATTTCTGCAAGCATAGTCAAATAACTTGCAATTGATTTTACTTTGATTTTGTTTTCATTTTCATCCAAATCATAATAAAATCCAGTATCTTCATCCCACATTAAAGAATTTATTTTTGTTTTGATTGAAAAATAAAGTTTGCGATACTGAAAACTGATTTCTTTATCATTTAAAATATCACCCAATGCAGACATATATGATGCATTCACAGCCATGCAGGCATTAAAATCAATAGGATAGCAAACATTTTTTCTTGGAGAATCAATCATAGTTGATGCTGAAACAGGAGCAGAATACAAGCCGTTTTCCTTTCTGAAATTTTCATCAATCCAAGTCATATATTTTTGCAAAATAGGCATAATCTCTTTGATACGCTTTTTATTTGCCGATTTATGATAGAGATTGAACTCAGCATACGCAAAAAGTGGTAATCCAACACCTTCGGGATTTGTTTCATCAAAAACAGGTTCACCAGTTTTTACATCATATTTCCAGCGAATAGCACCAGATTCTTCCTGCGCCTTGTAAAAATAATCAAGATTATTGCAAGGTTCAAAATTCCTATTGGAATAAACCAAAAAGAAAGAAGACAGAATTGTTTCAAACTGATTAATAATAAGATTATCATTCTCCGGATATATAAAAAGACCGTCTACATTTTGCTCGCCTTTCTTTGGATCAATCCAAAAGGAAGAAGTCCAAGACCATGTTTTATTATAAATGTCTACAAAATCCTGATCATAAAAATGGATTTTTGGAAAATCGTGCTTACTCACAAAAACTCCTGAATATTTCTAAACGTAAAAAAAAATTCTCTATATTATAATATACCACACTTTTCTAAAAAATGGTGTATTTTTTAAAAAATATTTTTTTTATTTTTAAAAGGGGACAGACTGAACTGACCCCACTTTTCCCGAGTTTTTAGCGCTAGCGTTAAAAAAAACTCGCAGCATGTGCAGGACAAAGTGTTCATTGTAATATAAGTATACAGCACATGCATCCCTACTTGTAGTTATAACAAAAATATCATATACTTTAGAAATGGAAAAAGAAAACAGACAATACACAAGATATCCAGAGATTGGACGTGCATTTGCTCCTGATTTATGTGCATTGCCGGCAATTCTTGATGACATCAGCGCATTTGGCTGCAAAATCCACTATTCATTTCCCATTGTCGTAAATTTAGAAGAAGAATACGAATTAAAAATCTCCCCATTACATAACGAAAATCAAAATCCTTTAGATTTAAGATGCCGCCCTCAATGGGTTCAGGAAATTGACGGAAACACATATATCGGATTTCAGATTTTATATTCTCCAGATGCTAATAAACTGAATTCTTTTATCTCAAAACTGCAGGAAATGGCAGAAAATCAAAAACAATCTTTTTTTTAATATGAATATTGCATTTTTAAGTTTTCCACAATCAGTTTCAATACTACTCTCTGAATTAGAAAAACGTTTTGGCATCACACAAAAGCCCACAAAACAATACGGCGAACTTCTATATTTTGAAAATTTCAACGAAAAACTTCTACAAAACTCAGAAGGAATTACACAATATCCATATTGGGCAAAAACAACGATGACAGAACCTTTTTTTCTGCATTTTGAAACAATTTCACAAGCTGCCGGGCATCTAAAAAATCTTCAAAGAAATTGGGCTCCTTACCAGTTTACATGTTTCAGACGTGCTCAGTTAATCCAGGACAAACTTCCCTACATTAATTTAAAAGACAGAAAATTTCCGGTTGAAATTCCAGCTTCTCCAATCGGACTTTACACTTTGATTGATGAACACAATCTAATAGCCAGTGCAAAAACAACAAGTTTTCTTCCTGCAGGAACGCTTCATTTTATTGAAGACCACGAAAATCCACCTAGCCGAGCCTATCTGAAAATTCAAGAAAGTCTGACAATGGCTCATCTTTTAAACGGAACTCCACTTCCAGATGAGAATTCGCTTTGCTTCGAAGCTGGTGCTTGCCCTGGCGGCTGGACATGGGTTTTGGCAGGTTTGGGATCACAAGTTTATGCCGTTGATCGAGCAGAACTTGCACCAGAATTAATGAAAAATCCCCTCGTAACATTTCAAGCACACGATGCATTTACACTTACTCCACAAGAAATTGGCCCTGTCGATTGGGTTTTTAGCGATGTAATCTGTTATCCAGAGCGACTTCTCCAATGGATAAAAAAATGGCTAAGTTTTAATCCAGACCTTAATATGATTTGTACAATAAAAATGCAAGGACAAGTAGACTGGACTCTTATTCAGCAATTCCAAGACATTCCAGCAAGTCGCATTCTTCACTTAAATTATAACAAACACGAACTCACCTGGATTCACACAAAAAAACAAAATTAAAACACAAAGGGGGAGGAGCCCCTCCCTACGCGCCCAACAATATTGGTCGCTACCCACCCAGCGGGGCAACAAAAAATTGTTTCCCCGCAACGCCCCTTCAGCTTACGACTTAAAAAAGTACATATCCGCAGAACAAAGTCCATTAATCAAAATTTTTTCATCAATACTATGTTTTCCATCCACCATTACAGTATTAATATCATTTCCAAACAGACCATTAAACTTTTTTCTATAATGAAACAATTCATCATCATAAGAAAAAATTCCAAAATATTTTTCAGGATTCATATCAGGAATATCACTATACTCTTCCATTTTTTTCCAAGCATCAATAACTTTTTCATCAATGCTGTAAGGAATATTAGTTTTTCGATCTTTTAAAGTAGGAATAATTTTTGAAGGTTCCATACAAGGATTAATAACAAGTTTATAAAAATCTCCTTTTTGCTGCAAAACATAAAATGCACCCAAAGAAGCCCCTACAAGCAAATTAATATCATTTTCCTTACATAAAACAGAAATTTTATCTTGAGTTTTAGCAACATCAGTATGCAAATCTTCAAAAGGAACAGAAATCAAATTCCAATCTTTGAAATAATTTTTTAAAGCAGTATAAGTCCCACCATTAGGAGTACCCATAAACCCATGAATGTACAAAGCATTAATTTTCATCTTCAGTCTCTCCAGATTTCAATTTATTAGAATTATCAGTTTGTCTTCGTTCTTCTTCAAATTGATTATACAATTCCAAAATCTCTTTAAAATCAATAATATTATATTTTCCTTTATCACGACAAAAATTCTTAAATTCATCTAATAAATCCATAAAAATCTCCACAGTTAAATATAGCAGAAAATTCAAAAACGACAAAAAAAAAGCCCGCAGATAATATTTCTGCGAGCTTTTTTATACCTTAATCTAAGAACTAAGCCTTGTTAAGTCTAGCCTCAAGGTCGTCAAGAATTCCAACCAATTCTTTTGGTAAGTGTTTACCGAATTTTGGATAATGATTTTCACGAACATCTTTAACTTCTTTCTTCCATCCTTCAACATCAACTTTGAGGATTTCTGGAAGAGTTTTCTTGTAACAATCAGCAAGACCTTCTGTATTCAAAGCACCTTCTTTTGGCATAAATCCGATTGGTGTTTCAACAGCGTTATCAGCGCCATCACAGCGATCGAAAATCCATGCAAGTACACGGCTATTGTCACCGTATCCTGGCCACATAAATCCACCTGGCAAGTCAGCATTATTATCATCTTTACGGAACCAGTTAACATAGAAGATTTTTGGAAGCTTATCTTTATCCTGAGCAGCATTTCCAACATCAATCCAGTGCTGGAAGTAGTCACCCATGTTATATCCACAGAATGGCAGGATTGCAAATGGGTCACGACGGATTTTACCAACTTCATCAGCGTTAATTGTAGAAGCTGCTGTAATTTCTGAACCTACGATAGAACCAAGGAATACACCGTGTTCCCAAGAACGAGCCTGATGTACAAGAGGTACAGTAGAAGGACGACGTCCACCAAACAAAATAGCAGAAATTGGTACTCCTTCTGGAGATTCCCATTCAGGAGCGATACATGGACACTGTCCTGCAGGAGCTGTAAAGCGTGCATTTGGGTGTGCAAATTCTTCACCTTTTGGAGATTTGTCTTTTGGAAGAGCATCACGTGTATTTCCTTTCCAGTCAACAAGTTTTCCTTTTGCAGGATAACCAATTCCTTCCCACCAAACATCGCCATCTTCTGTAAGAGCACAGTTTGTAAAGATTGTGTTCTTTTCAGCAGAAACAAGGGCATTTTTATTTGATTCAGCAGAAGTTCCTGGAGCAACACCGAAGAATCCAGCTTCTGGGTTGATTGCATAAAGGCGACCATCTTTTCCGAATTTCATCCATGCAATATCATCACCAACAGTTTCAACTTTCCAACCTGGAATTGTTGGAATAAGCATAGCAAGGTTTGTTTTTCCACAAGCAGAAGGGAAAGCACCAGTAACATATTTAACTTCACCTTTTGGATTTGTTAATTTAAGGATAAGCATATGTTCTGCAAGCCAGCCTTCTTCACGAGCGATGAAAGTAGCAATACGAAGAGCAAAACATTTTTTACCAAGAAGAGCATTTCCACCATATCCAGAACCGTAAGACCAGATAAGATGTTCTTCAGGGAACTGGCTGATATATTTGTGTTCAACATCAGCACAAGGCCAAATACCGTTATCAGATTCACCGTTATTCAATGGTTTTCCAACTGAATGCAAACATGGAACCCAGTCGCCATCTGTTCCAACATACTGCCAAACTTTTTCGCCGGCACGTGTCATGATATCCATGTTCAAAACAACATATTCAGAATCTGTAAGTTCAATACCATATTTTGCAATTGGAGAACCAAGTGGACCCATACAGAATGGAATTACATACATTGTACGACCGTGCATACAACCTGTATAAAGACCTTTCATAGTTGCTTTCAATTCTTTTGGATCAATCCAGTGGTTTGTTGGACCAGCATCTTCTTCTTTTTCTGTTGAAATAAAAGTACGAGCTTCAACACGAGCAACGTCGCTTGGAAGTGAACGGAACAAGAAAGAATTTTCTTTCTTTGCAAGTGGAGTAGCAAGACCAGCTTTAACACATTTCTGCATTAATTCGTCATACTCTTTTTTTGAACCGTCACAAACAACAACATTGTCAGGTTCACACATTTTAACACATTCTTCTACCCATGCTTTAATGCCGGCATGTTTAATGTCATTAACTGTCATTTAAAACTCCTGAAAATATATATAAAAAAGTTAAGAAAATTGCAAAGCAACTCTTATCTAATTTTTTTTGTAGTAAAATAATGTCCAAAAAAGAACCTAATTCTACCAATGTAAATATAATGAAATTTTTAATACACTTCAATAGAAAAAAAAATAAAAAATAATAAAAAAGGATACCAAAAAGTTTTTTATAGTGGATAATTATTCTGTGTTAACACATATTATGCTTATCATTTTAATTTACAAAATTAAACCATTTGAACAAAAAAATTATTTTAGAGTTAGTAATTGTGATTTTAAACTTGGATAATCATTTAATTAAAATGATGTCAAAGATATTTAGGTATTTACGCAGGGCAAACGCATTATAAAAAATATTTTCATAAAAGTTGGCGCGAGGGAGTGAGACACAGGGCAAAAAGACTTTTTTTGGGGCTGCCGCGAGAGCGGCATTATAATAGTTTCTATACCCCAAAAAACGTCTAGCGCA
>JALFAW010000132.1 GCA_022773305.1 Spirochaetia bacterium
CTTGCATCTGTCTATCCTGCTGTCTTTTATTGTTTTTAGAGATTCTTTTAAGTTCATACGTCCACCTGAAAGGATTTTACTACTTCTCTTAATTTTTAAATACAATACATTTTAAAGGTATTTATAATGCGGAGGCCCTGATAATTAAAAAAATTAATCTTGCTACAAAATCTTTTTTGTTATATTATTGACAAAATATAACAGTGAGACTGTTTGCATTTTTTTGTAATGGAGAACGTCGATGTCAGAAAAAGGCACCAATCAGTATTACATTACCAGACAGGATTCCACAGAATCTAATGCCCGTAGCTATCCGCGAAAATTTCCATTCGCAATTGCTAAAGCTAAAGGCTCATGGGTTGAGGACGTAGAAGGAAACAAATATCTGGATTTTTTGTGTGGAGCCGGAACTTTAGCTTTGGGCCACAATGATGATGAAGTAAATCAGGCAATGGTAGAAATGCTTACTAACAATGCACCATTGCACACTCTTGATTTAACTACCCCCGTTAAAGATACATTTGTTCATACACTTTTATCTTTATTACCACCTGAACTTGGACAAAATGCGAAAATTCAATTTTGTTCACCAAGTGGAACAGATGCTACCGATGCAGCTATAAAACTTTGCAAAACAGCAACTGGTCGTTCTAGTGTAATTTCATTTGCAGGCGGTTATCATGGAATGGGACAAGGTCCTTTAGCTTGCATGGGAAATCTAAATGCAAAATCACGCATCACAGGGCTTATGCCAGATGTTCATTCGTTTCCATTTCCATACAGTTACAGATGTCCATTCGGTTTAGGTGGTGAAGCCGGCGTAAAAGCTGCATGTAATTTTTTTGAAAGAACATTAAAAGATCCAGAAAGCGGTATTACAAAGCCAGCCTGCGTAATTATTGAACCGATTCAAGGTGAAGGCGGTGTTATTCCAGCCCCTGTTGAGTTTTTGCAGACAGTCAGACGAGTCACAAAAGAACTTGATATTCCTATGATTGTAGATGAAATTCAATGTGGAATGGGAAGAAGTGGAAAATTGTTTGCTTTTGAATATGCAGATATTATCCCGGATGTAGTTTTGATTTCAAAAGCAATCGGTGGTTCTCAACCTCTTGCAGTTGTTGTTTATAACAAAAATCTTGATAAATGGACAGCAGGCGCTCATGCAGGAACTTTCCGTGGCAATCAACTTGCTATGAAGGCCGGAACAATAGTTTTAAACAGAGTTTCAAAAAAAGAATTCCTAGATGATGTTGTAAGGAAAGGAGATCTTATCCGCACAAAACTTGAAGAACTAAAACAAAAAGTTTCTATCATTGGTGATGTTCGGGGCAAAGGTCTTATGATTGGTACAGAATTCGTAAATCCAAAAGCAGAAAAAGATTGTATTGGTTCATTGCCTTCTAGTGGAGAAATTGCAGCTCAAGTGCAGAAACTTTGTTTCGAAAACGGACTTATTGTTGAAAAAGGCGGACGCTTTGGTTCTGTAATGAGATGTCTTTGTGCTTTAAACATTACAGATGAAGATTTAACTAAGGCATGGAAAATTTTTGAAAACGCTGTAATTACAGTAGATAAACAGATATGACAACTTTTTTAACACAACATGATATAGATAAAAAGCAATTTGTTGATTTGATTTCAAAAGTGTCGACATCAATTGTAAAAACCTTTATAGATGACAAAGCTTATGGCGGACCAACTCCTGATGAATTAAAAAGAATTATTCATCAGCAGTCAATCCTTCCAGAGCATGGACTTGGTTTTGACGAAGTTTTTAAAATGACTGAAGAAAAAATTCTTCCAAATCTTTTAAGAACTTCTTCAACTGATTACATGGCTCACCTGCACGGTCCATCTTTGATAGAAACTATTGCCAGCGAACTTATTATTTCCACTTTTAATCAGTCGATGGACAGCTGGGATCAGTCTCCGGTTGCAACTGAGATTGAAGTGGAAGTTATAAATCATCTATGCAGTCTATATGGTTATGATAAGAATGCAGACGGAGTTTTTACAAGTGGCGGAAGTCAGTCAAATCAAACGGCAATTATTCTAGCTCGTGACACATTTTGCAGCAATAATCTTAATTATGATATCAAAAAATATGGTGTTGATGAAAAGTGCAGAAAACTTCGCATGTACACAAGTGAAATATCTCATTTTTCTATGGAAAAATCAGCACATATTTTAGGATTAGGTTATCAGTCTGTTGTAAAAGTTCCTGTAGATTCACGCAAAAAAATGGATATAAATGCCCTAAATCAATTGATTCAAAAAGATATAGAACAAGGAAATATTCCATTTTTAATTGTAGCAACAGTTGGAACAACAGATTTTGGAAGTATTGATGAAATAAAAATTTTACACGAAATTGCTCAAAAGAATCACATGTGGCTTCATGCAGATGCAGCTTATGGCTCAGGTGTAATAATGTCACAAAAATATGCATCACGAGTTGATGGACTTGCACTTTGCGATTCTATCACAGTAGATTTTCATAAAATGTTTTTAATGCCAATTTCGTGCAGCGCAGTTCTTGTCAAAAATGGGAAAAACTTTGAAGCTTTGACAATTCATGCGGATTATTTAAACAGAACTGAAGATGAAGAAGATGGTTATACAAATCTTGTAGATAAATCTCTTCAAACCACAAGAAGATTTGATGCTTTAAAAGTCTGGGTTGCATTTCAAACTCGCGGAAAAGATGGATGGTCAAAACTCATAGATACCTGCATGGATAATGCAGCTTATTTATATGAGATTTTGCAAAAAGATAGTGATTTTGAAGTTATCACGAAACCTGAAATCAGTTCTGTTGTTTTCAGATATTGTGCTGTGCAAAATGCTGACGATGTAAACAAAAAAGTAAGACGAAAACTCATTCACGAAAAAGGAATAGTAATAGGTCAGACAGTAAGCGATTCTAATGTTTGCTTGAAATTTACACTTTTAAATCCGCTAGTAACACATCAAAAACTTGATGAACTTATTTCTATGATTAAACAATTGGCATTTGAAGTCATTAACGAAAAATAACTAAATAAGATAACTTTTTGTTTTTATGATTTTTGGGGACTAATTTTTTTTCCCAAAAATCATCTTTTTTTCTTCTTAGAATTCTGAATAATCGTAAAACTCAAACTTTTTTCAGTTTCCATTTTTGGTTCAAGCAAAATGTCCCAAAAAAATGTTGAAACATTTGTCAAATCAGAAGGTTCTATATTTCCATTAGAAATATTTTGACGCATAAAAATAATTGGATTATAACAAAATCCACAGTTTTCATTAGGTTCAAATACAAAAGAAGTACCACTTTCAATGTCTGAAATACGTGCAATTCCAACATTTTGAAGTTTTCCTTCATCTAAAAGCTCACTTGCTTTTTTCTCTTCACTAAGATTCACTTTCTCACCATTGTCCACAAGTTCAATACTGTTATAAACATAATCTTTGGACGGAAAATTTGTATTAGCAATGTTTATTTCAACAGCAAATTTTGCACAAAGTTTCTTTTCACTTTCATTTTTTATTATATACTGTACATACATTCCATCAGAATTAATAATATATTTTTTTCTGATAAAAATTTTCTGATTTGAAGGTTTCCAGACAGCATGAGCACCAAGAATCACTTCATGATGTGACTGTGAATATTTTATTTCTTCATATTGAATTCTTGAAAAAACACCATCTCCAGCAGGTTCATTTTTTACATATTTTTCAAATTGATTTTCAGTAAAAAAGTGATCAATAAAAAAACCTCTTTCATAATCATCCTGACTACCATCATATTCCAAAATTCGACTTGGATTATCGCAATAATTTCCAGTATTTTTTAATATTTCAAGTTCCTGCACTGCTCCGCTTATCAAAGATATGTATGCAAAATAATTTTCCATTCTGCAAACATATTCTTTTAAACCATCTGAATTATAATCAAAACAAGTTACTGATTCTTCAAACTGACCATCTTCGCGGAGAATTTTTTCAGCTTCCATAAGATTTTTATATGACTGATGACGATACCTTGAATTAAAAAAAGCTCCTTCCGATGAACATAAAATACTTGTTCCTGTCTGAGCTTCCCAGAGTTTTTCCCTAGCAGCTTTTTTTCGCATTTTATCATTTTTATATTGATTAACAAGCATGCTTACATACAAAACCCTGTTATAAAGCATTTTACTTGAATTGTAAGCATCCATAAAATCATAAACTGTATAATGATTTTTTTGTGAAGAATTTGTTTTTACATATGAATTATCAATCCACTTTGCAACATCACCATTTATTCCTGCAGTTATAAATGCAGGAACTTTAATTTTTGCAATTTTCCGATATTCATTTGGAGTGGAAAGCATAATATTTACATCAGGATTTTCTTTTAAATATTTATCAAAAGTATCAAACCATTTACATTCACAAAGTTCTTCTACATTTTTGTGAGATAAACTAATATTAATAATTCTGTCAACATCTAATTGAAAATGAACATCCTTTTTTTCAATCTTTTCAACATTTTTTATGATATTTGAAACATATTCTTGCACAGATATTTCTTTTGAAGGAATGAATTCATCATAATAAGGAAAAATATCCACAGATTTATTTAAATCTGTCATGATGATTGGAAGATATTTTTGTTTATCTTTTGGGATTAGCGTACTATCTAATACCACGTAATCCAGTCCACAAGTGTGAACATTATTTACAAGAGATGAATCCCAGCAATCTGCAAAAAAAGAAATTCCACGTGGCCTTTTTCCGAAAGTTTGTCTAATTTCAGCAGAAAGTAAATCAATCTGTCCGTTTCTATCAACTGGATAAAGTAGCGGTAAAATTGGAGAATAATACCCTCCACCAAAAAATTCAATTTGATTTCTTTCTGCTAGTTGTTTTAGTATTGAAATGATTTCGTTTTTACGTTTTTTAAAATACTGTATTTGATTTCCAGAAAATGAAAATGAAAATGGAAAATCTGGATGCGAAAAAAGAAATTTAATTAATGGCTTATAAACTGACTGGTAGTTTCTGTCAAAATTTTCAGAAGACACCATACTTGATGAGACAGATTTTAAACTAAAACAAACGTAAATTCGACCCATTTTTTCATAAAATACAATGTCCCACCAAAACGTATTTTTTTGAAAATTTTTAACAAAATAAATATCTTCCCCAAAATATTTATTCCAATAGTAAATAAATTTAAAAAAGAAACAAAACCAAGATTAATATCATGTTATATATTGTTGTATTAATTATTATTTCAGTAATATACTACTGATTTTTTTTATCATTTTATAACATTTTGAATAAATTTTAAAGTCTTTTTTTTCATACAACTCTATATTTTTTTCTTTTTGAATTTCTGAACATGATGTATATTCTTGATTATCATTCTTACATAGAACAATTGTTTTTTGTGACGCTGGAATAAGTTTTATAAGATTTTGTGGACAAACTTCAATACATTTTCCGCAGCCACAACAATTATCTGTAACTAATGCAGTATTATTTTCGATTATGATTGCCATTTGTGGACAAATTTTCATACAATCGCCTAATCCTATACATGCAAAGGGACAATCACTTCCAGTTCCAAGAGAATTCTTTACCATAAAACAGGTATAACTTTCATTGAACTTTGTATGTTTTAAACTCAAAGTTTTATTACAAGAACATAAAACTACTGCTTTTGATTCGGTTTTTGAAATTTCATCATTAAAACAAATATTTTTTTTTGTTTTTTGAGGAATTACAGGGTCATCAGATTTATCTTCCTGAATATTAATAGAAGGAAGCAGAATATAAACTGAAAACATTATTAACATTGCTATTGCAAGAATAATTAAAATAAATAAAATTATCGGTATTATCATTTCAAAACCCCTGGTTTAAGCCAATTGATGTCAAAAACAGTTAAAAGTAAAATAAGAATGGCAAGGAAAATCAAAAACAATGAATAGTATTTTTCATCAAGTTGTTTTCCATTTGCTGTAATTCTTTTTTTAAAAGATATACAAAAAGGTATTAAGAATAAAATCGAAATAAAACTACTAGCACATATTAAAATTGAAAATAAAATAGAAGTACTTTCAAATATAGAAAGCAGAATAATCAAAAAAGAAACAATAAACTCCGAAACAGAAAAACCGCACGTTAATCTAACTAAAGCTTCAATAAAAGTGGAAATACAGATAAAAATCAATAAGGAAATAAGCGGAAATAATTCAACAAGTTTTAATGGCATAAGAATGTAATTTGTAAAAAGCCATGATAAAACAGAACTGGAAATAATGGTGAAAAGTGCTTTTAAATAAAAAACTGGTTTATAAAAAAGGGAAATTCCTATTTCAACAGAGCGATTTAATCCAATTCCGTAAATCACAATAACTGAAGAAAAAAGTGTATAATATAAAAAAGTATTCAAATATATCATAAATTAAAGCCTTTGTTATTCTTTATTTTTAAGAATATCTATTTTTTTAGAAATCTGAATAAATATAAAATAAATAATTCCAAGGATGATCAATACACCAGGAATGGAAGCCAACAGTGAAAAAATTCCAACGCTATTCTCATTAAAAAGTAATTTTTCATAAATAAAATGATTTTTTCCAAAAAAAGTGAATGTACCATAACCAAAAATGTCACGAATTAAAAAAATAATCATTCCTCCCAAAGAAAAAAATAATGTTTTGAAAATAGTGTGTTTAAATTGTTCTAAAAAATTTCCACTTTTTTGAGTAAAAAGAATATTTAAAATGAAAATTGAAACTGGTGGCAAAAAAAATATAAATCCGAGTGTAAGTGCAACTTGAGGATTTATCATCACAATTATCTGTCTAAAAAGAATTGAAAATGAAACTAATATTAATATAAATAGAATAGATTTAAGTTGTTCAAATTTAATTTTTTCAATAATAAGAACAGATAAGCTTCCTATAATCGAAAGGAAAATAACTTCTGTCATGATTGTAAAACCATAAACAAATCTACCTGGTATAGGAATTAGTAATGCTAGATATGCTGTCAAATATAAAAACATATTTTCTTTTTTCATATTTCATTTACCTTTCTCATTTATTTTTTATCATTCAAAATATAAGGAATTTTTTCCTTCCAAAACTGAATTCTTGTTGTTTTATCGTTATGTTTTATCTGTTCGGCAATTCTACCATGCAAAGAAACAAAACCAACAAATTCTACATTCTCTTCCGCATCGATTAAAAAAACTCCGGGAAGAGGACCATATAAAGTTTGTATTCTCAAAATCATAACTTTGTAAAGTTCACCAGATGTTCGATTTCTTGCATTATAACACGCTGCACTCAGACAAAAAGAATTTTTTATTGGAACAGGAGATTCTACAATCCAACCGTTCGGTTCCCTTTCATCAAGAACAAATTCTATATTTGAGCGCAAATTTTTTATCCATGATTTTTGTGAAACTTTTATTGGATAAATTAATATGCCAAATAAAACAATAATTATTACCACAAAAATTCCATATCTTGCAAAAAACTCTTTATTTGTTATTTCATTTCTCATAATTCAATTCCTTATTTAAATTTTAACTTTATTTTAGGATTCATGTATGAAATTTTTATCGTTTGGAATATTTTTTTCTTGAAATGAACGAATAAAAATATTTGCAAAATTTGTTATGAGTACCGTATAAACCATGCCAATTGGGGAAGTTCCAGGTCCTGTTACAAAAAAAGCAAAAAGACCTGATAAAATTCCCAATATGATTTTTCCACTCAAAAATATTGGAACAGTTCCATACCATTGAATTATAAAAACACTACAAAACAATGTTCCACTAGTTAAAAAAGCCAAAATTATGTCGCCTTGATTAAAAGTTCCGCCAAAAAAAGATGTTCCAAAAAGTCTTATTAAAACTGCATAAACAAGGAGCATAAGAGTTGGAATGATAAAAGAAAATGCATTATCTGCAAAAACTATTACAGAAGAAATGATTGTTAATAAATTAAATCTGAAAGCTGGAATAGAAGAATTCGTATCCCATAAAAGTGAAATAAATCCTTCGGGAATTGTGACTTTAAATATGGAAAAGATTTTTTCATTCAAAAAAGTAGTGATAGCTGAATCAAAACCGTAAATTGTAAAACTTCCATTTTGAAGAAGATAAACAGATGAATTTTTCAAAGAAATCAAATCTTTTGTAATAATAAACTGAGGAAAATATTGTTTCCCTATGAACCATGCAATCATAACAGCCACACAAGAAACATTTATCCAGCAATTGACGCTTTTAAAAAAAATGCAGCGAGAAATAATAAGTGTAAAAAAAGTAATAAAAAAAGCCACAACTACAGGAAATTCCTGAGGCAGTAAAAAACCAATAAAAATTCCTTGAAGTATTATATTCATAAACTGAAAAGGTTTTTCATGATAAATCAGAAAATTTACACTAGCTGCTGCAATTCCACCAAGTGTTGTTGTTCCTATTACAATGACTGCGTCATAACTTTTTGTAAATAGCAGCATTACAACTTGAATTAAAAGAAGAATTAATATGCGAACTGTAACCGCAGAAATTGAAGGACGAGTATAAATAAATGGATTAATATTTTGCAGTTTTTTTTGAATTCTTAAATCTATACTTTGCGATTTCATTTATTTGATTTCTCCTCACAAACAGTATCTTTTAAATAGGAAATTGTTTTTGTCAACGGTAATCTTGCAGGGCATACCGTATTGCAAATTCCGCATTCTTCACAGGATAAAACAGTGTTTTTTAAAACTTCAGGTATTTCTTTAAAATTAACAGCATAAGAATAAAGAACATCCGGTGAAATTTTGGAAGGACAAATGTATCTGCAATTCCCGCAATTCACACAAGAATAAATTTGATTGTCTGTAATCTTTGTTTTTGAAATAAATTCCACAGATTTTACCGATTTTGTAATCGGAACATTCAAAGATTCCACAGAATTGCCATAAATTAAACCGTTTATTACAATAACAGAAGGTTCTTTTGCAAAACCACCTATTTGGTTTACAATATCCTTTAGTGTAGTTCCAATTTTTACATCAAGCAAGCAGGAAGAATAAAGGCAATTTCCACTAAAATGAACTAGATGACTTACAGAAGGTGTTGAACAGATAACAGCTTTATATACTTCGTATAAAGTTGATGAATCTGTAAAAAAATCATTTTTTGTTATATCTAGATTTGAAGTTTTTTTTATTCCCGATTTTCTAAAAGCCTGTTCAATTTGTTTTTGAGTTCCACAAGGTGATTTTTTTGTTTTTACCTGTAAAATCCTTAAGTTTGAAATATTAAAATTTTCAAGTTTTTCTTTGTTTTCAAATTTCTGATCAATTACAAAAAGAATTCCATAACAATTCATTGCTTTTGCAAGAATTTGTGCACCCTTTACGATTTCATTTGTATATATTTTTGCAACAAGAGAATCAGTATATCTAAAAGAATCTTCGTCAAAAAGTCTTATTACAAGATTTTTATAAGAATTATTTTTGATTTGTAAACCTGGATTTTCGATTTTTCTGAGATTATATGTATTTATTACACCTTTTTCGATTAATTCATTAATAATTTGTGAAGATGACAAATCCTCTATTGATTTTTCTGTATTTTTTTTTCCTAAATATGAAAATTCTCCACCAAACTTGATTTTGACTGCAAACTTTTGTTTACCAGACGATGTATAAACTGGAATTATATCCAAAACCTTTCCTGGAACGGGAGAATGAATGAATGTTAAATCTTCTGAAAATTTTCTTGATTTTGAACTATTTGTAGAAACTGCAATTACTTGACCTTCTTTTACAATATCATCTTTTTGCACTATGTTTTTATAATTAATTTGATTTTCCTGTTCAAGCGGAACTAAAAACTCTTTGGAAATAAATGAATTCTGAGAAGTTTTATAATTCTTTAAAATCGAAGAAAGATTCTGATAATTTAATTTCATTTTTTAATTTTCCTCAACTGTAATATAATAATAGAAAAATAAATAAAAAGTAATATGATTAAGCAAAAAAACATCATAATTATGGAAAATAAATTAGCATTGATATTTTTGCTTCCTGTATATCCACCTTTGAAATCTTTCCCTTCTGATTTTATCACTTTTTCGATAGAGTCAAACTGTAATTCATCAATAGAATCAAAAACATTATCTTTGAAATTTTGATTATATGAATAAATAGTTTTTGTTTCTGTTATTTTTCCATTTTCTTCGATGTAATGAGGAAATTCAACATAAAATTCGTTATTCTCTTTGTTTAATGATTTATATGGATTTGTTTTTATATTCCAAACCCATGAATAATAATCTTCCAGTTGTACAAGTTCCTCTTCATCTTCAAGTAAAACATTTTGAACATGGGATGGCAGATAAATTTTTGATTTAGAATTGAATACATCTGTTTTTTTTGTTGATGTAAAAAAGAAAAATGAAATGGCACAAAACGTAATTAAGATTAATGAAGTCATAACAATTTTTGAGCGTCTTGCAAATAAACTCACCATTTTAGCAGATTTTATAAAAACAGGAACAAAAATATATTTTTTTTTAAAATAATCTTCGATAACATAATTTATAATCATAAAAAGAAAAATAGACAGTAAAAGAACTAAAAAAATAATTCCAGTTTTCAAAGAAATACTAAAATTGCAAATAATACAGATTGCAATAATTATTATGCACCAAAAATTTGTAGCAAGATATTCTATGAACCCATCTCTTTTCCATATATTAGATATGAAAAAAACTGGTAAAAGAAGAATGATTAATGAAACTGTAACTGGATAAAATGGATTGCACCAAAGATATAAAAGTTCTAAAAAACAAGTTCCAAGAAAAATTGTTCTATTCTTAACAAAAACTGACAAAACTGTAACAGCGATAATAAAAAATAAAAAAAGAAAATAAGAAATGTTTTGTTTTGAGTCTACTCCACACTCAATTTTATTTTGTGCAAGAATATGAACAGCATTTGAAAGATTTTGAACATATTCATTTGGAATATAATAAAGTCTAAAATTTTTAGATTTATCAAAAAAATAATTTACACGTCTGTTAGAATAATCGTTTTTAGAAGCATTTAATTTGAACATTGTATATTCTATAGAATTTTCCGAAATATTAATTGGCAAAAACTGATTCGAAAGGCAAACATAATTTTGAATGTCACTGGAAACTAAAGCTTTCTGAACAGAATCATCAGAAACATCGTTTTGAACATACAAAACTGAATAATCTTTCCATAATTTTTCTATTGGGATGGTTTTAAAAAAAATAATCAAAATAACACAAGCGAGAAATAAAACTGGTGAAAAGATTTTTAAATATTTATGCATAAACTATTTTAGTAAAGAAAAAGCAAGTCCAATAAAAAATCCTAAAAGACAACCGCAAATCACTTCCATAGGAGTGTGCCCATTAACTTCTTTAATCTTTTTGTATTCTTTTATGATTTTCAGGTTCTGCAATTCATTTCCAATTTCATTAATTTTTTTAGCTTGAATTCCACTTGAATGACGGACTCCAAAAGCATCTCTAATTGTAACAAGAAAAAAACAAAGAGAAAAAACAAAAATATCTGAATTAATACCGTTTCTAAATCCAATTGTTGTACAAAGAGATGAAACTAAAGCAGAATGACTGGAAGGCATGCCGCCAGTTCTCCAAATCATATTTTCAATCAATTCAGAGAGAGAATGAATTCTTCCATAGATTAAGTTTATTGCTGTTTTTAAAAATTGCGCACCTAACCAGCTAAAAACACATGAAAGAAAAACCGGATTTATTAAAAATAATTTAAACTGTTCTTTTATTGTCGGTAACATAATAAAAATTCTACTTTGCTTTATTTTATCATTACTTTACAAAATTTACTAGTAGAAAATACAAAAAAATGTTATATTCCCATCATGGATTTTGAGGATTTTGTCGCCCAGATTAATGATGATGGAAAAAGAATAGATAAAGTTTTGCGGGTTTTGATTCCAAACAGTTCACTTTCTGAAATCTATAGACTCTTGAGAAAAAATTTTATTAAGGTAAACGACAAAAAGATAAAAGAAGATTACAGAATCTGCAAAAACGACAAAATTTCCATTCCAAAGTTTGCATTAAATCAAAAACAAGAGAATTCTTCATCTTCCAGAATTGATAAACATTTTTTTGAAGAGAATTTTCATCCTGTTTTTGAAAATGAACATATTTTGATTTTAGATAAACCGTACAATCTGAATGTTCACGGTGATGAGTTTTCATTAGAATCAATTGTCCAAGATTATTATCATTCCACGAGGGTAGATAATTCAATATCTTTTAAACCAGGTCCTCTTCATCGGCTGGATAAAAAAACAACGGGACTTGTTGCTTTTTCCATGAGCCTTCAGGGAGCCAGATGGTTTTGCAAAAACATTGAAAATCACAAAATTCAAAAAATTTATTATACAGTTATGGAAGGAAAGATTGAAGATTCAGTACAATGGGATGATTTTATTGAAAACAATCATGAAAACAAAAATAATTATTACAAAGTTACTGCATTTTCTGAAAAAAATTTAAATAACAATAATGCAAAAAAAGCAAGCATGCAGGTTTTTCCTCTTGCAAATGGAAAATTTGATGGTAATGATGTTACTTTTGTTAAAATAATCTTAAAAACAGGACGTAAACATCAAATTCGATGTCAGTCTGCACTTCACTCTTTTCCACTTTTGGGTGATTCAATTTATGGTTCAAAAATAAATTTACAAAAACTTGGATTTAAACAGGACTTTTTTCTACAGGCTGCAGAACTTATTATTCCTCAAAATCCGATAAACCTTCCATCTTGTATAAAAATTCCATTAAATGAGAAATTTATTTTTTTATTAAAATCTTGTGGTATTCAGAAAACAGATATATAATAAACTATTATGAATCAATTTTTGGATAATTTGGTTAACAGTTTTAAGAAAGTTCAAGTTTACGCGCTTGTCGGAGAAAGTGGTACAGGAAAATCGTTTCGTTCTAAACTTTTGGCAGAAGAATACGGAATTCATGCAATAATTGATGACGGATTATTAATCCAGGATGATAAAATTGTTGCTGGTCGTTCTGCAAAACGTGAAAAAACTTACATGGGCGCTGTGCGTGTAGCTCTTTTTGATGATAAAGATCATCGAGATTCTGTTGCAAAAGTATTGCGAAAGACTCATATAAAAAAAATTTTACTTTTAGGAACTTCTGAAAAAATGGTTTCTAAAATTGCAATGAGACTACAACTTCCACAACCACAAAAAATAATTCATATAGAAGAAATTGCAACAAAAGAGGAAATTGAAAAAGCTGTAAAATCTCGGCAAGTCGAAGGAAAACACGTTATTCCAGTTCCAACGATTGAAGTTAAAAAGAATTATCCTCAAATTTTAAGTTCATCAATGAGAGACTTTTTTTCACAAAAAAAATGGTTTCATAAAAAACTAAAAAATCCAAATGGAAAAATGATTGAAAAATCTATTGTCCAGCCAGAATTTTCAAAAAAAGGTAGAATTGAAATTTCAGAAGCAGCTCTTACTCAGATGACAATGCACTGTGTAAATGAATGTGATCCTTATTTAAAAATTAAAAAGATTACAATAAAAACAGATTCTCGCGGGTACAGACTCATCGTTCTGATTGATGTACCGTTTGGAACTCAATTGACAGGAAAAATACATCGGCTTCAGCAATATATTATCGATAAAATTGAATCTTACAC
>JALFAW010000135.1 GCA_022773305.1 Spirochaetia bacterium
CTTGCATCTGTCTATCCTGCTGTCTTTTATTGTTTTTAGAGATTCTTTTAAGTTCATACGTCCACCTGAAAGGATTTTACTACTTCTCTTAATTTTTAAATACAATACATTTTAAAGGTATTTATAATGCGGAGGCCCTGAAAGCTCCATATATATTTATTGCATAATAAACAAAAATACAATAAAATAAGATCTGTCCCTGCATGTGCTGTTTGTATAAACACCAACGAACGATTTTGTTTGCACATGCTGCGAGTTTTTCTTAACGCTGTCGCTAAAAAACTCGGAGATACTTTGTTTTAATCAAGGTCTGTCCCTGCATGTGCTGTTTGTATAAACACCAAGGAACGTTTTTGTTTGCACATGCTGCGAGTTTTTCTTAACGCTTCGCTGAAAAACTCGGGGATGCTTTGTTTAAATCAAGGTCTGTCCCTGCATGTGCTGTTTGTATAAACACCAAGGAACGTTTTTGTTTGCACATGCTGCGAGTTTTTTTTAACGCTGTCGCTAAAAAACTCGGGGATGCTTTGTTTAAATCTAGGTCTGTCCCCGGTTATATAGCGCTACAGCTCAGCGCAGACAAATTAATAGGTGAATCTATGGAAAATAAAAATAATCGAAGTGCTTCTCAAGTGGTTGTGCAGGATGTGATGAAAATTAGAAAAGGGGAGCGGGTTCTTATAATTGCTAATCCTGAAACTTATGGAATTGCACAAAATCTGTATAATGCAGTAGAAAAACAACAGGCATTACCTACACTCATTATTCAACCAGATAAAACAAGTTTTGACAATGCAAATGAAGAAACTTTACAGGCAATTGCCACCGCTCCAGATGTATGTTTTTCCATTTCAAACATTAAACTTGGAAAAGATCCTCATGCAAGTGCATCTCCTTACAAAACTGATGACGGTAATGAGTTTACGCACATTTTTGATTATCTTCTGGATGGAAAAAAAGTGATCCGTGCAGCCTGGACACCTGGAATCACGCAGGATATGATGGATAGAACAGCGGCAATCGATTATCATGAACTTCAAAACCGCTGTAAAGTTTTAGAAGAAAAATTTTCAGGCGCGGTGAGTGTTGTTATAAAGGCTCCTGGCGGCACTGATATTACAATCTCAGTAGAAAAAAGAAAATTGATGTTTGATGACGGTGATTTTTCAAAACCAGGAACTGGAGGAAATATTCCAGCCGGCGAAGTTTTCATAAGTCCTGTTGTAGGAAAATCAAATGGAAAAATTGTTTTTGACGGTTCTATGACTTTTAGCGATGGTGATTCGATTTTAAATACACCCATCTATTGTGATGTAGAAAATGGTTTTGTCACAAAAATTGAAGGTGGTAGTGAAGCTCAGCGACTTTTACAGACTATCACAGAAGCAGAAAATCGTGCAGTTTCTTACGAACGTGAAGGTAAACTTCCGCAAGGACAGGGTGAGATTTACAAAAAGAATGCGAGAAATATCGGTGAACTTGGAATTGGGTTAAATCCAAATGCATTGATTACTGGAAACATGCTGGAAGATGAAAAGGCTTTTCATACCTGTCATTTTGCAATTGGCGAGAACTATGATAATGATGCACCAAGTCTTATTCATCTTGATGGAGTTGTAAAAAATCCAACAATCACAATTTTTTACGCAGACGGAAGTTTGCATGATATTCTAAAAGATGGAAATTTACAGGATTGTTAACGGGAATTAAATATATGAAAAATAAATTAGCTTTTACACTTTTTATGCAGCCCAGTGCTAGGGCGATATAGCACAAGGAAAATAAAAATATGAAAAATAAATTAGCTTTTACACTTTTTATGTCATGTTTTTTGATTTTTAATGCGTGTGCAAAACAGCAGAACAAGTCAGAAAAAAACATCAGTGATGTGCAAAAAAACGAAACGGAATTCAATCCTGAAATCGAAAAATTGAACAGAGTTTTAATGCAACTTTCTGATGAATGTAAAGCTGCTATTCCAAATGGAAATCCTCAGGAGTTTTTGCAGGATTTACAAGCGGTTTTACAGTCGGAAAATGATTTTTCATCTCAGGATTTAAGTCCGTTTTATTTGATTGATAAAAAGCATACTGTTTCAAGCGATTATGTTCCAAAAAATCTGATTCCTTTGAAAGAAAATGAACTTTTTGATATAAATAAAAATAATCTTTCATTAAGACCAGAAGCTTATGAAGCATTGAAAAAACTTGCAGAAGCAGCTTTGAAAGATGGTGTTAAACTTACAGTAAGTTCAACTTATCGTTCCTATGAATATCAGAAAAATCTTTTTGATTATTGGGTTTCTGTGGACGGTCTTGAAGAAGCTGAAAGAGAAAGCGCGCGTCCTGGAACAAGTCAGCATCAACTTGGACTTGCCCTTGATTTTGCCCCTGTGGATGATGCGTTTGATAAAACTCCAGCAGGTAAGTGGGTTTATGAAAATGCATCAAAATATGGATGGAGTTTGAGTTTTCCTCAGGGATATGAACATGTTACAGGTTATCGTTGGGAATGCTGGCATTTTCGCTACATTGGAAAAACTGCTGTTGAATTTCAAAAAAAATGGTTTAGCAATATTCAGCAGTTTATGATAGAATTTTTAGATTTATGGAAGTCAGAATAATTTGAATAGTGGAATGACAAAAAAAGATTCAGAAAATAAAAAACTTGATGTAAAACTCATCGCACTAGATTTGGATGATACTCTTTTGGACGATAATCGTCAGATATCAGATGAAAATGTAAAAGCATTGCAGGAATGTGCTTTACGTGGCATTTATGTTGTGTTGTGTTCGGGGCGTGCCGAAGATGCAATTCTTCCTTTTGTTCGTCGTCTTGAGATTGCAGGTACAAAAGCTGGACGGTTTATCGTTGCCATAAACGGTTGCAGCATTTTTGATTTGCATGAGCGAAAACAGATTTTCTGTCAGAAAGTTCAGCCTGATATTTTGAAACGTACAAATGAGATTGCGAAAAGTTATAAACTTTGCAGTGAAGTTTACACAGCAGATACAATTTATTTTCCAGAATACAACGAATGGACAAAACTTGATGTTGATTTGTGCGGATTAAAAGGGGTTGAAAGTCCAGATTATGAAAAACTCCTTGATAATCCATTTGTCAAAATGCTTATTCCTGGAGAACCAAAACTTTTACTGGAAATTCAGGATAAACTTCGAAAAGAATTTGGAGAACGCGCTGTAATCTTTACAAGTAAACCGTATTTTTTAGAAATCCTTCCTCCAGATTGCGGAAAAGGAGAAAGTATTCATTGGCTTGCAAAACACATCGGCATAAATCCTACACAAACCATGGGTTTTGGTGACAGTATGAATGATGAATCAATGATAAAACTTTGCGGTTATGGCGTTGCAATGAAAAACGGTCTGGAAGAAATCAAAAAAATTGCAGATTTTGTAACCGATAAAACAAACAGCCAAAGCGGAGTTGCAGATTTTCTGTACAAATACGTTTTATAGCTATTTCCAGATTTCTGGTGATATTTGCAGAGAAGGGATAATTTTTGGAATATCATTCTTATCATTTTTTTTGTTTTTTCCATTAGATTTTACAGCTCTAATCAATAAGTTTTTAGGAGTGTGGCTTTCATCGATGAATTCAAGCATGTCGACTTTATAACCGGCATTCTCTAGCCATTTTCCGCGAAGACTGTCCGTCACAAGTGATGCAAATTTTTCCCTGATTAATCCCCATTTTAGAAGAGGTTCGAATAATCCGTTGATATCATCATAAAAGGTCTTGTCCAAGCGTTCCTGAGGATTTTTATTTTCAAAATTGATGTAATTTGACATTTGAGATTTTTTGAAAGTTGTGAATTTACTTGATGTTGACAGCATGGAACACTTAGAATCACCTTAGCATTATGTTCAACAGCGTATTTAAGTGTATAATCAGTTGCTGTATCACAAGCATGGAGCGTTACGACAATGTCAGGTTCTTGCCCAGAATAATTTGCAATGTTTCCAACTTTAAATTGAATACCTTTTAGATTTAATTTTTTTGCTAAATCATTGCAATATTTTATCACGTCAGATTTTAAATCTAATCCTTCAATTTGACATGGAATTTTTTTTATTTGTGTCAAAAAATAATGAATTGCAAAAGTAAGATAAGATTTTCCACATCCAAAATCACATATTTTCAATACAGGATGATTTTCGTTTTTATTGATTTGATAGATTTTTAATACATCGTTCACAGCATTATCAATGAATTCCAAAAAACGATTGATTTGACGAAACTTATCATATTTTGCATTAAAAACTTTTCCGTCAGAATTCATTATTCCAAGTGTTACTAAAAAGGGAATAGAATTTCCTTCCTGTAAAATATAATTTTTCTTTTTTTGAGATATAAATTTTAATTTTTCACTTGAGTTGACGTTATCTGTAATCTCTATGTTTTCAAAGAGTTTTTCATCTGTATTATAAGGAAAAACGTTCTTTTCTTCTATATTATCAGTTACATTGGGAATTTTCTTGCATAGTTTAGTCTGCTTACCTTTCTTATTTGTGAGAATTGTGATTTCTTCAGTTTCAGTTCGTTTGACACAATTCTTGAAAGTAGTTCCAACATTTTCCAACAAAAAAGATTCCAATTTCTGACAATCCCAGTGTTCGTGAAAAACTTGCGTTTTTGTGAAAAGCTGTACGTAGTAACATATATTGCCAGCTGCATTTTCTATGGAAATTTTGATTTTTTCATATGGTTTTAATAGTTTTTCACACACGTTTCCACAAGGTTTTGATAAAGTTACGCTCAAAATCATCGCTTTCTCCAAAACATTTTACACAAAAATTGTAAAGTTAAAAAATTGATAACAGACAATTTTAAAATGACTTCACAACAAATAATACTTTTCAACAGTTTCTAAATTATCGGAAAAAAAATTTTAAACAGAAACATTTTTTGTAAAATTGGGGGACAAACCTTGATTAAAACAAAGTATCTCCGAGTTTTTTAGCGACAGCGTTAAAAAAAACTCGCAGCATGTGCAAACAAAAACGTTCGTTGGTGTTTTTACAAACAGCACATGCAGGGACAGACCTTGTCTATTACTAAAAAGAGGGACATACCTTTCTTATTCCCTTTCTCATTCAAAGATTAATTGGGGACAGACCTTGTCTATTAGGACAAATTTCGAGTTTTAAATTTTTATTCTTTGGGTGGCTTTTTGCTTCGCAAAAAACAGGCTTTTCAGGGTTGCGCTATCGCTTCATTCCTTCGCTACGCTTCGGAACTGGCTACGCCAGCCCTTACAATCCTTGCCACTGTTTAAAATTAAAAAACTCGAAATTGAACCTATTAATAAAAAGAGGGACAGATCTTGATTATGATAACACAGGTCTGTCCCTTTTTTTACCAAACATCGAAAAAAATAGGGGACAGACCTTGAGATTATGTTTGATTATATGCATTTTCTACTTTAATATTCTGCATTTTTATGGTAAATTTAATCTATGACATATTTTTTTGAAACTTATGGCTGCGAAATGAATATTGCTGAATCTGCCTCTGTTGAACAGCTTTTACTTTCTCGAGGCTGGACAAAAGCTTTTTCTGCCCAAGTTGCTGATTTGGCTATCATAAATACCTGCTCTGTTCGTGAAACTGCTGAAAACAGAATTATCGGACGACTTGGCTGGTTTAGTGGATTAAAAGCAGTGCGTGAAAAAAAACTTGGTGCAAAAACAAAACTTCTGGAAGAAGCCGTTGAATATGTAAAAGATGGTGCGAAACCTTTGACTCTTGTTGTGATGGGTTGTATGGCTGAACGGCTGTTAAAAGATTTTCAAAAAAATTATCCGTTTGTTGATTATGTTGTAGGAACTTATGCAAAACATCATTTTGGAGAGATTATTGAAGCAATAGAAGAAGGCCGCAAACCTTTTGAAATAGATGACACAAATGAATATAAATTTGCTTCTGTTTCGGCTGAACCAGGTGCATTTTCGACTTTTGTCCCGATTATGCATGGCTGTAATAATTTTTGTACATATTGTATTGTTCCTTATGTTCGCGGACGTGAAATAAGTCGTCCTGTAAATGAAATTTTAAATGAACTTGATGTTTTGACTAAAATGGGAGTTCTGGAAATCTGTTTGATTGGACAGAATGTTAATTCATATCACGGAAAAATAAAAATTCCGAGTTTTAGTAATCAATCAGAAAATTCCAATAATAAAAATCCATCAAATTCCAGTGATTTTACAAATGAAGTTCAGAATCCAGATGACGTAACTTTTGCAGAACTTCTTCAATTGATTGCAAATCATTTAAAAAAGACAAATTCTTCTATTAAGTGGGTGAGATTTATGTCTTCTCATCCAAAGGATTTAACAGATGATGTAATAGACGTGATTGCAAGAGAAAAAGTTTTGTGTCGTCATATTCATCTTCCTGTTCAACATGGTTCCAATGCTATTTTGCAGAAAATGAATCGGCGCTACACTCGAGAGCATTATCTGGCGCTGGTAGAAAAAATTAAATCAAAAATCCCGGAAGTTTCACTTACAACTGACATAATGATGGGATTTCCTGGCGAAACAGAACAGGATGTTTTGGATACTCTGGATTTAATGGAAAAAGTTTGTTATGAATCTGCGATGATGTATTTTTATAATCCGCGTGAAGGAACTCCGGCTGCAAAGATGGAGCAACTGCCAGTAGAAGTGCGTAAAGAAAGACTTCAAAGGGTGATTGATCTGCAGCTTGAACACACGCATCGTCAGATGAGCGCTCGAGTCGGAAAAATTGTACAGGTTCTTGTGGAAGGTGTCAGTCGGGATGATAAAACAGAACTTTTGGGACAGACGGAACAGCACGAAAAAGTCGCATTTAAAGCAGAAAAATCATGCATAGGACATTTTGTGAATGTTAAACTTACAGAATTAAGTGGAAACACTTTTAGGGGTGAATTATGGTCATAACTTTGATTGTTTTTCTAGCTATTGTCATTTTTATGGCAGTTTTTATTGGAAAAAATTTGCAAAATGTGTGTTCGCTATGGATTTTTAAATCTTTTGAAAATGTTCCATCGGCAGTTCTTGTGCTTATTGCATTTGCTGCTGGCATTGTTTTTTGCATTCTGTTGATTATTATCTATAAATTAAAAAAATCTTTTGCAGATGAAGAACCAGAAAAATCGTCTGCTCAGATTAAACGTGAAAAACAGCAAAAAAAATCTGAAATTCAAGAAAAAAAGGCTGCTTTAAAACGTGAAAAAACTGAAAAAAAATTGAAAAATCTTCAGTCAAAAAACAAGAATAAAGAAGAAGGCGGACTTTTGCAGAAAGCTGAGGAAATTCATAAAGAAAATGATTCAAACAAGGAAAGTGAACAAAAATAAGAAGGAGCTAATCTGCTGATGAAAAAGAGCATTTTGTTTTTTGCAGCATTTTGTATTTTTCAGTCATTGTTTTGTGCAGAATTAACTGCGAGATTTGTGACTGTTGAGGCTGCTAAAAAAGATACCGTTGAGGAATCCATAGAGTATTTAAAATCAAACGCAAAGACAATTTCTAATCCCGCAGAAAAACGTGCTGTTTACATATTTTTGGCTTCACTTTTGGAACAGATGGCTTTTTTTGATGAAGCTCAGAAATATTATGCAATGGCAGCAGGAATTTCTGCATCTGATGCTCAAGGAATGCCAAAAAAAACAAATGAACAGATAGTTTTGGATGCTGTCAGATGTGCTTTGAGCAGCGGAGATTTTGCAACTGCCGACAGTTATTTGAATTCTGCTGTCAGAAATTCAAAAGATGAAACTGTGCAGGCTTACATAAAACTTTATTCTCAATGGAGCGAACTATGTAAGGCAAATTCTGTGGCAGAAATAAATGAACCTATTCTAATGCTTCAAGCGTATTCAAAAATGGATTCAATGGAATGTGTACGGCCTTCTATTTTTTTGACATTATGGTATTTAACTGGTGATAAAAATTATGCTAGTGAAATTGAAAAATTTTATCCTTCATCAGTAGAAGCCGCAATTGTAAAAGGCGATGTTCAGCTTTTACCAACTCCGTTTTGGTTTTTTGTACCAAAAACTGGTGAAGCAGAACAAGGAACAGGAACTTTCACATTATCAGAATATGATGCAAAAGATGATTCTATCAATCAAAATGATGCAAATAGTGAAAATGAAACAAAAACAACAAAATGGCAGCTTGGACTCTTCAAAACTGAAAGTAATGCAAAACTTTTACTTGATGAAGTTGTAAAAAAAGGTTTTGATGCCTATATCACTTCTGAAAAGAGAGCCAGCGGAACAGTTTACTACATTGTTCTTGTACGGGAAGACAAAACTGGAAATGTAGCTGAACGTTTACGAAGTGCCGGTTATGACTGTTATGCAGTTGATTAATTGATTGGAAATTGAGTTTTTATGTTTAAACCGTGACAAGGATAGTAGGAGCGCCGAAGGCGGCCACTGGACTGAGCGTAGCGAGGGAAGCGGCTGGAGCGATAGCGGAACTCCGGATAGCGCGAGTTTGCAATGCAAACTCGGGACGAGAAATGCTATGCATTTCTCGCTTTTTTTGCGAAGCAAAAAGCCACCCAAAATAAGAAAATTAAAACTTCGATTAATTATGTTTTTTTTAATTATGTTGATAATATAGCTTGGAGGATTTAATGGCTAAAACATTTGATGACAAAAAAATCATCTACACTATGGATAGAGTGACACGCTCTTATGGAACAAAAGTTGTATTAAAAGATATAAGCATTTCGTATTATTATGGTGCAAAAATTGGTGTTATTGGTCCAAATGGTTCGGGTAAATCTTCGCTTTTTAAGATTTTAGCTGGAATTGATAAAGATTTTGCTGGGGAAACAACACTAGCTCCGGGATATACAAGAGGATATTTGGAACAGGAACCTCAGTTAGAACCTGGAAAAACTGTAATGGACATTGTAAAAGAAGGGGTAAAGCCAATTACTGATTTACTTGCAGAGTTTGACCAGATTAATGAAGCTTTTGGTGACCCTGATGCTGATTTTGATAAACTTTGTGCGCGTCAAGGAGAAGTTCAGGAAAAACTGGATGCAATGGATGCATGGAATTTGGATAATAATCTTGAACTTGCAATGGAAGCTTTGCGATGTCCTCCACCAGAACAGGTTGTTGACGTGCTTTCTGGAGGAGAAAGACGACGAGTTGCTTTGTGTCGCCTTCTTTTGCAAAAACCAGATATTCTTCTTCTTGATGAACCGACTAACCATCTTGATGCGGAAACTGTAGCCTGGCTTGAAAAACATTTGCAGGATTATCCTGGAACTGTCATTGCAATAACACATGACCGTTACTTTTTGGACGATGTTGCAGGTTGGATTTTGGAATTGGATCGCGGTGAAGGTTATCCTTTCAAAGGAAATTATTCTTCATGGCTGGAACAGAAAAATGCGCGTCTAGCTCAGGAAAGTAAAAACGAAACTTTACGCCAAAAAGAAATTCAGCGGGAATTGGAATGGATTCATATGGGAGCAAAAGGACGCCAGGCAAAACACAAAGAACACATCACCCGCTACAACGAACTTATGGCTCAGGAATCGAAAAAACAGCTTAAAGATACACAGATTTCTATTCCGGCAGGTCCGCGTCTTGGTGGTCAAGTAATTGACATTGAAAACCTGACAAAATCATTTGGTGATAAACTATTGTTCGAAAATCTGAACGTTCACATTCCTGCCGGTGCAATCGTTGGAATCGTTGGTCCAAACGGTGCTGGTAAAACTACATTGTTCAAAATGATAGTGGATGCAACAGGACTTGAAGGCGGCGAAAAACCTGATTCTGGAACAATTAAAATTGGACAAACTGTTAAACTTGTATATGTTGACCAGATGAGAAGTGGGCTTGATATGAACAAGACTGTTTATGAAACTCTGGGAGATGGCGGTGACCTTGTAAAACTTGGCGCAGTGGATGAAAAAGGACGCGCACTTGAAGGCGGTGTTCGTGAAGTAAATGCACATGCTTATTGCGGGTGGTTTAATTTTACAGGTGCGGATCAGAATAAAAAAGTAAGCGTTCTTTCTGGTGGAGAGCGTAATCGTTTGAATCTTGGAATGATGCTCAAAGAAAGTGGAAATGTCTTACTTTTTGACGAACCAACAAATGACCTTGATGTAGAAACCGTTCGCGCATTGGAAGAAGCGCTTGAAGATTTTGCAGGCTGTGCATTAGTTGTAAGTCATGACAGATGGTTTTTGGACAGAGTTTGTACACACATTCTGGCATTTGAGAATAATTCTGAAGTCAGATATTTTGAAGGAAACTGGTCAGAATATGCGGAATGGAAGATGAAAGAATTTGGTGAAGATGCCGGTGTTCCAAAACGAACAGTTTACAGAAAACTTTCAAGATAAAACTTTCTTCGAATCCTAAAAAATCCAATCATTGAAATTGTGAGTTCTATTCAAAATTCTTTTTTAAGGTTGCCTAAAAATTCAGACCTTCCTTTTTTATTTACCATAAAAAAGGGAGGTCTGTCCCTCTTTTGGAGGTCTGTCCCTCTTTTGGAGGTCTGTCCCTCTTTTGGAGGTCTGTCCCTCTTTTGGAGGTCTGTCCCTCTTTTGGAGGTCTGTCCCTCTTTTGGAGGTCTGTCCCTATTTTGGAGGTCT
>JALFAW010000145.1 GCA_022773305.1 Spirochaetia bacterium
CTATAATTGTAAATCTCGCTTTTTCCTGAGTTTTGGTAAAACTACAATTTCAGTTAATGAAGGTGAAGAATATATCGCCAAAACTCTCGGCTCGTGCAAACTATACGTTCTCTGGTATGACAATCTTACAGCACGAGCCAGTGGCAGCACCAAAAAAAGTCTTTTTGCCCTGTGTCTCACTCCCTCGCGTCAACTTTTATGAAAATATTTTTTATAATGCGTTTGCCCTGTATATTTTTTTTGACTGTATAAAATTATACATTAAAGAAATGAATGTATTCCGTATAAATAAGGTAGGGGAAAACTCTTAAATTTTAATAAAATTCAAATTTTTTTTTAAAATCACTTCCTTTTTTTGTATGGTTAGAACCTATTTATATTATAGACAGCAAAAAAAAGTGAGGTGAAAAAATGAATGAACAAAAATTCATGAGTTTTATATGTGAATTGATAAAACTTTATAAAACTCTTGTATTTACAGCAAAAGAATTTGTGATATCCAAAAGGATAATAAAAGTTACTGTAAGTCTTGGAACGTGTTTTTCTGGGAAAAATAAAGAAGAAATGTATGCAAGTTGTATAGAAATTGAGTTTTGGTTAAAAGTTCTATTATTACTTATAGATGAACACGAATTATATGAAAAAACTTATGAATTATGTAAAAAAACAGAAGAAATTATAAAAATAATGGAGGAAATACTATGAAAAGAAAAAATGAAGAATTACAGTTATCTGACTACCAGAAGTATATAGACAAACTGGAAAAAAAGATTGTAAATCAAGATTATAAAACAGTTGCAAGAAGTCAGATAAATAGCAGAAAAATTTCTAATAGCAGTCTTAATTTTATGTATATTTGGCGTTTAAGAGGAAAAATTGGTGGATAGTGAATATACTGTGAACTATTGAAGGATATAATAATAAATATAAATTAAAATATCCTTCAATCTGATAGACTATTTTTTCAAATGCTTAGATTCACATGTATGTAAAATGAACAATGAAAGATTAGATTGTTGTACCTTTCTCAAGATTTTTTGTTTCAACATATTTTACAAATTCATCAAGTTTCATTGTTTCTTGTTGTTTGCCACTTGAAAAACGATATCTAACGCAAACTGAATTTTCATCTTTTTCTTTTTGTCCAACAACAAGAATATATGGGGTTTTGTGTTCTTGTGATATCTGTTTGATTTTTGCTTTCATGTTTGAATCATCTAGATATGCATTTGCTCGGATATCAGCTTGAATCAATGTTTCATAAACAAGTTTTGCATAATCATCAAATTCTGAAGATACTGGAACAACTGCAACCTGCTCAAAAGCAAGCCATGTTGGAAAAGCTCCGGCAAAATTCTCTATCAGTATGCCTAAGAAACGCTCTATTGAACCAAGAATGGCTCTGTGAAGCATTACAGGATGATGTTTTTGATTGTCACTTCCAATGTAAGTTGCATCAAGGCGTTCGGCTGAAGGAAGCTGGAAATCTGCTTGAATTGTTCCGCATTGCCATTCACGACCAAGACAATCATACAGTTTAAACTCAAGTTTTGGACCGTAGAAAGCTCCTTCTCCAGGTTGAATTTCATATTCAAGACCAGCTTCATGACATGCATCTGCCAATGCTTTTTCTGCACGTTCCCAAGTTTCTAAATCGCCAACATGATCTTCTGGCATTGTAGAAAATTTTACTACAAGATCATCAAAACCAAAATCATGATAAACTTTTTTAAGAAGTTTACAGAATTTTGCAACTTCAGAAGCTACTTGTTCTTCTGTACAAATAATATGTGCATCATCCTGAACAAAACCTCTAACTCTCATAATTCCGTGTAAAGTTCCACTTGGTTCATTTCTAACATCATGTCCAAATTCAGCAAGTCGCAATGGTAAATCTTTGTATGAACGTTGTCTGCTTTTGAAAATTTCAAGTGCACCAGGACAGTTCATCGGTTTGATTGCAAAAAGACGCTTTTCAGATTCTGTGATAAACATATTTTTTTGATAATGTCCCCAGTGACCTGAACGTTCCCATAAACTTCTTGGCATGATTGCAGGTGTATTAACCTCAAGGTAACCGTCACGACGAACCATTTGACGCATGTAATCTTGAATTGTTGTATAAATTGTCCATCCATTTGGATGCCAAAAAATTTGTCCAGGATCTTCAGGATCTAAATGGAATAAATCCATTTCAATACCAAGTTTTCTGTGATCACGTTTTTCTGCTTCTTCAAGCATTTTTAAATAATCTTTTAAATCATTAGGTTTAGCAAAACATAAAGCATAAACTCTAGTGAGCATAGGACGATTTGAATCACCTCTCCAATAAGCTCCGGCAATTTTATCAAGTTTGAAACTTTGAGCGTTGATTTCTTTTGTGTTTGAAACATGAGGACCACGACACAAATCAATATAGCCGTCCTGTTCGTAAGTAGTGATAATTGCATCGTCTGGCAAATCATTAATTAATTCAATTTTATATTGCTGATCTGCAAAAAGTTTTAATGCTTCTTCTTTAGAAACTTCTTTTCTTACAAAATCATGATTTCCAGCAATAATTTTTCTCATTTCTTTTTCTACAGCAGCAAAATCGGTTTCGGTTAATTTTGTGTCGGTAGGAAAGTCAAAATCGTAATAAAATCCGTTATCAATAGCAGGTCCAATAGCAATTTTTGTTCCAGGAAACAAATTCAAAACTGCTTCGGCCATAACGTGAGCACAACTGTGCCTGATAGTTTGTAATTTTTCATCAACAGCCATAATTAACCTCTTTGCGGAAAAAATCCGCACAATTGTTTTGTAATTTCTAAAAAGAAATTATTCAATTTTTTGCACCTTTATAAAACCAAGATACAATTTCGCTATTATATTACTTTTTTTATACAATATCTAGTCTTTTTTGATTCAAATGACTTACAAAACAGAGTGAAAAATAATATACTGTTTTATATGATAAAAGCAGAAATTAAAGATTTAGAATTAAAAAAACATTTAGATACACTTGAAGAAGATAAACTTTCAATTTTTACATTAGCTGAAGGACGTGTGCGTGGTGCCTTATTTCATGGGACGAGATTTGTAAATCAGATGCGTGCTCAACATAATCTTGGAATTTTAGAAACATATATTTTGGCTCATGCAAGTTTGTGTGGAGCTTTAACTATTCCAATGATGAAGGATATGGAAAATACTGCCATCAAGTATGAGGGAACAGGCAGTGCAGAAGGTTATTATGTTGAAGCAAGTTCTACCGGATGGGTGCGAAGTTATTTGTTTAATGAACATATACATTTGGATAAACCTCTTGAAAATTGGGATTTAAAACCATTTTTAGGAATTGGAAATCTTACTTTTTCTAGAAAACATAAAGATGATAAATTTCCTCAATCGTCAACTGTCGATGTTGAAAGCAGTAATATTTCAAAAGATTTTGCCACATATTTTGCAAAGTCTGAACAGATTAATACGGCTTTTAATTCCAGTGTTCAGTTTGATAAACAGGGACGAGTAACAGGTGCTGGTGCAATGTATATTCAAATTATGCCAAAAACCGGTGGAACTGCAAAATTAGGTTCTCAGATTGACAGTCATCAGCAAGAAACAGAAGATGATGAAAAACTTCTTCAAAAAGTTGAAAATGCTTTTAAAGCATGTCCAAGTCTTGGTCAATTATTCAGCGAAAAACAGGTAGACAGTGAAGATATTATTATAGGTCTTTTTAGAGAATTTAGTCCAATAATTACATTAAAACGTGATATAAAATATGATTGTCCTTGTGATGATCAATTATTTTTAAACTATCTGAGAAGTCTTCCAAAAGACCAAATTGATGATATAAAAAAGAATGGACCTGATCCCCTAGAAATCACATGCCATAATTGTGGAAGCGTTTATAAAATACCTGTAAATAAAATATAAAATTATAAAAAAACTGCCATTTTTATAATGACAGTTTTTTGTTGATAAAATAGTTTTGGAGGTGGGGGGAATTGAACCCCCGTCCGAAAAAGTAAACCAATTACATCTACAAGTTTAGTTATGCGAGGTAGTTTTCGTCTGTCGGTAGCAGCATAACAAGCGTCGCCAGCTTATTCTGATAAAAAGTCCCGACATTATACCAGACACTAATGTCAGCAAGTCCCTATGGGTGGAAGAATATCATCTAACGAGGGACAAGGTCAGATGATTTCTTGCACAAGTGCTTACGCAGCGAGTGCTTCTGCTTCGAAGTAAGCTTCTTCAGCTTCTTCTTCTTTTCTTGCGAAAATTGCAGTTATTTTTTTGTCAGTTTAAAGAACCTTCACTCTTACTTGCAGTAAAAGATTTCTCAATTCCGTCGAAACCGGTGCACCCCCTAGATATTATTCACCGTCGTGATTTACATTATGAAATTTCTGCTGATATTTTTTAAGCATAGCAACAGCATTTCTTTTTCCATTATAAACAAATCCGCCATTCCAGTATTCCAATGCAGCAAACAAAGCATTTCCTCCATCTTGGCTGTCAGATTCTTTTGTTCGGAATGAAACGTAATCTGCCAACTGCATAAAATCATTGTTATGTAGACATTCCAAACGTTTTCTGTTGAATTCATTCCATTTTTCTAAATCCTGAAATCCTTCACCCTCATCCTGTACAATAATGTGTGCATGTGTTGGACTAAAAGAATACCATACTGTAACTTTTTTGTTAATATCACAATGGTTCCCGTGTTTAACAGCATTTTTGATAACTTCACTAATCTGCTGTTCAAGAAGATTTAATTCTTTAATTTCTGTTGGTGCTGACTGAACTATAAGCAAAGTAAAATATCTAATTTGTCTAAAATCAGAAGGGAATTCCTTCTTGAGCATATTTGTTTTATCGAACAATGGGTCGTTTTCATCTGATCTAAGTTCTTTAAATTCCTGTAACATTATATTTCCTCCTGAAAATTACACTTTACTCTTTGACCATTAATAATGCTTCTTCAATACTGTTCGCAATAGGAAAATATCCCATAAGCTTTGTAAGCTCAATAACTTTTTTTACAGAGCCATGAATGTTTGCAATAGCAAGATTTAAATTCATCTTTTTAATTGTAGAACAAATATAAATTAAAGCACCAATTCCAGACGAGTCAATGTAATCAACTTGTTCAAGATTAATAACGAAATTCTTTACGTTTTTTTCAAGCATTTTCATAACAAGCTCTTTTAGTTTGTATGAATTGTAAAGATCCATTTCTCCTGTTACATCAATGATATAAACATCACCGTTTTTTCGTATTTTAAGTTCCATAAAGAAGCTCCTTACCTATTGAATTTTCACAACCAAAACACTTTGGTCATCGTATTGCTGTGCAATACCAACATATTTTTTTAAATCATCTTTTATTCGGTTAGTTAATTCTTTTGCATTTAGATTAGAATTTTTTAAAATAACTTTTTTTAGATTTTCAGAAGAGTATTGTACACCATTTTCATTCAGAGATTCAAGCAATCCATCGGTACAAGTAACAATAATATCTCCAGATTTTAAATTTAATTGAAAATCTTTGAAAACAGTTTCTTTTGTAACACCCATTGGTTCAGTTGGAGTAGAAATTTGTGTAATTTCTTTTGTATTAGCAGTATACAGATAAACTGGATTATTTCCACAAGATGCAATTTCAGCGGTCTTTTTTGTTGCATCATAGTTAATTAATGCAATACTTGCAAAATGATCTATTTTTGAAGTATCAAGACAAATACCTCTGTTTGCCCAAGATAAAATTGTTGCAGCCGATTGAGCTGTGTTTACGGCAAGACGAAGAATTGCACGAATCATTATCATAACGATCAAGGAATTCATTCCTTTTCCTGCAACATCTGCCATAACAAAAGAAACTCTGTCACGACGAGAAACTATCATGTCATAAAAATCACCACAGACATTTTCTGCAGGATTTGAAAAGCAACCGATTTGAATACCTGGTATAATAGGAAGTTTTGCTGGAAGTAAATCTTTTTGATACTTAGAAGCAATGCTTCCACCTTTATTTAATTCTGTATGTTCAGCATAATCAAGGAAACTGTAAAGTGGTTTCATTGCAGTTGAAACTGCATCTGCTAGAATAATTGCAGTTTCAAAATCTTCTTGAGTAAATTTTTCTTTGTCAGGATTTCTAGAAAGTGCAATTACACCAATTGTTTCATCAACTTGTTTGATTGGAGCAAATATATAACTTCCACATCGTAAAAAATCTTCTGGACCATTCTGATAGATTCTAGGATCTTTAATAGAGTCAGAAATTAAAGCTGGTTCCCCACTTGTAAATATTTCTCCAAAGATGTTGTCCTGCATTTGAAACTGTGCAAAACGTAAGTTTGTTTCAACACGAATTGGTTTGTGAGGTAAATCCTCTGGTAATTTATATGGAGGAGGAAAAGAACCTTTAAATGACTTTACCGCCAATGTATTATCATAATCATCAGGGATAAGTATTACACAACCATCTGCGTTTATACGTTGTGTTAATAAGTCATTACAATATTCAAAGAAGTTTTCCATACTATTTTCGCTTGAAAAAAATGTCGACATCTTGGAAATAATATCTTTGCTTGTGTCAATGATACGTTTATTTTTTTCTTCGATTTGTGCAATTACCGCTTTACTGACCATATCATTGTCTCTAGATGCTGCATTTTCCGCAGCTTTTCTTATTGCTTTTTTTGCTTCACGTTTTTTTGGATTATCAAATGCCTTGAAAACAAGGTAGGGAAGCGAAATAATTTGAGCTGCAATTATTGCAAAAACGAAATAAATATAATGTTCTTCATAATAACAATAAAAAGAACCTGCGAGTATAATTGTTAATGTAATAAAAAATACAATGCTGACTTTTGATGTATGCCTTATCCTCATTATAAAAAGAAATAAAAGCAATACAAGAGAAGTTAGAGCACAAATTAAGAGTGGAATATCAATAAAAGCATCAATAGTAACCAAAGTTTTCTCCAATTTAAAAAAATGCAAAAAAATATGCAATCAAAAAATCCGTAAAACGGAAAAGATAACAGATAAAAAAAGTTCAATCAATAAACTATTTTTCTGTTTCAATAAAAGATTTTAACATTGAAATAATGTATCGTCAAGTTTTAAAATCTAAAATCGTTGTAAAATCAATGAAAAAAAATCCTCCTGACAGATAATTTTTTAGTATATTTTGTGGAAACATTGCTATTGTTGATTTTTTGAACAAAAAGCAATCATGTTTCCAAAATTTTCACGACAATTTGTATATTTTTTTTGTGGTAAAAGTGATGTTTGAAAAAAAATTTGTATTATTAGGTTCAATTTCGAGTATTTGATTTATAAACCGTGGCAAGGATAGTAGGGGCACCAAAGGTGGCCACTGGACTGAGCGAAGCGAGGGAAGCGGCTGGAGCGATAGCGGAACCCCGGATAGCCTGTTTTTTGCGAAGCAAAAAGCCACCCTAAAAATAAAAATAAAAATTCAAAACTCGACATTTGTCCTATTAAAAAAAATTTATTTAACATTTTAATCTACCTATTGATTAATGATTTTAAATTAGAGTTCATCATTTGAGTCTGTTGCAGCATTATCAATCTCTTTTCTCAGAATAATGCATTTTATTCTATTAATAATCCTTTTTGTAATTGGAATTTTATATTTCTGTTTGAAAGTTAATGCAACATCATCAAGAGAAACTTCATCACCAAACTTTTTTTTCAAATCATCCCAATAGCGCACCATCCACACATATAAATCTGCAATTGTTCTTTTTGGAAAAGAGTGAAGAATGTGTTTTTTGTTAATGACACTTGCTAGCGGCATGTAAACATTGTTGAACCATGAAAGAACAGCCTGTTCCATTGTAATTTCTTCTTTTTGCTGTTGATTCAAATAATATTTATGTGTCAGAATGTGATTGTAAATGACATCGTAGCGTCCTGTTCTAGAAAAATCAAGACACCAGTAATCTGTAATATCTCCAAATCCTGTTTCGGAATAAAAAACTCTTTTTTCGTAGTTTATAATCTGCTTGATAATGTCATTTATGTTGTCTGGTTTTTTCAGAACGATTTCGCTTTGCAATGATACTACTTCAGCATCAATAAACTCTGTTCCACGTGCTTTTGCCACTGAAACTCTATGGTTTCCATCGCGTACAAAGTAAAGTCCTGCAATTTCATAGACTTTGATTGGTGGTAAATCTATTGATTGAATGGCAGCTTCATCTACGTGTTCCCATCTGTTTTTTAAATGTGAACTTTTTGGAAAGAATTTATTGTCAAAATCATTGTAACGACCTTCGCTTCCAACAATTTTTTCTATTGGAATTACTTTCATGCCAATGTAAGTTTCGTTGATTGGTTTTATCATCTGTTTTACATCATTTAATGATATGAGTTTTGATTCTTCTGGTGAAAGTAAATGTTGAATTTCATTTATAAATGCTTTATTTCGTGCTTTCGCAAAATCATCTTCTGATTGAGATGTAAGATAATCCATTTTTTATAAACTCCTTAAAAATCGTATTATTATCAGTAGAATTTTCTCCGTATTGTTTATTATGGAAATTCTATTATGTGATGGGCGTAAGCATTTACGACCGTAGTTTCATAATATTTTCCAACTCGTTCTTCACGCATATCATACAAATGAATGTGACCATGAACCATAAAAGTTGGGTTAAATTTTTGTAAAAACCAGTTGTAACATTCAAATCCTTTGTGACAAGGATCTTCGTGGTCGTGAATGTGTCTTGGCGATGCATGAGTCATAAAAATATCAAGATATCGTCCATATTTGAATTTATTATAAAGTAATCTTGGAATAAGTTTTATGAGTCGTAATTTCATTTGAAAATCTGTATACTGGCAGATTCCTTTGTTGTATTTTAATGTTCCTGAACAGCCTGCTATTAAAAGCGGTGTTTTTTTTCCAGTTTTTGGATCTGTAAAGGAAAGTCTTTCATCTTCAAAATGTTTAAATCCAAGATATGTGGCTCCATGTCCGTGACTTGAATCAGCATAATGTTCTGCAAGTCTAGAAGCACTTATGTGACTGTCTGAATGAAAATAAGGATACTCTTTTAAATTATGATTTCCAAAGATGAAATATGTCGGTTTATTGAAGACTGTAACAATAAAGTCGATATAATCCATAGGTAAGTCGCCGGCGCATAAAACTAAATCGATGTCGGGAAAAGCTTCTTTTACATTTTGATTGTAGATAAGTGGGTCTACATAATCAGAAACACACAATATTTTCATTTTTATTCCTGTCTTTTTTCTTTTTCACAGCTTTTTTATATTTTTATTCGCCAGCTTTTGTAAGGATAGCTTCAAGTTTTTGTTTATCTATTAATTCAATCGGGCGGTTTTCTGCATATCGTTTTGCAGGTGTGTTAAACCCTGAACTTGAAAAAAGATAACTTTTTGTTCCGTTTTGAGATTTCATAAAATCAAGAACCTGCTGAACTTGCTGTTCTGAAACAGTTTCAGGATCACGGTAAAAAATGATGAGAATGACTTGTTTTCGTACTGCAAGCCATGATTCATCACTTTTGTTTACAGCTGTAATCTGACATCCCATTTTTGAAATTTCACAAGTCAGAACTTGAAGATTCATCACTTTTGAAACAACATTCTTGCAAATTTCAATGTATTCTTCGTTGTTGCAGGTAAGATAATCTTTTAAAAAATCATTATTCTGCAAATCTTTGTATTCAGAAAGTTTTGTAGAAACATCACGGAAAGATTTATTAACTTTATAAATCTCTTCCCACTGTTCAATTGCCTTTTCAATTTTTCTCAGTTTTTCATAACAGGTTGCAAGAAAATAACGTGCAAAAAGTGTTTCCTGTTTAGTATTCGATTTATCAAGTTCAATTGCTCTTTGGAAATCGATTGCTGCATTATCAAGACGGTTTGCTATCATGTAGCAGGCTCCGTGTTCTATGATTGATTTTTGTTTAGTCTCGGGGTCTCGTTGTGCTTTTTCGAAAGCTTTTAATGCACTTCCTATATCTTTAGCATCTTTGTAAATTTTTCCAAGATAATAATACGAAGAGTAAGTTTCTGGACTGAGTTTCAAAGCTATATCAATTTCTTTTTTTGCTTCATTATATTTTTTTGTTCTGTAAAGCATAAGTCCTATTTCTGCATGTGCTTTTGCATGTTTTTTATCAAGCATTGCACATTTTTGCATGAGACCAAGTGCTATGTCGTAACGATTCTGCTGTTCATAAATCTGTCCAGCCTGAAAATAGTTGTCAGGGTCGTTGGGAGATTGTTTTGTGAGTAAAAGAAAGTTTTTTAAGGCTTCATTCTGTTGATTAAATTTTAATAGAAGATTTGCATACTCTTTTCTAAATGGAACTTCATCTATTCCTTCTCCAAAAAGAGCATTTTCATCAACAGTTTTGTATTCGATGATTGCAAGTTCTGGTCTATTGTCTTTTATGTATGCTTTTCCAAGATAATAATGTGCCAGATAGTTTTTAGAATCTTTTGCTATTATCTGCTTTGAAATTTTTATTGCCTGAGGGTATTTACCTTGTTTTAAAAGTTTAGGAATAGCATCTAGTTTTTTTGGTGAAATAATGCTTTTGTAAAGTACAATTCCAGTGGTAGCGATAAATGCAATCAATACACAAATAATTATAATAATTGTCATATTTTGAGAAACTCCAAATTCTTTTCAACTATGGGCATGAAGTTTTATATAAAAAAAGATTTTTTCCACCGTTGAAATTCTCTTGTGATTAAGAAAATAATAAAATACAATTGAAAATTTTACAATCCTTTGTTGCAAATAAAGTAGAGGTGTTTAACTTGTTAAGAATTATAAATTAATTTCGATAATAAGATTAGTAGATTTGTGCAAAGTTGTCAAACAGGGGATTTACAGATGATAAAAAAAAATAATCTCTTCCTTCTCATATTTATTTTGATGGAATTTGGAAATTTTTGTTTTGCTCAATCATTAGGTGAAAAACTTTTTAAAGAAAATAATCCAAAAGATGCTGTTCAAGTTCTGGAAAATGAAATTTTAAATGGTCAGATTTCTGCAAACACTTATAATTTTCTTGGGCTGGGATATTATCAGATTGGTGAATATGAAAAATCGATTGATGCTTTTGAACGTGGAATAAAAGAACAGCCGGCTAATGCTAAAATTCTTTATTTTAATCAGGGAAATGCTTATTATGCATTAAAACAATTTGAAAAAGCAGCCGAATGTTTTTCGCTTTCTTATAAATCTGATTTGTCTTTTGTGGATGCACTTTTAAATAGAGCGAATTCTTATCTTATGGATGACAAACTGGTGCTTGCAAAAAATGATTATGTTGATTATCTGGAAAAATTCCCTGAAACTCCGCAGAAAAGTAAGATTGAGCTTTTGATTAATGCAATTACTGATGAAATTGAAAGGCGTAAGGAAGAAGAACGTCTGCTTGAAGAGCAGAATAAAGCTTTGTGGGAGCATATCAATCCAAATATAACAGAATATGATGATGAAAATAAAGTAGAGTGGGAACTTATTGATGATGAGATTGCTGATGTTCAGGAAAAAAAAGAAAATATGAACTGGCAGGAAGTTGGTGATAATCGAATTGGTGAAATTGAAATTCCTGAAAATAAGAAAAACTGGGAAGAAATTGACAGTGAAAATGCACAGGTTGAAAAAATCGATGAGCAGAACAGCAAACATGGTTTAGTTAGTGATGAAAATGGTGATGTAGAAAAAAATGAAGATTATAAAAATTATGATAAATTTGAAAAAGTAGAATATGAAAATGATATCAGTTTTGCAGAAAATGATGAGTATGAAAATGAAGAAGAGTTTACAGAGGCTTGGGAAAATCTTTCTGAAGAAGATACTCAGGAACTTAAAAAACTTGAAATCCAATCTGAAAAAGAATATGAACAATGGCTGAAACAGCAGAAATTGCAGGAAAAAAGAAAACAGCAGGAAGAAAATCTGCGTAAAAAAATGAAAGAAGATGAAGAAAAACAGAAAACGCAGGAACTTTTGGAGCAGATGATGAAAGCTGAGAATGAAAGAAGGCAGAAACTGCTTGAAGATGTTCAGAATTCTCTGCAAGGAAATGATTCTACGAATGTAAGTTCGGGGGCAGATGATATTATTGATTTTGATTATGAAGGAGAACTTGATTAATAATGAATGAAAATAAAACTAAGAATTATAAAAATAAAAAAAATAAAATTTTGTTTTCGCTTTTAACGGTGATTTTTATTATTCTGTTTTTATCAGTTATTTTTAAATGCAAGAATTCTCCGGAAAACTCAAATAGTTTTCAAAATGGTCATCATTATTATATAGAAGAAAGACAAAAAACGCAAAACAATGCACTGGCAGAAAATCCAGGAAATGAAGTTTCAGGAAAAAAATCAGATGATTTTAATAAAAATGAAGATGAACAAAAGAGTTTTTTAGAGCAATCTGAACAAAGAGAAAATGAGAATGAATTATCTGAAATAGAAAAACAGAAGGAACTTACACCGAAAGATGAATTTGAAAAAAATAATCGTGAAAAAGAGATTGAAATTATAGAAAAAAAACGTTTAGAAGAAGAAAAACGACTTGAAGAGGAAAAAAGTTTAAAAGAAGAGAGAAAAAAAGAGGAAGAAAAGAAAAGGATTGAGCAGGAACGTTTAGAGATAGAAAAGAAAAAAGCTGAAGAGAAAAAGAGAGAAAAAGAAGAAAAAAGAAAGCAGGAAGAGAATAAAAAACTTGAAGAAAAAAAGAAATTAGAAGTCGAAAAAAAACGTCTTGAAGAAGAGAAGCGCCTTGAAGAGGAAAAACGGCTTACGGAAGAAAATCAAAAATCTATTGAAATGATGAACTCTCTTTTAGAAGAATCTGAAAATGCTCAGGATTCTGAATTAAAGAAACAAAAACTTGAAAAAGCAGCAGAAATTGCAAATCAAATGCTTGAAAATCAGAATGAAAGTGATGCAGCACATTATGTTTTGTCAAAAAATGCCAGTCAGAATAAAAAATATGATGATGCTCTCTCTGAACTTGAAAAAGCAATCAATTTGAATCGTGAGAATCCTTTATATTATTATGATAAAGGTAAAATTTTGTATTTAAAAAGAAGATATGAAGATGCTCAATGGAATTTTGAAAAAGCCTGTGAACTTAATGAGAATTTTTATCAAAGTAAATATAATCTTGGATTAACGTTTGAAAAATTAAATCAAAACGGAGAAGCAAAAAAAGCATTTTCGGAAGCAATTGAAATTAAAAATGATTATGAAAAAGCATTTCTGGAACTTGCTAGAATAAATGCAAAAGAAAGCTGCTTTTCTGAAGCGGAAAAAAACTATCAAAAAGCACTGGAAATAAATCCAGATAATCCAAAAATATTTGATGAACTTGGAAGTTTATATTTTCAAAATGGTGATATAGAAAAGTCTGAAGAATATTTTAAAAAAGCAATTGAAAGTCGTCCAAAAGGTGAAGAATCTACCTTGGCTAAGTATAATCTTTCTACAGTTCTTCTTGATAGCGGTGATTTTGTTCAGGCTCAAAAATATGCATGGCAGGCTTATGATGAAAAAGGTTTTGTGAAAAATGAAAATAATCAGGCAAATATAATATATAATTATGCTTTGATTTTGGAAAAAAATGGGAAAACTGAAGATGCAAAAGAAAAATATCAGGAAGTTTTAAAGATAAATCCAAATGCACAAAAAGCAAAAATAAATCTTAGTGCTATTTTGATGAAAGAAAATCAGGTTGATTTAGATTATGTTTTGGAAATGCTTCTTTCTGCTTATAAAACTGATTCTGATGGTTTTGAAGTGAATAATAACCTTGGAACATGTTATTTATTGAAAAAAGATTACAAAAATGCTGTCATTTATTATGAAAAAGCGGCAAAAAAATCATCTGATAATGAAATTTTAAAAAATCTTGCAAATGCTTATCTTGAAAATGGTGATTTAGATAAATCTTGTGAAATTTATGAAAAATTGATTTTGCAAGACAGTCAGGATTTGAATTCTTTTGTAAATCTTGGAAAAATATATTTGCAGCAGGGGAGAATAGAAGAGTCCCTAAAAGCTCTTTTGACTGTCAGAAACAATGCACCAGATTTCAGAAAACAAGAAGTGGACAGTTTAATTGAGCTACTAACTGGTGTAAGTGAATGAAAAAAAATCTACAATGACCTTATTTCACTCTGATATTAATAGGTTCAATTTCGAGTTTCTCTCGTGGCAAGGATAGTAGGGGCACCAAAGGTGGCCACTGGACTGAGCGAAGCGAGGGAAGCGGCTGGAGCGATAGCGGAACCCCGGATAGCCTGTTTTTTGCGAAGCAAAAAGC
>JALFAW010000217.1 GCA_022773305.1 Spirochaetia bacterium
GCTGCTAATCATAGGATTTGCAGCCTTTTTTTAATTAGGATTTTCTTTGACTATTTGTGTAAAATACACTATATTTATATAGTAATCTGAATTCAGGAGGTATTTTAAATGACATTACGTGTAGTTTTGGAGTACGATGAAGTTATTGATTCATGGGCTGCATATTATCCTGAGATGTCAGGAATAAATTCTTGCGGTGCTACACAGGAAGAGGCTGCTGCAAATTTTAAAGAAGCTGCCGAATTGTTCTTTGAGCCTTCTGATTTTCTTGTACAAGAAAAATCAAAAGTATTGCAGGTGGTAGTATAGATGCCGGTACGATTAACTGCAAAACAAATAATTTCTGTGCTAAAAGACAATGGTTTTGAACTTACAGGGCAGAAGGGGTCTCATCAAAAATGACATAATTCAAATACAGACGCAACTACTATTGTTCCCTGTCATTGAAATAATCAAATAGCTATAGGAACTATATACTCAATTATCAGAGCATCTAAACTTGATAAAAGTTTATTTGGTTTTTAAAAAGGAAAATAACTAAGCAAGACAACATTTTACCATTGATTTGTCGTACTGCGCCTTTGTTTGAAACTGATATTAGTGTAAACGGAGGAGTATCAGAAGATAAAAGTCATATACAGAGAAAAGAAAAAGGTTGAAAAATAGTAAACTCTAAAGTATACTACTCTAAAGTTTACATTTTCAAATGGAGTAAATATGTTTAAAGGCCGAAAAAAGGAACTTGAATTATTAGAAGACTTATATGATTCAAAACAATTTGAATTTCTCGTTCTTTATGGCCGTAGGCGTGTCGGAAAGACAGAACTCCTCAAAGAATTCACTAAAAATAAAAAACCGTTGTTCTTTTCAGCACAGGAAAAGAATGATTCATTAAATCTTCTTGATTTTTCAAAAACTGTGCAAACATATTTTGATAATGATTTTTTTGGTGAGTTTTCAGATTGGGAAACAGCATTAAAATATGTTACATCAAAAGCAACTGAAGACAGACTTGTTATTGTAATTGATGAATTTCCATACATTGCTAGTGAGAATGAATCAATAAAGAGCATTTTTCAGCACACAATAGATCATCAGTGGAAAGAGAAAAATATATTCCTTGTTCTTTGTGGTTCCTCTGTAAGTTTTATGAAATGTGAAGTTCTAGGTTCAAAAAGTCCACTTTATGGGCGTTCAACAGCACATCTTGAACTTAAGGCATTTGATTATTTTGATTCGGCATTGTTTTTTCCTGAATATTCAAATGAAGAAAAACTGATGGCCTATGGAATCTTAGGTGGCATTCCATGTTATTTGCAGGCTTTTGATTCAGAAAAACCAATCGAAAAAAACATTGCAAGGGAAATACTAAGAGAAGGAAGATTTCTTAAGGATGAACCAATTTATTTTCTTAAACAGGAATTACGGGAACCAGCAATTTACAACAGTATTTTTGAAGCGATTGCTGGAGGTGCTTCAAGAGTAAATGAAATTGCCACGAAAATACATGAGGACACACAAAAATGTTCAAAGTATCTTGGAATCCTTCAGACAATCCGTCTTATAAAAAAGGCAGTTCCTTGTGGTGAGGATGAAGCTTCCAGAAAAACAATCTATAAAATTGAAGATAATTATTTTTCTTTCTGGTATCACTTTTTATTTGAGAAGAAAAGCTTCTATGAAATTCTTGGACCTGAAGAATCCGCAAAGGAAATAATGGACCCACAGAGTTTCTTTTCTTATTTTGGATTTATTTTTGAAACAATCTGTCTTGAATATATGATACGTATGGCAAAGAACAGAAAGTTGCCTTTTTTTCCGTCAAAATATGGAAAATGGTGGGGAAATAATCCTGCAAGAAAATGTCAGGACGATATAGATGTTCTTTTAATTGATGATAAAAATGAAAAGTATATTTTCTGTGAATGTAAGTTCAAAGGTGAATCCTTTGGAAAATCCGAAATGGAAGATATGCTTTCAAGAAAGTCAATTTTTGCACATGCAAAGGAAACATATTTCTATGCCTTCAGTAAAAGCGGATTTTCAGATTATGTAAAGGAAAATGCATCATCAAATAACATTACTCTTGTAACGGTTGATGACTTATTCGAGTTCGGAGAATAAAATGAAAAAGAACATATCAGAAATAAATTTTTTATTACATTCAATTTTCACAGATGATAGTCTTCGCAAGTTTCTGGTATGGACTGCATTCCAACTATCTTGATGGTGATGATTTATGCATAATCGTTGATAGAGATAGAAGCAGTTTTTCGGAAGCACAATATACTCAACTCTTACAGGCAGATACAAACAAGGAAATATGTTTTTGTGTTTCTAATCCTTGCTTTGAGTTCTGGCTGTTATTACATTTTTCTGATTGTTCAGAGTATTCACAAAATGACATTTTTGAAAATGCTAAAGATGGAAACAAGACTTATGTTGAAAAATGTTTAATGGCAGAATTGGGTGGAAGTTATAATAAAGCCAGAATACATTTTGAAGATAATTTTAAAGATAAAATTCGAATAGCAATATTAAATTCAAAATTGTATGAAACTTCTTTAACTGAATTAAAAGACAAGATTGGAACAAATATTGGTTTGCTTATCGAAGAAATGTTAGATAAGGAGTCAGATTCGTAATGACAGAAATTACAGAAATTATTTAATTTCAAGGTCATTCTATGACATCTTTGTACTTTATAATGACACTACAGAGGTGAGAATATGTTTTTCTTTATCTATTTTTTTATGGTGGCTGTGGTAGCAATTGCAGTTGGAAACGAAATCAGCAGGGAAAAGATGGGACAGACAAAAAGGCCGGTTAGAATTTCTTATTCAAATACAAAGTCCTATGCTTCATTTCTGCAAGAGTCGACAATTGTGATGAAGTAAGTAAAATAATAATTAGTTTTTTATCAAAGATGTCTATTAGTTATATTGAAAAAAATAACTAACTTTTTCACAAAATATGTTTCAACAGATGGTGGTGAAACTCTAAAAGATAAAAAACAGCATCATTTCATTAATCTCCCCCAAAAAAAACTTTAAGTAAACCTCACACAAACATGAGTTCAGACAACTATTTCTTGGTTGAAAATTTCCAAATTCTGTGATAAATTAGAAATATCTTGGCAGAAAGCCAATATTTTTACTTATTTGGTCTTATCTGAATTAATCTCAAGAGTGATTTTTTTAGACGGAACCCTGGAAAGCCCGATTTTTGGTTGCGAGGGAAACCGAAGTAACCAAAAAGCCACCCAAGAAATTTTAAATCTGACATTTGACCTGCAAAAACACATTAAAATGGAACTGATGGTAGTCATTGGGAGATATTGGAGTAAAAATTGAAAAAATCGAATACAATCCAGACATTAAGATTTCGTTTTCTGCCGTCACTTTTTGTTGTGGACGACGCATCCTATAAGGGAACATTCAAAACTGAACCTGTTAAGGCGCTTTATAATCTTGGTTTTGACGTGCGTCCTGTTGCGACTGTTGATGATGCAGGGCTTTTTTTGTGGCAGGTGGCAGATTCTTTTATTACCGAACTTTCCCGTACTGAAGGTGTTGAAATTTCTCGTGAGAATACGGAAGTCCTTCTTTCTGGTGATTTGATTGAGAGTTTTCTTTCTTCTGTTCCATTTGCTCCAGGTTCAGAATATGTTAATGAACAGTGGCTTAAAATCCTCTGGTCTAAGTTGAATGTTTGTTTTTCTGAAGAAATTCAAAACTATTCAGGCACTGTGGCTCTTTACCTTGCAGAAAAAGATGAGCATTTAAAAGTTGCCGAACGCATTTTCTTTCATCTTGTTGAAAATAAAAATGATGAAAAATATCCATTTTCGTTTTTGGCGACTTATTCTACAAAAAACCCTGAGGGAAAAATAAAACATGCGCCTTTAAAATATGCTCTTACTGAATACAAAGATGAGCGTGATAAGATTCTTGAACTGCTTTCCTGTCTGAACAGGGCAGGGGATGTTTCTTCTTTAATTGGTGAGTTTACTTCAAGCGGAGAAATGTTCCATCCGCTGCGTATTACGAGCAAAGAAGCATGGCAGCTTTTGAAAGATATTCCGGCTATTGAAGAGACAGGAATTGTATGCCGCATTCCCGACTGGTGGAAAAAGTCCCGGCAGAAAGCAAAGGTTGGTGTCAGCCTTACAAAGAAGAAATCTCTTTTGGGCTTAAATTCAATACTTGGAATGGAAGGCTATCTTGAAGTTGATGGTGAAAAACTTAGCAAAGCCGACATAAAAAAGATGCTTGCAATGGATGAAGGTCTTTCTCTTATTAAAGGTAAGTGGGTAGAAGTTGACCATGAACGCCTGAATGCACTTTTACAGGCAGCAGAAAAATTCCACGGCGACATCACTATGCTTGAAGCACTCCGACTGGGATTAAATGACGATTCGGGGCTTTCGAAAGACGCAGCCGCCACAGACGAAATTGATATTAACGCCGTTTCAAATTCTTCATGGATTTCTGAACTTTTGCGTGATTTGCGCTCGACTTCTGACAGCGATTCTGTTCAGACTTTACCCCATAGTTTTAAAGCAACTCTCCGCCCGTACCAGTCACAAGGCTTTGAATGGCTTTCTAAAATGATGCGCTATAATTTTGGAGCCTGTCTTGCGGACGACATGGGTTTGGGAAAGACCGTTCAGATTCTTGCTTTTCTTGACACCTTCAGAAACCAAATGCCTGAAGCAAAAATTCTTCTTGTAGTTCCGGCTTCTCTTTTAGGAAACTGGCAGAATGAATGTAAAAAGTTTGCACCGGATATTCCCCTGCAGATTTTACACAGTTCGGCTAAAAAGAATAACGGCGATGCTGTTACACAAATGGTATTTCTTTCCATCACGACTTACAGCATGGTCAGCCGTATGAGTGAACTTTTGGAGACTGAGTGGGACTTGGTAATTCTTGATGAAGCACAGGCTATAAAAAATCCGGCATCTAAGCAGACAAAGACAATCAAATCGCTTAAAGCTAAAAATCGTATTGCCCTTACCGGTACTCCCATTGAGAACGACCTTACAAACCTCTGGTCGCTGTATGACTTTTTGAACAAAGGACTTTTGGGGACTTCTGCGGAATTCAAACGTTTTGCAAATTCTCTAAAAGAAAATCCTTCGGGATATTCAAAACTCAAGACGATGATTTCGCCTTTTATGCTGCGCCGGTTAAAAACAGACAAGTCAATTATTTCCGATTTACCTGAAAAAATGGAAATGACCGATTATGTAACTCTTTCCAAAAAACAGCGCATCCTTTATAAAAAATATGTTGATGACCTTGCAAAGCTGCTTGAAAAAGCAAAGTTTGACGACGATCCGATGAAGCGACGGGGACTTGTACTTGCTTCTCTTTTGAAACTTAAGCAGATTTGTAATCATCCTGACCAGTTTAATGGAGCAGAGGGGTTTGCAGAAAGTGACAGCGGAAAGTTTGAAATGCTGGAAGAACTTTGCCGCACGATTTATGAAAAACGAGAACGCGTGCTTGTATTCACTCAATTTAAGGAAATTTGTTCTGCTCTCGACACATTCCTTGCCGGTGTTTTTGGCATAAAAGGTTTTGTCCTTCACGGTGGAACAGCTGTTTCAAGGCGAAACAAGATGGTCGAAGAATTCCAGAGCGATACTTACATTCCGTATATGGTGATTTCCGTAAAAGCCGGTGGAACTGGTTTGAACCTTACAAATGCAAATCATGTAATTCACTTTGACCGATGGTGGAACCCGGCAGTAGAAAATCAGGCCACCGACCGTGCTTTCCGAATCGGGCAGACTAAAAATGTTATGGTTCACAAGTTTGTGTGCCGCGGAACGATTGAAGAAAAAATCGACGAGCTTATAAGAAGTAAAACGGAACTTGCACATAATGTAATTGCCGCTGATTCTGGCGAGAACTGGATTACCGAAATGAGTGATTCAGATTTGATGAATATGTTCCGTCTGGAAGGGGAGGCGTAAGCAATGGGATACTATGATTACTATTCAGGCTTTGCACCCTACGTTTCTGTTGCAGAGCATAAAGCAAAGGCAAAAAAATATATAGCGGAACAGCGCAAAAAGGGCATTGAACTTTCCCCTGTAGAACTGGAAGGCCGCACTATTGCTAAAAGCTGGTGGGGTAAAGCCTGGTGCGAAAACCTGGAACTTTATGCCGATTATGCAAGCCGGCTTGAACGGGGAAGAAAATATGTCCGGGCTAACTGTGTTCTGGATTTACAGATTGAACCGGGCGAAGTCCACGCATTAGTGCAGGGGAGTGGTAAAAAGCCTTACACTGTAAAAGTTCGGATAGACGAGCTTACCGAAGAACAGTACGAAAAAATTGTAGAAAAATGCTCTTCAAAAATTCAGAATCTGGAAGACCTGATAAACGGCAACTTTCCTGATGATTTAAAATCTCTTTTTACAGAAAAACGAGCCGGTCTTTTTCCTTCGATGGCAAAGATTCATTTTAACTGTTCGTGCCCGGACTGGGCGGATATGTGTAAGCATGTTGCAGCGGTTCTTTATGGAATCGGAAGCCGATTTGACAAGGATCCGCTTTTGTTTTTTAAACTGCGCGGAGTAGACACCGAACGTCTGATTGGAAACGCCATAAACGATAGAATCGAAAGCATGATTGAAAATGCCTCAAAACCAAGTGACCGCATTATGGATGATGCCGATTTGACCGCCTTATTTGGAATGGAAGTGTAAACTGTTGTGGTAAATGGGTGAAAGATAATAGTGCCGTGCGATGTTTTGTGTTTGTATTTTATACGGTGTCTTATTCTTTTGCAAAGATAACTTATTATAACCTATAATAACCTATTTTCAAACAGGTTATTATAGGTTATAATAGGTACTGAAATCAAATTTTGAGGACAAGATATGGAAGATATAAATTCTCAAATTTCAGACCTTGAAAGTCAGATTGCCTTGCTGCCAGTCGGTTATATTTCAAAAAAAATGATTAACGGAAAAGAACGTTATTACCAGCAGTGGACAGAAAACGGAAAAATAAAAAGCAAATATATCAAAAATGAAGAAGTTGAAGAATTTCAGAAAAAGATAGAATTCCGAAAATCCCTGCAGGCGAAGCTTTCGGAATTGAAATCTTCAGCTGCCTTTATCGAGACACCATCAATAAAAGATGCAAAGTTCAATCTCAGGATTATGTATGGAACAGATCTTAAGGATTTTGCATCACAGACAAAGGATTTTCAGAAACGCGATTGTTTTACGCAGATTCAGGAATATCTTTACAGTGACACTTTGGATAAAGTTTGCCTCGTCTACGGACTTAGGCGAACCGGCAAAACAACGATGCTTCGCCAGTGCCTTTACGAAATGAAGGAAGGGGACTTTAAGCGTAGTGTTTATATTAAGGCAACAGTCACAGATACAATGGCTGCATTGAATAAAGATTTGAAACAGCTTCGTGAACTTGGCATTAAATACGTGTTTATTGATGAAGTGACTCTCATCAGCGATTTTATTGATTCCGCAGCAATATTGTCTGATATTTATTCGGCAATGGGAATGAAGATTGTTCTTTCCGGAACAGATTCCCTTGGTTTCTGGCTGGCAGTTCATGAAGAGCTTTATGACCGGGCAGTAATGGTTCATACAACCTATATTCCATTTTCCGAACATTCAAGACTACTTGGTATTAATGATGTTGATGAATATATCCGCTATGGAGGAACACTGAAGGCTGGAGTCTGGAACTTTGAAAACAAAGAAGTAAATGCAGAGGATGCATCCTTCCGTGATAATGAATCAACCAGAATTTATATTGATACTGCAATTTGTTCTAACATTCAGCGTTCATTAAAGTGTTATCAGGATGGAAATCATTTCCGAAATCTGTACGACCTTTATGAAAAAAAGGAACTCACAGGTGCAATAAACAGAATAATTGAAAATGAATCTCATAAATTCCTGGTTCAGATTCTTACTGATGATTTTAAATCCCACGACCTTCATCTTCTTGATCGGAATTTGAGAGGTGAAAGAGAAGCGGAAAACAGAATAGAGATTTTTGATAATCTGGATGAAGTTTCTGTTACTAAAAAACTTATGGAAATTCTTGAGATAAAGAATAAAGATTTGCAGATTGTTCAAATTACAGATGACCATGTTGAAGAAATAAAAGAATATTTAGAAGCACTGGATCTTCTTGACGAGTGTGATTTGAGAGCAATAGGCAAAAAATTAAAGTTTTCAGAAAATAAGATTTTTACTCAGCCGGGAATGAGATTCTGTCAGGCAAAGGCTCTTGTTTATTCGATTCTGAAAGACGAGAAATTTGATCAGTTGAGTGAGCCTGTAAAAACTTTTATTACAGAACGACTATTGGCAACGGTTATGGGGCACATGCTTGAAGATATAGTTCTTCTTGATACTAAGCGGCGATATGGAAAAAGCAAAGAAGTCTTTAAACTGTATTTTGCTGCTGGTGAATTTGATATGGTCATCTATGATAAGAAAAAAGCTGAAATAGAATGTTTTGAAATCAAGCACAGTGATGAAATTGTTGAAGAACAGGCAAAACATCTTTTGAATGAAGACAATATCATAAGCACCGAGAAGATATACGGAAAAGTTACCCGCCGATGCGTATTGTACAAAGGCGGCTCCGGTATTGCTTCAAACGGAATTGAATACAAGAATGTGGAAGAATTCCTGAATGAAATTTAAATATGGCTTTTTTTGGGGAATGAAATGAAAGGTCTTTTCCTCCTTTTACGGTATCAAGTTCCCAGTGTCCGAAGTTTTCCCTGTTTTCAGCTTCCTTCGGACGGTTCTCGATGCTGTGTTCTGCACATTTTGCACGGCTGTATCGCCTTGTTGAGCCTTTTTCGCGGTACTTTACGCCTTTATTCGGCAAATCTGTCCGCGAAATGCCGTAAATCAATCCCCCGTTTACCCAGTTATACACGGTCTTTTCTGAAGGGATTTACGGGCGTAAAGTAAAAAAAACTTCTTAAAATGTCTAAAACTATATATATTTGGTAGACAGAATCTCAGTTTTTTTTAAATTTAATGTACTTTTGGAAAATCTGTAAAATTTGTAGTCCAACAGGGACTTAAAAATTCACGTTTCATTTCCCAATTTTGTTTTTCAAAACTTTTTGCCAATGTAATCGAGTTTCTTCCATAAGTTTGTGTGATTTTGTCTACAGTTTTCATAAAATTCCTTTTTTTTATGTCCTCCATAGAGTCAATCCATAAATTTCCTTGACAGGCTTCTGGTAGAAGTTTTAGTAGTGTTATCATAACAGATTTGTAACCATATCCAGGTCTATAAAGGTGAGGTAAAATGCTTCTAGCCGCTGCTACAATATCAGGAGTGTAGCTTGTCATTCTAGATAGTTCAACGTATGCACCGTTGGAATACCGCTTTTCTGTGTCATCAGAATAATAATTACATGTAGAAATATAAATGCATACCATTCCGCATTCAGAATTTTGTTTTCGTAGTTTTTCAACAGCAAGTTCCGTGTATTGAACAATTGCACATTCCAAAGTTTCAATGTCATAAATGCGTTTAGAAAATTGTCTGCTTGATGTGATTACGTCCTTTTTTGTTCGAGTTACCTTGTCTATATTAGGAATACCTCTTAATTCCTGGACGGTTGCAAATCCTTGTACAGTTAAAAGTTTTTTTGCATCACCTAGTGGCATGTTTTTGAGCATAAGAGCATTTTTTATGCCATATAATGCAAGTTTTTTCGCTTTTGCAGGTCCAATTCCCCAAATTTCACCACAACTTGTTTTATTTAAAAGTTCATCCACATAGTCTTCTTCGTAAACGAATATACCACCGTGTTCTTTCGCATGTTTATTGTAAAGTTTTGCCAATGTTTTTGTAGGAGCTACACCAACGCATATAGGCATTCCAACTTCTTTCCAAATACGTTGTTTCAATTCTTTACCGATTTCCTTCCAATCGTTCACGGAAAGCTTAAACTTTTCAAAAAACAGAAATGCTTCGTCAATTGAGTATTCTTCGATTTCAGGTGCAAATTCCATATAAATTGAAGTGATTCTTCTATTAATATCAGCATAAAGTGTATAATTACTCGAAAAAACAGTAACATTTTTACGTTCACAAGCATCACGTACTTTGAAAAATACATCCCCACGTTTAATACCTAAAGCTTTGGCTTCTTTATTTAAGGCAATAATAACTCCATCATTATTTGAAAGTACCACAACAGGTCTGTCCCTTAAATCAGGACGAAAAATCTGTTCACAAGATGCATAGAACGAATTTCCATCCGCATGCAAAATCATAAAATATCTCCAAAATCAAAAAAAATCATTCCTAAAAAATACGTCGAGTCAAGGCACGCTAACGCTTAAAGCCTTGACTTCGCCGTTTTGAGGGGGTGTACTACCCCCTCAATAAAATCATTCTTTTACAGTATGAATTACTTGTGTTATCGCTCCTGTAATAACGGCTTCTCCTTTTATTTGAAAAACTCTTCCAATTGTAAATTCTCCATTATTTTCATAAACAACAAGTGAATTTTGTGAAATTTTTTTGGCACGATCAATTATCAAAAGGTCTCCATTGAAAATGCAAAGATGAGTAAATTTATCTGTATCAACAGTCATAAAAACTGTTGCAGATGGATGTTTGATGTAAAGAGTATTCAAATCAAATTGTTTAGCTTCATAACCTTGTGCAGGACTTGGAAAACCTGTAATCATATAAATATAATACAATAGGAATATAAAAAAGTCAATAAAAATAATCAAAAGGAATATATAAGTCAAAAATAAATCAAAAAGAAATACTAAAAACTTCCAAAACTTGATATTTTATGAACGTTAGTATATTTTAGAATTGACCAAAACAACATAACAAAAAATAATAAAAATTTTGCACAAATAAAAAATGTGTGATACAATAATAATTGGTCGGAAAAAATTCGGGTGTTTATTTTAAAGTAAAAAAAGTTTGGTGAAAAATTGTCTGAAAAACCCAAATCAATCATTTTGATTATTGATGATATCAAGGAAAGGCAGCAAGAAATATCTAAAATCATTTCAAATGATTATTATATTATGCCAGCTGCCAACTCTCATGAAGCAAAGAACTGTCTGAACAGTGATTTTAAACGTATATCGGTTATTATTCTAAGCAGTAAAATTCAAGGTGAAAATCCTTCAGATTTTGTAAAACAGATTAAAGCAAATCATTTATATAATAAAATTCCAATTCTTATTTTTTGCAGAAATCAGATTGATGAGGAAGCAAAACTTTGTCTTTCTGCTGGAGCTTGTGATGTATTTTTTGAACCAGCCGACAGAACTTTAGTTTTAAACAGAATTCAAAATGTTGTAAATCTGATAGATGCTGCAAATATTCTTGCTGAAATTGAAAAAGATGATTTAACAGGGCTTTACACAAGGCAAGCGTTCATCCATCGTGCAAGAACAATGATTAATAATTCACCAGAAAAAAGTTTTGGTATTCTTGCATTGGATTTTGAAAATTTCAAACTTACAAACAGCCAATACGGTGAAGAAAAATGTAATGAATTTCTTGCTTATGTTGCCCAACGAATTAAAAATGGCTCAAAAACAGCCTTAGTTGGACGTTTTGGTGGTGATCAGTTTGTTGTGATTTACGAGCGTGCAATGGATAAAACGCTAGAACGTTTGAATGAAATTGTTGCTTCAATTATGTCAGAAGCTCCCATCCCTCATCAGGTTTTAAAAATTGGAAGTTATGCACCAATTGACACTTCGCTTCCCATTGTTCGTTGTTGTGATTACGCATTTTTGGCAATAGGAAAAATAAAAGGAGTTTACGGAAAAAATTTTGCTGTCTATGAAGAAAGTTTGCAACAACAACTATTAAACGATCAGAAAATTCTTGAGAATATGGAAAGAGCACTTCTAGAAGATCAGTTTAAAGTTTTTTATCAGCCTAAACACGAGTCAGTAACAGGAAGAATTGCAGGAGCAGAGGCTTTAGTACGCTGGAATCATCCTGTTTACGGATTTATGGCCCCAAGTCAATTTATTCCTTTATTTGAAAAAAGTGGATTTATTTCCAAACTTGACAGTTTTATAGTAAAAAAAGTTTGTGGTGACATAAAAAGATGGCAAGGAAACGGAATTCCAGTTGTTCCTATTTCTATAAATGTTTCACGCCGTGATTATTTTGAAAACGGATGGCTTTTTGAACAGTTAAAAACAGTTGATGAACTTAATATTGATCATTCACTTTTGCACATGGAAGTAACAGAATCTCTTTATGCGGAAAATACAGAATTCATCATAAATCAAGTAAAACGTGCTCAGGATTTTGGGTTTTTGATTGAAATGGATGATTTTGGAGCTGGATATTCTTCTTTGGGTATGCTTTCAACATTTCCTTTGGATATAATCAAACTTGACATCAGTTTTGTGCAGAATCTTGAAACAAATCAAATTGTAATTGAAAACATTATTAAAATGGCACACAGCATGGGACTTTTTACAATT
>JALFAW010000222.1 GCA_022773305.1 Spirochaetia bacterium
CCTTCTCCTGGGGGAAATCCCCCAAGCCCCCTGTAAAAAAATCTGTTTGTAAATTAATGTTTATTAATGTTTATTGATTGAAAAAAGCCTTGTTTTAATATACAATTTTATGGATGTCTTTATATCATCATGTTTGATTGCGTTTGATGTGTCCCTAAAGAAGGTTTTATTTTTGATTTTTGGAGGAAAAAAGTGGCTCATTGTGTTGTTCCTGAAGCTGAGGCTATTTTGGATAAGGAATTTCCTGTTTTAGATAAAGGTTTTGTTCGTCTTGTTGATTATTTTGGTGGTGACCAGAGAATTGTTCAGTCTGCAAGAGTTTCTTATGGTGAAGGAACAAAAACTGTCAGTCAGGATGGTGCTTTGATTGATTATCTTTTGCGTCATCAGCATACTTCTCCTTTTGAACAGGTTGTTATGACTTTTCATGTAAAAATGCCGATTTTTGTTGCCCGTCAGTGGGTTCGTCACCGCATGGGAAGAATGAACGAAGTTTCTGGACGTTATTCTATTATGAAAGAGGAATTTTATGTTCCTCAGGAAGATAAGGTTTCGCCTCAAAGTGTAAATAACAAACAAGGTCGTGCATCTGAAGCTTTTGATAAGCAGACTGCTGAAAAAATAATTCAGCAATTGTCAGAAGGTCAGAAAGAAGCTTACGAAAATTATTCTGACTTGATTGATGCTGGTCTTGCACGAGAGATTGCCAGAATTAATCTTCCTTTGTCTTTGTATACGGAATTTTACTGGCAGATGGATTTGCATAATCTTTTTCACTTTTTGAAATTGCGTCTTGATTCTCACGCTCAATATGAAATTCGTGTTTATGCACAAGTTTTGCTTGAAATCTGTAAAAAAGTTGCTCCTATGGCTACTGAAAGTTTTATCAATCATATGAATGAAGGTGTGAATTTTAGTGGTGAAGAAATGGACGCTTTGCGCGCTGTGTTAGACGGTAAGGAAAATCCTTTGCAAGGCAAAAAACTTGAAAGATTTAACGAAAAAATTAAAACTGGAGTTCAGTTGTAGTCTTATGAAACGGATTTTATTTTTTTTATTCATTTTGAGCAGTTTTTTTCTGATTTCCTGTAAAGATAAGGTGATTGGTTATTCTGTTGTTCTGTGGAATAATCCTGAGCAGGAGATTAAATCTGGGGATGTGCTGCCTGTTTACATTAAATCTAATATTTCTCATGTTTATATTGCAGGAAAAAATCTTAATCTTAATGAAAATGAGCAAAAAATTGAAATTCCGTTATGGCAGTTGACTGAACCTGTTAAAAAAAACAAATTATCTTCTGTAAAAGAGAAATATCAGGAAAATGCCAGAACTTATGCTAATGTAAAAACTGATGGACTTCCTTGTCGTGCAGAGCCTGTTAATACTGCAAAGCAGGTTTACCGTTTGCGTAAAGGTGAAATCATCAAAATTTTGTATAAAGGTAATGGACAGTCACCTATGACTGGTGGTAAACCGCTTCCAGGAGAATGGTATAAAATATTGACTGACAACGGTACTACAGGCTGGTGTTTTTCATATAATCTTGATTTATTTGAAACTGATGATAATGGCAACAGAATCGGTGGAAATGATTTTGTTGATGAATTGCAAGAGGATGAGATTTACAAACTGATTGTTTCGAATGTATGGTATCCTGAAGAATTTAGAAGTTTGATTGATTCTGAAAATATAGATTTGTCAAAAATTCATCCTTCTTATAGATTCACGATTGATGAAGAAAATAAAAAAGTTTCTTTGAATACTCAAAAAATTCATGAAAACTGGATTTATGAGGGATATTCAAAAATTGATGATCGTGAATATGAATTGAAAAATATTTCCATTAAAATTATTTATCGAAAAGCAGATTATATTGTTGTGCGATATACTGACGAAACTGGAAAACCTCAGGATTTGAATTTTGTTACGATAAAAGAAGATTTGAATGAGATTATTTCGAAAGAAAAGCAACGTCGTAGTGAAGAGTTGATGAATCTGTGGTATAAAGGTCCTTACTCAAGCCAGAGTTATGGTAAACTTTCGTTTACTGAAGACAATTTGTTTAAATGGACTGGTTTTAAGCTTCTTGTGCCGTCTGTAATTCCTGCTGGATCAAAAAACAATGGTTCTGCTCAGATTAAATATTCTCTTTCTAAGACCTTAAAAAAAGATTATGATGGAATTGTTACGTTTACTTTCGAAGGTTCTTCGCAGGAGATTAATTTCCTATACAAAATGGATGACGGCGGATTAAAACTTGAAGATACTATTGGTGCTTCGTTTAAAGGCAATCAGATTACTTCACGTGGCGTAAGTCCTGTAATTATCTTCTTTAAACGAACGTTTTAGTTCCGATTTTTTTTGATGCAATTAATGACAAGCATAATTTTTCCTCACAGACACACAGGGCAAACGCATGGCGCATTATTGCGTTTTTGACTTGTGAATCAGGACTTGTAGCCAGATTTTATTACTAGGACAAATGTCGAGTTTTAAATTTTTATTCTTTGGGTGGCTTTTTGCTTCGCAAAAAAAGCGAGAAATGCTATGCATTTCTCGTCCCGAGTTTGCAATGCAAACTCGCGCTTTTTAGGGTTCCGTACGCACTTCGTGCTACCTTCATTCCTTCGCTACGCTTCGGAACTGGCTACGCCAGCCCTTACAATCCTTGCCACGGTTTAAAATTAAAAAACTCGAAGTTGAACCTAAAAAATATTTATGATTTTTAAAAAGTCATTCAAAAATCTGCCAGATTTTTCTGCAGAAAAAAAAGATTAAAAAAATGAATACTACTAAAACTAACGAGTTTGAACAGGTTGATATAAACGCTTTTATTGAACCTGCTGAAATCAGCAAACGCGAAGAAGCCGAAAAAGCCGAAGTTTTTACTCAAAAACAAAGAGATTTACTCAATCAAATCATGCCAATCCTTCTTCAGAATGATAAGGAACGTTATGAGTTATTTTTAAACAGAATTGTCGATATGGAAAACATTGCCAGTTCTGTAGCAAAATTTCCTTCTCTTTTGGAACGGCGTGAACTTGCAGGAGGAACAAGAACTCGTGCAAACCTGATAGAATCTTTAATCAAGCACAAAGATGATGGTGATCGAATGCTTCGTCTTCCATCAAAAGCTATTTTAGGAAAAAGTCTCCTTGTCACAAAGACACACACACTTTCTGATTTAGCAAAATTTGCAAAACACCTTGGTACTGATTACGATTCTTTAGCAAAAGCTTTCGATACAGAAACAAATCTTTCCATGTTTTCACTACTTGTTGAAGATGTTTACTTAAACTTAATTTCCGATTCTGAGCAACCTATAGAATTCCGTAGAGAATGGGCACTTTCTTTATTACTTTTATGGGAACATTGGAATGACCAAGCATCAGAAAACATAGCCCCAATTTTACAGGCAGTTTGGACAGCCCGACGAAAATTAGCTCCCGCTTTTGGAACTATGATGGGTACAAGCGAACTTCTTTTAATTTCTATGCAGATGAATGAAGAATGGATTCGCTTTATCAAAGAAAAAATGGGAGATACTGGTGTCACTCAAGCTATGGAAGAATTTTTGTTCGGAATTTCCACAGAACAAATTCAAACTCTACGAACAATTCTCAGAACAAAAGGTATTCCTGCCATTGGTCGTGATGAAGTTTCTAAATTTTTAGGCGAACACGTCAAAGCCGATGCAGGTCTTGATTATCGTGATTTTTATTCAATGTATACAGTCCGCCGGGATAACGCTCGCGCTCGTGCACGAATGCATTTAGAAGGACCTCACAAAACCCTTGAAGATTACTTCATTCAATTTGTGACTGCACAAAACAAGGAGAAACAGAATAATGATACATTTGCGAAAAACTAACGAAAATTCTGAACCTCAAAAACAAAATAATTCTCAACCACAAAAAGATAAAACTGAAGAAGAGCCTAAAACAAAAAAAAGACCATATCATTTTGGAGAAAAACTTCGTCAAGTTCGTGAACACAAAGGCTACACTTTAAAAGTGGTAGCACAACAAGCGGGAGTAAGTGAAAGTCTCGTATCTCAGATAGAAAGAAATCATGTTTCCCCTGCAATTGATACACTTTTAGCCCTAGCGGATGTTCTTGATATCAACCTTGAATATCTTTTTGAAGAATACAAACGCGACAGACCTGTTGAAATCATCCGTAAAACTGAACGTCCGTCAGTTCACGAAGACAAAATCACTTTTGAAGGTCTTGCGAAACAATCAGGTACAGACCCTTCTATTGAAGCATACATAATGAAAATTCCCGCTGGTTCTCAAACTCATCGCGGGTCTTACGGACATTTGGGACGCGAAATAGGCTACGTTACTAAAGGAAAAGCTCTTTTAACTTACGGTAATCAAGAATATATTCTTGAAGAAGGTGACAGCGTTTCTTTTTCAGCAAGTGCCGCACATATCGTTCAAAATATTGGTGATGTTGACTTGGAAGCTATATGGGTAGTAACACCAGCACAGAGATTTGTAAATCATTAGTAAAAAATGAAAAAAAATTATTTTTATAGATTTTTCTTTCACAGTTATTTAGTTTTATTCATCTTACCAATATTCTTCTCAGGATGTAAAACGACATCACTTTTACTCAAAGAAAAATACACAGATCCACAAGTTCTTCCTATCCAAGAGTTAATTCCAGATGAAATCAAATGGGTTCCAGTCACAATTTCAGAACAAAATCAAAATTACAATCAACTAATCACTTACACGCAATATGAAGTAAAAGCAACAAACGCTAAATGGGCTTGTGTAAAAATTGACTTAGAAGCTCCATGGCAAATTATAGCTGAACCAATTACCAAAAATCTAGGAAAACGCTTTTTTCTATTAGATTTCACAAAAAAATATAAAACCGATGTTGCAGTCAATACCGTTCCATTTACAAACACCAATCACAAATATATTCCAGTCAGTGTAGTAAAAATTGATGGAAACACAATTTGCCCACCAAATGAATCTTATAGCACATTGGCATTCAAAAAAATTCTAAAAAACACATCAGATTTCACTGAATCAAATACATTTTCGAATTCCTCATACGTCTGGCGAGCAAAAATATTTAAAAATCAAAATGAAGATGAATTAAAAGATTATGATTATGCTTTCGGTGGATTTTTTATGATTCTTGATGACCAAACTATTTTCCCTTTTGAAAACTTCAAACGTTCCCGCACATCTGTTGGACTAAGTTCAGATGGAAGATATTTATATTTGATGGCAACTTGCGGAATAAATTGCCCTACAGGAAGAAATGGTTTGAACTACGAAAAATGTGCATTAATTTTGCAAAAAATGGGATGCAAAACAGCCATGGAATTCGATGGAGGACATTCTTCAGGATTAACTTTACAAAATAAAAATCTAATCAAACCTTCGCTACAAAGAATGATACCCGCTGCTTTTGGATTAAAGATTTCACAATAATCAAAATTTCTAATTTATGGAATTTAAAAATAAATCAATAGTTTAAAGTTTTAACAAAACAAAGTTTTCTCAATCTATTGATTAATTTATTTATTTTTGAACATTCTGCTTACGATAAAAAGCTGCCTGCTTAAATAAATCCTGTACATCCTTAATAAAAATCTTTCCATTAAGAATTTTTATATTCTGATATTCCTGAAAATCATAAATAGCTCTTGGTGCAATTGTTTCTGTTAGTGCACACATATTTACAAGATCTTTTGGTGTAAAATCTGTCTGAAGAGAACGCGAATTCAATTCTACCTTTTGTTTTTCTAGTTGAAGAGAAAGCATATCAATCATTTTTGCAACAGGATCAGAAAGATTAGCATTTTCAAGTTGACGATACATAGACCAAATTCGTTCAGCAAAAGTCATTGTGAGTTTAAAAATAAGTTGCGGTTGGGTCGATACCATTTGATTGAAGTTAGAACGATTTATAACCATCAAAACACAATCAGTTCTTGCAATTGCGCTAGCAGAACGAGGTTTATTTTCAAGCAATGCCATTTCACCAAACATATCACCTTTTTTTAAAACAGCGAGTGTAACTTCGTTTCCTTGAACAACTTTAGAAATCTCAATTTCTCCACTTTGGATAATGAACATTTCAGCACCATTTTGAGATTCTGAAAAAACCATTGTATCTTGAGGATATTTTCTTGTTAATTCAGCTGTTGGCTCAAAATAAACTGCTTTTGTAGTTGGTTTCAAAGCTATGAATTTTCTTTTTGCATATTCTGCTGCTTTTCCTATAGGTTTTGTTTTTAAAAACTGATAATAAGCAAAAGCTGAAATATCATTTTTACCTTTTTTTTCATAAAAATATGCAACATTGAAAATTTGTTCATAATTCTCTTTTGCAACTGAATTTAATGCTGCTTTTGAAAGAAGTTCATTCATCATGCGCATTCTATTCGAAAAGTTTTTGATAATTTTTAGAGCAACAGGTGTATTATTTGCAATCAATTCAGGATATTGTTCTCGTCTAACAGAAATCACTATTACATCAGTGATAGCAATTGCACTAGCCATTTGTGGTTTTCCAGCCATGCATGGTACAACTCCCAGAAAATCTCCTGGACCATATTTTAAAGTTGAATTACCATTTTCAGTGATTTTTGAATATTGAATATTTCCCTGCTGTATAATAAAGAAAAAGTAATTATCAGGTTTACCTTCAACGAGTAAATAAGTCCCTTTTTTGAAACTTAGCATCTGTAACTGTAACAATGCTTTCTCCTTATGATTATGATTCATTTGAAATTCGTTATAGAAATAAACGAAAAAAACACAATCATTATAGTATAAATTTTGATAAAAATTTTGTCAATGATATAAAAAATCTATTGTTTTAAAATAATTTTAAGTTTATCAAGCTAGTAATTCAATTATCGGGATTATTTTATTTTGTTTTTAATAAAATGTTTAAAATTAAAAAATGATTTTGAATCTAATAAAATAAAAAAATTCACTTTATAATACAAAATAGGGGAAATTTTTATCTTAAATTAACCATAATCCAAAATAAAAATTCCACCCTTATAGTAAATTTATTTAATTAGGTTCAATTTCGAGTTTTTTAATTTTAAACAGTGGCAAGGATTGTAAGGGCTGGCGTAGCCAGTTCCGAAGCGTAGCGAAGGAATGAAGGTAGCACGAAGTGCGTACGGAACCCTAAAAAGCGCGAGTTTGCAATGCAAA
>JALFAW010000259.1 GCA_022773305.1 Spirochaetia bacterium
TACTGATTGGAATAATGATTGGACAGGTGGATTTATTCTGGATGCAAGACCTGATTTTACATATATCATCAATAATAGACATAAAATTTCTATAGCCCTTGATTTTCAGCACAGAGTTGCATTTAATAATAAAGCATATCAAGTTTGGGCAACAGGACTTTATTGGACATATAAACGATAGTTCATTATTGATTTGTTGATTTTGTTTAATCAGTTTTATAAATAAGTTCTGTCTTTTTACAAAAGTTCTTGTAAAAGGCGGGACTTTTTTTGTATATTATCTTCATGAATAAAAAATCTATTGTTTTGTATAAAAATTCGGTTGCTGTAGTAAATGAAATAGAAGCTGATAAATATATAATCAAATATTGTTCTCAGCCAGCATCTCCCACTGGAAAAAAAGCAGTCTATATTGAACAGAAAGTTCGTGAAAAAGACCTTGTAGTTTTGCATGAAGGTCCCGTTTCTTCTTTGGAAAATTTGCTTTCTTTTAGTGATGAAAAAATGTCGAGTCAGATTGAGGAAGTATATGAACTTTTGCAGTCAGATTCAACCACGGAAAATCAACCCCTTTCGTTACAAGAACTTTCAGAATATGCGAGAAATAGTTTTATAGCTGATGAATCTTGGGCTTTTTATACTTCCCTTGTAAATGATGTTCATTTTTCCCTTTCTACCGAAGATTTAAAAAATGGGAAAATCGTGTTTATTCCACGAACATCGAAAGAAATTGAACAGATTAATCAAAAGAAATATGAAAAAGAACATGAAAATGAGATAAAAGCTGCGTTTTTTGAACGTCTTAAAAACAGAAAACTTGATTTGCCGTCTGATGCAAAATATATGGGTGAAGTCGAAGCATTTGCTTTGTGCAAAACTGAAAAATCTAAAGTTCTTGCTGAAGCAAAAATTCCGCAAACTGTTGAAAAAGCACATCAATTATTGATAGAAACCGGGATATGGGATATAACAAAAAATCCTTATCCTACAAGGTACGGTTTTAGTTTTGATTCTGCACGTGAACAACTTGGTAAAATGCAAAAAGAAGAACGTCTTGTTTTAAATGATATTGCTTATGCGATTGATGGAGAAAATTCTACAGACCCTGATGATGCAATCAGTTTTGATGGTAAGTGTCTTTGGGTTCATGTAGCAGATCCAGCTAGTTCTGTGCAACCAGATTCTTCTATTGATATTGCAGCTCGAGACAGAGGAACAACACTTTACATTCCTGAAGGGGCTTCAAGAATGCTTTGTGAAAGTTGCTTAGAAGATTATGCTTTGGGATTAAAAAATCCATCTAATGCACTTTCGTTTAAAATATATCTTGATGAAGAAAGTCAGATTGTTGACTGTCATGTTTATAAAACGACAATTCAAGTAAAAAGATTAACTTATGCTCAGGCTGAACTACTAAAAGACTCTTCTGAAATGAAAGTATTTTTTGAAATAGCTAGAAAAAATAAAGCACGACGAGAAAAAAACGGTGCTGTAACAATTCAAATGCCAGAAGTAAGTATATCTGTAGATAAAAATACGAAGAAAGTTACAGTCGAGCCTGAAGTAAAATACGAAAGCAATGAAATGGTTGCAGAATGTATGATTTTAGCTGGTGAGGGTGCTGCTAAATTTGCCTTTAAAAATCAGATTCCTTTTCCATTTGTAAGTCAAGATCCTCCAGATTTTCCTCCTGAAATTCCAAGTGGTTGGGCAGGGAGTTTTGCTAAAATAAAGTGTATGCGTAAACGTTCTGTTGGGATTACACCAGGAAGACATTCAGGTCTAGGAGTCTCGTTTTACAGTCAGGTAACTTCACCACTACGAAGATATGGTGATTTGATTGCTCATCAACAACTTCGAGCTTTTATAGATAAACGTCATCTTCTTGGAAAAGATGAAATGCTTGAACGAGTTGCAGCTGGTGATGCTGCTTCAATAGCGGCTAAAAAAGCTAGTCGGTTTAGTGATACACATTGGAAACTTGTTTATTTGCTACAGAATCCTGATAATGAATATGAAGGATTTTGCATTGATAAAAGAGGAAATGATGCACTTTTTTTGATTCCAAAACTTGATATGCAAACTACTATGAAAAATTGTATTCAAATCGAATTAAATGAGAGTAGAATGCTCAAAATGAAAAGAGTTGATATTCCAACACAAATAGCTGATTTCACTTTTATTTCATAATACAATTTGATATAATAAAAGTCAGAGTTTTTGAAACTCAGTAATTGACTGTCCGTTTAGATTAGACGGATTAATACTATCGAAAGTTTATGATTTGAGGAAAGGTATCTGTTATGATTGTTATGAAATTTGGTGGTTCATCAGTCGCAAATGCAGAAAGGATTAAACATGTTGCTTCTATTATAAAAGCATACAAAAGCGAGCGTCCTGCAGTTGTTTTATCTGCAATGGGTGATACAACTGATCATCTTTTGGAAGCTGCAGATAAAGCCGTAGAAGGTGTCGTAGATGTTGAAGGTGTTGCAAAACTTCATAAAGAAACTGCAAATGAATTAGGTGTAAGAATTGATACTATTGAATCACTTTTGTCTGAATTACATCAACTTCTAACAGGAATTTCCATGTTGAAAGAAATCAGTAAACGTTCTCGTGATTACCTTGTTTCATTTGGAGAAAGAATGTCGGTTAGAATGATGGCTGCTTATCTTGAATCTCAAGGTATCCCTTCAAAGTTTTATGATGCATGGGATGTTGGAATTCTTTCCGATTCTTCTTTTATGTCTGCTGAACTACTTGATGAAGTTTGGGATAATATTCCTCATCATCTTGATGCGTACAAAAATGGACAGGACGATAGAATTCCAATTGTTACAGGTTTTATTGCAAAAGATAAAAAAGGAAATATAACAACGCTTGGTCGTGGAGGTTCAGATTTAACAGCCACAATGATTGGTGCAGCAATGCATGCAAAAGAAGTGCAGACATGGAAAGATGTTGATGGAATTTTAACTACAGATCCTCGTGTTGTAAAAGAAGCAAAAACTGTTCCTGAAGTTACTTATGAAGAAGCTCAAGAACTGGCTATGTTTGGTGCACAAGTTTTACATCCTCGTTCTATGCTTCCTGTTAGAAAAACTGGAACACCTGTTCGTGTAAAAAATTCATATAATATTTCAAGTCCAGGTTCAATTATCGTAGAAAAACATTCAGGTAAAGTTCCTCCAGTTTGTGCTATCACAACAGTTAAAAATATCACGTTAATTGATATTGTAAGTTCGAGAATGTTGGGAGCTGCAGGATTTTTAGCACACATTTTCAATAATTTTTTGAAGTGGAATATAAGTATTGATGTAATTGCTACATCAGAAGTATCAGTTTCTCTTACCGTGAATACAAAATCTGATTTATCAGGTTTGATTGCAGATTTGGAACAGGCAAGCCAGGTTTCAGTACGAAAAAACAAGGCAATCGTTACAATTATTTGTGATGCTGCTCACTCTTCGGCAATTTTAGCAAGCGGTTTTGATGCTCTTGCTGATGAAGGAATCAACGTTCAGATGATAAGTCAGGGAGCAAGCAAAGTAAATATCAGTATGATAGTGGATGACGACGAGGCAGAAAAAACAGTCCAAATTCTTCATTCTGCATATTTTAGTTAATATAATTTTATCTGATTAACATAAAAATTTATATTAGGACAAATGTCGAGTTTTGAATTTTTATTCTTTGGGTGGCTTTTTGCTTCGCAAAAAACAGGCTATCCGGGGTTCCGCTATCGCTCCAGCCGCTTCCCTCGCTTCGCTCAGTCCAGTGGCCACCTTTGGTGCCCCTACTA
>JALFAW010000260.1 GCA_022773305.1 Spirochaetia bacterium
ATAGATCCTATTACTCTTAAAGATTTATTGTATCCTGCGCAACCAGAAAAAGTTGCCCCATTTAACAAAAATGGCAAAGGTAATGAAGGCTACATTTTCTACTTTAATGAAGCATGTGCAAAAATCATTATTGATGGAATATTGAATAAAAAATAACAGGCTTGTTTAAAAAATCAGGAAAGCAAAACCTTGAACAACGATTACGAATTACTGGAGACTTTTCAAAAAGACAAAGAAACCTGGTCTTATCTCAGACACAAAAAAACTGGGCTTGAAATAGCATATCACCAGTGTGAGGCTGAAGAGACAGGTTTTTCTTTTTGTTTTAGGACTCCAGTGGAAGATCCATATTTAGGTACGACTCATGTTTTAGAGCATTGTGTATTACAAGCTTCTCAAAAGTACGATGTAAGCTTTTTGCAATTGTTGTCTTTATCAGTGTATACAGATTTCAATGCCGAAACTACTAATTTGAGCACAAGATATTTTTTTTATTCTCTATTAGAAAAAGAATGCTTTAAGCTGATTCCTATTCTTGCAGAATATCTCTTTTTCCCAAAGCTTTCTGAAGAGTGCTTTATGCAGGAATGCATGCGAGTGGAATTTGATTCTACAGATGATGGAAGAAAAAAGGAAATTGTTGGTGTTATTTATAATGAGATGAAACCTATTCCACCAGAAGAAAGTTTGTATGGTGGAGTATATTACAAGCTGCACGAACTAACCAATAATAAACTTAAAGAATATCATAAAAAATACTACAGGCCTGATAATTGTCTTTTTGTTTTCAATGGAAAATCGACAATAGAGGAAGTTCTTAAGAATGTAAACAAAATTATTGCAGTTTTTGAGGATAATACTTTCATTCAGGAAATAAAACCACGTAGCAATCTTACTATCCAAGAATTTCTGAAAACCGTTCCATTCGTAGCAGCCCCAGAGAAGATTGAAGATCCAGAACTGGCACATTGGTTAAATGATGAAAAAGAGGATATTTGTGATCAGATAGAAGGCTATTGGCTTGATGGCGTGTCACCTTTAATTCAATTTTGCCTTGAGGACAAATATGCATATTCAGAGGTTTGCTGGTGGAAGAAGAATCACCCAGAGGTTGAAGAGCCTCCAATTCCGCCTAAGCTAACAATCCCAAAAATAAAAGCAAGCTATTTGTCTCACTTTACACCAGAGGAATACAAGAAAATGCTGGAACATTTATATGAATGGCAGGCTAGGGATGTAAGAGAAGAAGCACTAAGAATTTTGGAACCTCTCGCGGTAAGTTTGATTGATATTAAATTACCTGATTCCGAGAAGAATCTGGAGCTTCTAAAAGATAGACACAAGCATCGTATTGAATTTCGAAATAAACATTATCATGGAGCAGATACTTTTATATATAAGGCCTCCTGTAGCATTGAGTTCTGCCCATCAGAAGAATTCACTAGAGCTTTTTATGCAGAATATGCATTAAGTATTTTCTTAAAGCCTTATCTGTTCCAAAAATTTAGACAGCTTGGAAAGCTTTACGACATTAATTCAGTGTACACAGAAAACTGCACCTTCAATATATTTACAATAAGTAATTTTAAGCCAGAACAAACGCTTAAAGTAATGATTGAAGCTATAAAGGCTGTTGCAGATTATTCTTTCACAGAAACAGATTTACTTGCTATAAAGTCTCAATTATATTCAAAAATTATTAGCCAAAAATCTGGTTATTATAATTTTTCAGAAGAAATCTTCACAGTAACTCCAGAAGAGCTTCATCAGGCTTCAGTTAGATTTAAGGAAAAACTGGAAAAGCTTAAGCTCTAATTAACATCTCTTATTTTTTTTCAAAAAATTTTACACCTAGAAATTTTGCACTATATTTCTCTAATGATTTTTTTTGAGAAAAAGTAAAGGTTTTTGAAATTATTAGGGAAGGAATAATTTGTGAAAAAAAATATGGAGGATACTGTTATGAAAAAATCAAAAAACAAAAAACAACTAAAACCCATTCTTATAAAATTAAGAAAAAGGAATATGAAGAACTCAAAAATCAAAACAAAATCAAAACCTGACACCCCAACTAAAACAATAAATTACGATTTCACACTCTTAAATGAGATTTTCAAAGGAGTAGAAGATCGAAAATTTATAAGTACTGAGCTAAAGCGAATTGCAGAGGAATATAAGATTCCGGAAAGCACTGTCGCGCTTTTTGATCATTAAAGGAGTATAAGAAAATGAATGATGAAAAAAACGGAGCAAGAGCAAGAGTAAAAAGTTTTTTTAACGATATAAAAGATAAAGAAGATATAGTATCAAATGCTTATGTTTATGTGTTATTAGATAATGGAATACCTTTTTATGTAGGGAAAGGAAATGGGGAGCGATGTTTTCAGCATGAAGATGAATTAAATGATAAGGCAAAACAAAAAAATGCAATTGAAGAAAAACTTAAAGAATATAAAGAATTGTATAATTTGCAAAATGATGATTACGAAGAAATTCAGAAACTTGAAAAAAAACTTAAAAAAGAATTATCTGCAAAGTTAGAGCGAATTAAATCAGCTAAAAAGAACAATACATTTGATGTTGCAATCGTAAAATACGGCCTTACAGAACATGAAGCATTTATGTGTGAGTCATCTGTAATTAATATTTTGAAATTTTGTAATCCAGATATGTTAACAAATGACGTAAATGGACATGCAAGCCATAAGGAAAAAGAAATAAAAGAAAATCTACAATCAGATGTACAAGCACGAATAATGTCTGATTTTCTAAATCAATGTTGTCCTCCACAAAAAACTATTCAAGAAATAAAGGATTTTGTTATTGCACATATAACTACAGAAACGAAAACAATCAAGTGGAATAAAAAGGATGTATCAATTGATGATGTAGCTTTTATTAGTTATAACGATTTATACGACATTTGCAAAACCGACGAAGAAATCTGGGATGCTGTTCGAGGTCATTGGTATAATATGTCAAAAGAAAAAGGGAAATCTGTAAAATACATTTTTGCAATGCATAATACAATAGTAAAAGGTATTTATAAGGTAAAACGTGACGGTGACACAGAGTCTAATTTTCAATTGACGATTGATCCAGATCCAAAATATCCATTTCTTCCAATAAAGAGAGATGATAGACAGGGGGAAGCACGAAAAAATGAGAGCAAAGTATTAAACTTAGTAATAAAATTATTAGAGAAAAAGCCTGAATTAAGAGTTTTTCCAATTAAAGAAAGAGCGAGTAAAATACAAGAAGAACTTAAAAAAATAGACAAAGAGGCTGTTCAAACAATAATTCATTATGATAAGAATGGAAAGGAAATGTCTACATTTTTCCAAAGAGGTTTTTGGGGATGTAATTATGAAGATTTCAATGGTGATTCCGATTTAAAAGAATTAAAAGAACAATTTTTAGGCTATCAGATAAAAGAATTTACTGATGATTTAGAGATACCTCAATCTTCAGTATTATGTTTATACAGAAACAACTCTAAAGGTAAGAGGAAGAAGAAAAAACTCTAAAAAAAAATTTTGATATTATATAAAATCCAGTTTGTTATATACAAACTGGATTTTTTTTGCCCAATTGAATTTTTATTAACCAATGCAATTTTTGAACTTATCCCCAAGTCTCCGTATATTCTAAATGCACCCTATAATCAAAATTTAATAGGTCAGTTCTTTGACATATTAGGGAAGGTTCAATTGGAACGGGAAATATTTGCAGGGTTCTCTTATAGAAACTCTTTGCAAAAATAATTTTTACTATTTTAAATTTTCCCCTATATTTCTAACGGCGGGGAAGATAATAATTAATTAGGTTCAATTTCGAGTATTTGATTTACAAACCGTGGCAAGGATTGTAAGGGCTGGCGAAGCCAGTTCCGAAGCGGAGCGAAGGAATGAAGCGATAGCGTAACCCTGAAAAGCCTGATTTTTGCGAAGCAAAAAGCCAC
>JALFAW010000304.1 GCA_022773305.1 Spirochaetia bacterium
TTTGCAATGCAAACTCGGGACGAGAAATGCTATGCATTTCTCGCTTTTTTTGCGAAGCAAAAAGCCACCCAAAGAATACGTCGAGTCAAGGCACGCTAACGCTTAAAGCCTTGACTTCGCCGTTTTGAGGGGGTTGTACTACCCCCTCAATAAAAATTTAAAACTCGACATTTGTCCTGTTCACTTTTTTATCATAAGTGATTCAAGGTTTGTCCCCTTTTTGTCATGATATAAAAAATAGTTTTGTTGTCTTAATCATTCTTTTGTGTTATAATTTGTCTTCATATATATCAAAAACGGCCCACGCCAGAGTCGAAAGTGAGGTAAAAAATGGCAAATACAAAAGATACACACGCGTGTACTTTAGATAAAATTATTAGTCTTTGCAAAAGACGCGGTTTTGTTTATCAGGCATCTGAAATTTATGGTGGTCAGGCAGGAGCTTGGGATTATGGTCCTTTAGGTGTTGAATTTAAACGAAACATTCAAAATGAATGGTGGCATTATATGACGCAGCTTCATGATGATGTTGTAGGCTTGGATTCTGCAATTTTCCAGCATCATACAACATGGAAAGCTTCTGGTCACGCAGATCACTTTTCTGACCCAATGATAGACTGTCTTGAATGTCAGGCTCGTCACCGTGCAGATAAAATGATTGAAGATTTTGTTGCTGCCAATCCAGATATTAATCCTGGAAAACCTGTTGACACAATGACACACGAAGAAATGAAAGATTTCATTGATGCACATATTAACTGCCCTGTTTGCGGAAGCAAAGAAAGAAAATATACTGCAGTTCGTGAATTCAATCTTATGTTTAAAACTTATCAGGGACCAATTGCTGATGAATCTCATTTAATCTATCTTCGTCCTGAAACATGTCAGGGAATTTTCACTGATTTTAAAAATATTGTGCAGTCTAACCGCATGAAAGTTCCTTTTGGTGTTGCTCAAGTTGGAAAATCTTTCCGTAATGAAATAATTTTTAAAAACTTCATCTTCCGAACAGCAGAGTTTGAGCAAATGGAAATGGAATATTTCTGCAAGCCTGGAACAGAAGATGAAGTTTTTGAACGATGGCGAAAAGACCGCTGGCAATTCTATTTAAAATATGGAATTCCAGAGAATCAGCTAAAATGGCATCATCATGATAAACTTGCTCATTATGCAAAAGATGCTTACGATATCACATACAATTTCCCAATCGGTTTTGAAGAAATAGAGGGAATCCACTCGCGTACAGATTTTGACCTTTCACAGCATCAAGAATATTCAAAGAAAGATATGTCTTACATCGACCAGGAAGATGGAAACAAAAAATATATTCCTTATGTCATTGAGACTTCAGCTGGTTTGAACCGCAATTTCTTGATGTTCCTTTGCGAAGCTTATGAAGAAGAAAATGTTTCTACAGAAGAAGGAAAAGAAGATTACCGTACTGTCCTTCATCTTGATCCTCGTCTTGCTCCAATAACAGTTGCTGTTCTTCCATTGATGAAAAAAGATGGACTTGCAGAAAAAGCTAAAGAAATTCAACATATGCTTAAAGAAGATTTTGTAACTGATTATGATACTTCTGGAACTGTCGGAAAACGTTACCGCCGTCAGGATGAAGTTGGAACTCCTTTCTGTGTAACAGTTGATTACGATACTATTTTGGAAACAAAAGAAGATGGTTCTAAAAACGACCTTTACAATACAGTAACTGTTCGTTTCCGTGATTCTATGAAGCAGGAACGTGTTTCTTTGGATGATTTAGTATTCTTCATTCAAAAAGCAATAAAAAATTATAAACCTGTAGTGCGAACTGACAGATAATATTTTTGTTTCAAAGATGGCTGTGCATACTCATCAGTATTTGCAGCTATCTTTTTTTTGAAAATTCTTTTTTGCAGGTTCATATTTATGGAATATAATCGTTTAGGAAAAACAAATCTTCTGATTTCACGAGTAGCTTTTGGCGGATTTAGACTTAGTAATATTGGAAATGAAGATGAAGCTGGGAAAATTGTCAGAAAAGCTTATGAAGATGGCATCAATTTTTTTGATACTTCCAAAAAAGTGTCTGAAAGTGAAAAAATTCTTGGTGATGCTTTGTATGATATTCGAAAAAATGTTTTTATTTCCACAGGAACAAATGCTAAAACTTCATCTGAAATAAAACAAGATTTAGAAAACAGTCTTATGAATCTTCATTGCGATTATGTTGATTTGTTTCAGTTTGAAACTGAAAAATTTATTCCAGTTCCAGGCGGTGCTGACAAAATCTATGACACACTTCAGCTTTTAAAAATTAATGGTAAAATATCTCATATTGGGATTGTAACGACAAACCTGGAAACTGCAAAAAAGGCTGTTCTTTCTGATTTATATGAAACGCTTCAGTTTCCATTCAATATGTTAAGCAGCGAAGATACAATTGAACTGGTTAAACTTTGTGAAGAACATGATGTCGGTTTTATTGCAATGCAGCCTTTGTGTGGTGGAGTAGTGCAGAACATTCCTTTAGCATTTGGATTTTTGCATCAATTTGAAAGTGTCATTCCTATTTGGGGTGTTGAATCTCAAGAGGAAATGAATCAGATAATGTATTTTTATGAACATCCGCCTGTGATTGATGAAAAATTTCATGAAGATGTAGAAAAAATCAGAATGTTTTTTAATTAAAGAAGTTGATGTCTATCTCTTCCATTTGACTTTCATTATTACCTGAAGAACTTTTATTTTTGTTTACAGGTTGACTGGAATTTGGTGAGAATTCTTTTTGAGTTTCATTGTTGATAATATGCTTCTCCTTTTCAGAATTAGATGAATAAATAGGTTCTTCATCAATTTCATCAAGAGGTAAAATTTCTACAAAATTTTTTTGAGATTGATTACCAGCTTCAACTTGCTTTTGAGCATCTTCAATCATTTTTCTTTTTTGCTCAAGAAGGTTTATAATATCCCGTTCTTCTTTTTTTGTGAGAATTCTAGAAATAAAAATTTCTGCAGGATTTGTTTGAATGATTTTTGGACTTCCATCAGCTTCTTTTTCAGTAATCAATTGAACAATAGGACATTTTGGATTTGTTGGATTAGAATCAATTACTTCTGCAATTTTTCTGTTTGTAAGATAAACATAAGTTCCAATTGGATAAAGGGAAACTGTGTATAAAAGAGCTTTTAAAACATTTCCATCATATTGATTTTCCTTATTTTGAATCAATTCCAAAAGAGCATCAAAAGCAGTTCTGTCGTCTTTATATGAACGTGGAGATGAAATTGCTTCATAAGTGCATGAAACGGCAATAATTCTTCCAATAGAAGAAATTTGTTCACCTGTCAGATGACGTGGATATCCTGAACCATTTGATTTTTCATGATGTTCAAGTACGCCAAGCTGAACTGGAAGTGGAAAATTTAAATCTTTTACAATCGAATATCCCAAAACAGTATGTTTTGTAATTTGAAGTTTTTCTGAAGCGTTTAGTTTTTTTGTAGTCATATATAGTTGAGGTGGCAATCTAAGCATTCCAATTTCGTGAATAATACAAGTTACACCAAGTTCAATCATTTTTGATAGAGGAACATGGAGTTGCTGTGCGATAGCTATTGATAAAACTGTAGAGCGTATTGCATGAACAACAAGAAAGTTTTTATCAGGATTATTATACGAGTGATTAACTCTTAAAATATAACGTTTATGATCTTTTATGAAAACGCAAAGTTCCTGTACAGTTTCAGAAAGTTCTTCTTTGTTAATGTCTTTGTGAGTAGCGTAATGTGTAAACACTTGTTCAATGAAAATAACATATTCATTGTAAACTTTAGAAACCATATCGATACGTGCTTGATCAGAATCCTCAGTATTTATATTTTGTATATCTTCAATAATTTTTTTTACATTATTAATAGTTTTTTCTTTAGGTTTTTTTTCATTCTCTTCTTGAGAAGTTATATTTTCTTCTTTTTGTGAATCTTCATTTTCTCCAAGGCTTAGATTTCCATTACAAAAAACATTCGAAATATTCCATTCAGCTAAAAGTTTGAGAAATGAATCTTCTATTAAAGCTGTTTTCGGAAGGAGAATAAATGAACTGTCTAATAAAAGATCATCTGTAAAAGATAATCCTTTTTTTAATGATTCAAAAGAATAATTTTCCATAATAATAGCCTATACTAATATCGGAAAAAAGTGAGTTAAACTTTAGTAATATATGCAAAATTGTATGAAATTTAATAAAAAAAATTAATTGGTCAAATGTCGAGTTTTAAATTTTTTTCTTTGGGTGGCTTTTTGCTTCGCAAAAATCAGGCTTTTCAGGGTTACGCTATCGCTTCATTCCTTCGCTCCGCTTCGGAACTGGCTTCGCCAGCCCTTACAATCCTTGCCACGGTTTAAAATTAAAAAACTCGAAATTGAACCTAATTATTTTACTTTGAAATAAAAAAGTTGTTATTTTAACGTTTTTTATCTAAAGTAAAACCAGTGTTCTCCGATAATAAAATTAAGTTGGTAAGAATAAAGCTTCGGGTGGAAAGACATCCAGACACCTGAATGTTACCGATTATGTTTACTTAATAATTTTGAAAAGTATGTGTGACTTTTCAAATAATTATAAAGACTGCAAAAAAGTGTGTGAATTTTGCAGTCTTTTTTTTTCAAAAACTTTTTTACAAAAAGTTTTTTATGTTGACAAATTATCTTGACACTTGTCCATTTTTTTTAGATTATATGATACTATGAATAATGAACAGATTAATTGTGCATATTTGGAAACTCTTGCTTTTAAAGACCTTATAAAGCTAGCAGACGAATATGGTGTTGATGTTCCACAAGATTTAGACCGACGTTTTTTGATTGCTGAACTTCTTGAACTTGCACAGGAAGAGTCAAATGCTAATGATTTGCAGATGATAATTACTGATGATGATGAAGAAAATGAAGAAATCAATCTGCCTGCTAATTATAATGAAACCAAGATTGCTGCAATTCTTCGAAATCCAGCTTGGCTTTTTGTTTTTTGGAATATCAGCGAATTTGATATGAATAGATTAAAACTTCAAAAAGAAACACTTTATCTGAAAGTCAATACATATAAAAAATCTAATAATTCTATAATCACAGATTCATTTGAAGTTCAAGTTTTAGATGATAGTCAGGAACAGTACGTTTTGCTTCCAAAAAGCATCGATTTTGTAAAAGTTGAACTTTTGGCTTGTAAAACAAATACTCAAGAAACAATGGCTATTTCTTCAGAAATAAAGGTTCCAAAAACTTCATCGTGGATAAATGAGTTAAATTTCGTAAAAGAAAATCTTTTTTCAAATAAACTTAAATTTTCTGGTATGGAAGATTTGCTTTTAGAGCAATATAAAAATCATAGACAATCTTTTATGTAATGACGGGAGAATAGTTGAAAATGCAGAAAAAAATTAGTTTCATTCTTAAAGCTAGTCAAGAATTTTTTCGTCATACAGAAGAAGAAAAAAAAATCAATGCACCTTTGATAAACAAATTTTTTGAATCAATTTCAAATGTTTATATTCCTTTATTGAATATGCTTGAAAGGTTCGAAACTGAAGAATATAATTTTTGTTTTTCCATTGTTTTTCCACCAATACTTTGTAACCTTTTGTCATCTGATTCTCTACAAGAAGATTATTTAAAGTGGCTTGAAAATAAAATTCTTCTTGGTCAAAAAGAATTGATAAGAAATAAAGATAATCAAAAAATAATTTCATTGATTAAAGCTGGAATTGAAAAGAATACACAACTTAAAAATCAATTTGCAGAAAAATATCAAAAAAGACTTCTTCCAGTGTTCAGGTATTACATGCAAAAGGGGATGATTGAAATACTTGGAACTTGTGGAACAGATATTTTTCTTCCCCATTATGTGGATTTACCTGAAATAATTTCTGCAGAAATAGAAACAGGTTTATATTCATATAAAAAAGTTTTTGGAACAATTCCAGAGGGATTTTGGCTTTGCGAAAAAGGATATTTTGAAGGAGTAGAAAATATCATAAAAGCGTATGGTTATTCTTATACAATTGTAGATTCTAGAAGTTTTCTTTTGGCAGAAAAAATTCCAGAAAATGGTACGTATAGACCTTGTAGAATTGGAAATTTTGTTCTTTTTGCTGATGACTACTATGTAGAAAAAGAATTTTTCGGGGAAAAAGGATTAATCTTCAATAATAATTATTTAAATCAAAATAGTGATATTGGATTTGATCTTGAGATTGAAAATCTTTCTCCAGTTATGCAAGAAGGAACTTCTCGTTTTTCAACAGGTTATACTTACTTTAATCGTGGAGTTGGGCAAAATAATGACTGTATTTATGATAAGGAATCTGCTCATGCACAAGTAATAAAAGATTCAAAGAGGTTTCTAGAATTACATTCTTCTAGATTAAATAAAATGTGCGACGAAGATAGCAAAACTGATTTTTATATTGATGTTTGCACTTTCGATTTAGATAGATTCAGTCAAAACTGGTTTGAATTTATTGATTTTTTTGAAAATGTTATAATTCATTTGAAACAATATGATATTCAAAATGTTAGTTGTTCAAGTCTTTGCGATAATCCGTCTGCTTACGAAAAAATAACTCCATATTTTTCTTCTGGCTGTGGTGAAGGTTATGGTGAAAATCTTCTTTCAAGTAAAAACTGTTGGATGATGAGATATATTTATAAAGCTTGTGAGAGAATGATAGATTTAGCAGAACGTTTTCCTAATGATTCAGGTTTAAAAAATCGACTGTTAAACCTTGGAGCACAAGAATTATTACTTTCACTGAGTTCGAAATTGGCACAATATATTGATAAATCTTACTTTCTTGAATATGCTGAAAGAAGATTTACAGAATCAATTGTGGCTTTTACATATATTTTCGATGCATTAGGCTCAAATACTGTAAGTACAGAGTGGCTTACTCGAATTGAAGCAAAAGATTCTGTATTTCCATGGATGAATTATAAAATATTTGCAAAAAAGAAATGATTTTTTGTAATGTGGTTAATCATTCGAAATTCAAACTTTCGGAAATCTTTTTAAACATTTTGATTTGTTCTTGAGCACTTTCAATACACAAAACTGCTGGGTCAAAATTTTTATTTAATTGGAGTGCCTTTTCCCATTCTTTAATTGATTTTTCCCATTCACCGTTTGCGTAATAATCTAATCCTGCTTGATAGTATTTATCTACCATATAGTTAATCAAATTTCTGTCATTGTCGCCCAAAAGTGCTTTAAATGAAAGTGAAAATTTGTGATTTTGGAATTCTTTTGATATGTAATCAAGTGAATAGTTTATATTGATTTTCTTATCAGAAAATGTTAATTCAAGACCTGCAGAAACTTGAGATTTATTTTTTTTAAATTCTGTGCCAAGAGAAAGTGAAATTAATTCTTTGAAATAAAAATCAAATCCAAAAGAAACTGAAGGAATATACTCTTGCGAAAAATCATATAAGTTAAGTGGATAAGATATTCCTGTACATAAAGTTATTGGCTTTAAGAATTTACAGGAAAAAGCTAGATTTATTTCTGAAGGAAGAGGAGAATTGTTTGGAATTCCAAAAGTTTTGTCAAATACAATTCCTAGATTTTTAAGTGATAATCCGATTTTAACATTTGGTTCCCGTGAATAAAAAAACTTAAATAAATTAAATTGTGTCATCAAACCTAAATCAAAAAAAATGGAAAAAAGACTTTTTGAATCAAGATAAACAAAATCACTTTGATTAATATCATTTATAGAAGAAAATGAAAGGTTTTGCCATCCTGTTTTTATATTGATTCCAGCACAAATACCTTTAAAATCATAACCAGAAAGAAAATTGTATGATAAATTTAATCCAGTTACAACTTCAAAGTATTTTTCATCAGTTATTGTTAAAAGTGTGCCAAAAAGTCCATATCCAAAATCTGATATATTTTTAGCACGGCGAGTAAATCCAAGACCACCAAAAAAGGTAGAATCTAAATCATACTCTAGAAATCCACCTGCTTGAGTTTGATTTTGAAGTGATGCTGCACTTGGATTTGAATTTAAATAACTTAAATCATCGCATAGAGCTGAAAATGATGAACCAAAAATCTGTCCTTTATTTCCAAAAGGTTTAGCTGCTGATAAAAAAGAATTTATTTGTTTTGGAGAATCCTTTGTGGAATTTACAAAATCGTTGAAAGATGGAAGTTTTTGTAATTCAGTAAATTTTATCTGTAGAGTTTCGCAAAAAAGATTTGCCTTTGTGATAAAGAATAATGAGAAAAAGAGAATTAATTTGTGAAATTTTTGCATCACCATAATAAATAATTGTTTCACTAATTAAAAAATTGCATAATTTGATTCTTGAAAATCTTTGAAAACTATGTAATTTTACCGATAAATATTATATAATAAATTGTATAAAAATGTAAGTATAGAGAAAAGAAATGCCAGGGCAAACGCATTATAAAATGATTAGTTGTAATATCTGGCTCTCGGTCGTGATTCACAGGTCAAAAACGCGCAATAATGCGCTAGACGTTTTTTGGGGTATAGAAACTATTATAATGCCGCTCTCGCGGCAGCCCCAAAAAAAGTCTTTTTGCCCTGTGTCTCACTCCCTCGCGCCAACTTTTATTAAAATATTTTTTATAATGCGTTTGCCCTGCTGATATTTACTCTATCGAATAGACATAATATAAAATAGAATTATTCAAGAACAATCAATTAGCATTATATGAATATTAAAAAGATATGATATAATCTATGGTAGTGAGGTTTATTATGTCATTGTCAAAAGATTTTATTTGGGGAGCTGCCACTGCTTCTTATCAGATTGAAGGTGCGTGGAATGTTGATGGAAAAGGTTCAAATATCTGGGATGAATTTACACATCAAAAAGGAAAGATAAAAGATGGTTCCACTGGAGATGTTGCCTGCGACCATTACAACCGTTACAAAGAAGATATTAAACTCATGGCAGAAATGGGATTAAAAGCATACCGTTTTTCTATTTCGTGGGCGCGCATTTTGCCAGAAGGAATTGGAAAAGTGAATCAAAAAGGTATAGATTTTTATAATCACCTGATTGATGAACTTTTAAAATACAATATTACACCACTTATCACACTTTATCATTGGGATTTGCCGTATGCACTTTATTTAAAAGGTGGCTGGCTTAATCCTGAAAGTTCTCAATGGTTTTATGAATATGCTAAAGTTATAAAAGAAAATTTTGGTGACCGTGTAAAAAATTTCATTACTTTTAATGAACCGTCAGTTTTTGTCGGTTGTGGATATCAGGGAGGCATGCATGCTCCAGGGCTTCAGCTTGGTACAAAAGATTTACTTAGAATTGGACATAACATTCTTTTGTCCCACGGAAAAGCTGTAAAAGTTTTGCGTGAAATTCCAGATGCAAAAATTGGAATTACGCTTGCTACACAGCCAAAAATTCCTGTTTCTCCTGCAGATGAACAGTCAGCTTATGATGCATATTTTTATGATGGAATTGGCGGTTTTATCTGGACTATTCAATACTGGATGGATCCTATTGTTTTTGGAAAATACGGTGAAAATCTTGTAAAAGAAGCTGGAGATATGTTCCCGCAGGTTAGCAGTGATGATATGAATATCATTAATCAAAAAATTGATTTTCTAGGGTTAAATATTTACGAAGCCCAGTATCAGGGGGATTACACACGACCATTTGGCACTGCACACACAGAATTGAATTGGGATGTTTATCCAGATGCACTCAAATGGGGAATAAAACATAATTATAAACGCTACAAACTTCCTGTCATCATTACAGAAAACGGAATGTCGGCACATGATTGGGTGAGCCTGGACGGAAAAGTTCACGACCCGAATAGAATTGACTTTTTGACACGTTATTTACGCGGGTTAAAATGTGCGGTGGAAGAAGGATGCGAAGTTGCAGGTTATTTCCACTGGTCATTTATGGATAATTTTGAGTGGGCATGCGGTTACAATCCTAGATTTGGCCTTATCCATGTTGATTACACTACCCAAAAACGCACTCCAAAAGATTCTGCTTATTGGTACAAAACAGTAATACAATCAAACGGTGAAAATTTATAAAATTTTGTATTTTAGGCAGTATTTGCTTCGAGTACGCTTTTGCTTATTAAACGTGGCTTATTCTAATATTTACGTTTCGGAACTGGTCACGGTTTGCTGGGGGACAGACCCAGGTCAAACGCATTATAAAAAATATTTTCATAAAAGTTGGCGCGAGGGAGTGAGACACAGGGCAAAAAGACTTTTTTTGGGGCTGCCGCGAGAGCGGCATTATAATAGTTTCTATACCCCAAAAAACGTCTAGCGCATT
>JALFAW010000320.1 GCA_022773305.1 Spirochaetia bacterium
CAGGGAGCCTGCACAATCTTTGCAGCTAATATAAAACGAATTATTACAATTCTTGATGAAAAATAAGGAAATGAAAGACAAATAATTTGCTCTTTTAAAGAGCAAAAGCCAGATTTATGAGATTTTTTTCTCAAAAATCTGTTTTTTTTTTTCAGGCCTTAAAATTTTGAGACCTTTTTCAGTGGCCTCTTTCATCAACAACCCTTTTTTTATATTTTTGTTACTTACGAACGTAAATTAGTATTTTTTTTAAACTAACAAACGTTAATTAAACTTTTTTTCTGTATTTTTATTGTTTCACGTGAAACAATAAATCAAACTCTCTTCTACTACCTGAAAAAAGAATTATGTTTCACGTGAAACACTTTATAACTTTCCTCTTCATTTTTATAATTATTTTATTATTTTCCAGCTATAAAACAATATTAATTCACTTTTTTTTATAAACTCAATATACAAAATGATTAATACGTCGAGTCAAGGCACGCTAACGCTTAAAGCCTTGACTTCGCCGTTTTGAGGGGTTGTACTACCCCCTCAATCAATAGTTTCACGTGAAACATTTTTTTTCTAAAGCTTTTTTAATTATTCATGGTTCGCACAAAAAAAAATTATTTTATAAATAAATTTAATGTGTTTCACGTGAAACATAATAATTTTTTTTCAAGATTATTTATTAGATTATTTTTTATTATTTCTTTTTTATTGAATGTTTTAATAATCTTTTATTTTACCTTACATTATGTTTCACGTGAAACATAATGTTTTTATTAATCACGTTTTTCAGAAATTCAAATTTATGAAACAATAACTAAATAATGAAACAAATGTTTCACGTGAAACTCTTCATACACTTATACACAACATTAACAAGTTATCCACAATAATTGTGGATAACTTGTTGAAAATGTGGATAACTTACTTTTATAATTTTATTATTAAAATATGTTTCACGTGAAACAATATGGTTTAAAAAATGAAAAGGCTGACTTACAATTATTAGTCAGCCTTTGCCTGATGTCTTAATTCCCTGGAACTAATTTCAATAATCAAAAATAGTTCTCACCCTTTTAAATATTATTAAGCAAAAAGAAATATTTGTCAACTAACGAATGTTAGTTATTCTTTATCTTGCACCTTATCAATTCCTACAAGATAATCAGGTTCTTTTATTGTAACTATTCTTACACCAGAAGCTCCCTGCCCCTGCTCTCTTATTTCACTTGCCTTGAACCTTAAAGTTTTTCCCTGACTTGTCATACAAATTACTTCATCAGAATCTTTAACATTCATAGCACCAATAATCTCGCCTTTTCCGTCTGTGTTACCAAATATTCTTTGACCGCCAGTTCCTCTACCATGTACAGCAAAATTATCAAAAGAAATACGCTTTCCAACACCTTTCTCTGTCATAAGGATAATGTTTGATTCTTCTTCAACTCTAACAGCAGCTGCTATTTCATCACCTTCAGATAATTTCATACCTTTGATACCGCAACTTGCTCTACCCATTGTTCTAACAGATTCTTCATTAATTCTTAAAGCTTTTCCTCTGCGAGTTATAAGCATTACTTGTGAATTACCCTCTGTAGGTATTGCACTTATAAGTTTGTCACCATCATTCAATTTTATTCCAATAATTCCTTTTGTTTTAGCATTTTGGAATTCAGAAGAACGAACACGTTTTACAACACCATTTGAAGTAGTCATGAACAAATAAACATCATCTGAAAAATCTTTTAAAGAAACAATAGTTGTAATCTCTTCATCAGCTGAAACTTGAAGCAAACCTTTTATATTTGCACCTCTACTTGTTTTTTCAGATTCAGGAATCTCATGTATTTTTAGCCAGTAAGCACGACCAATGTTTGTAATAAACAAAAGTTTTTCCTTTGTAGAACCAATGAAAAGCTGATTAATATAATCATTTTCTAGAAGCGATGTGCTGTTACTTCCTGTTCCACCTTTACTTTGCTTTTTGTACTTATCAATAGAAACACGTTTAATATAACCAAGACGAGAAATCATTACAACCATATCTTCATCTTTAATCATATCTTCAACATTGATTTGTTCTACTTCGCTTGCAACAATATCAGTTCTTCTTTCATCACCATATTTTTCTGCAAGTTCGTTTGTATCATTTTTGATGATTTCAAGAATCTTATCATGATTGGCAAGAAGATCCTGCAAATAATCAATCCAAGCCTGTAATTCTTTTATTTCTTTTTGAAGGTCTTCAATCTGCAAATGTGTCAATCGTTTCAACTGCATATCTACAATTGCCTGAGATTGTTCTTCATCAAAATTAAATCTTTTTTCCAACGCTTTTTTTGCAGTTTCAGTATCTTCACTTCCGCGAATGATTTTGATAACTTCATCAATATTGTTTATTGCTGTAATTAATGCTTCCAAAATGTGCATTCTATGACGAGCCACTTTTAAATCATAAATCGTTCGTCTTGTAATAACCTCATCACGATGACTAACAAAATGAGCTATCAGCTGCTTTAGATTTAACACTTCTGGTTTTAAGTATTGAGGTTTTAAAGTTAAATAATCAGGTTCTTCATAACGAGGTGTTCCTTCTTTTTCCTGTGGAACAAGAGCAAGATTTATTACACCAAAATTTGACTGAAGTTCTGTTTTTGCAAAAAGTTGATTTAATACAATTTTTGTAACAGCACCACGTTTTAAATCCACTACAAGACGCATACCATGTCTGTCAGAAGATTCATCATTTGCATTTGTAATTCCTTCAATCTGTTTGTCACGAACAAGTTCTTTAATTTTTGTAATGATATTTGTTGTATTCACACCATAAGGAACTTCTGTAAAAACAATAGATTCATGACCTTTTTTATCTGTTTCGATGGTGAATTTTGAACGAATGACAATTTTTCCACGACCAGTTTTATATGCTTTTTTTATTCCTTCTGTACCGTAGATTATACCACCAGTTGGAAAATCAGGACCTTTGATATATTTCATCAATTCATCAATTGAAATTTCAGGATTTTCAATATATGCACTGATTGCAGCCGCCACTTCCTTTAGATTATGTGTTGGCATATTAGTTGCCATTCCGACTGCAATTCCTGTTGTTCCGTTACAAAGAAGGAATGGAAATTTTGCTGGAAGAACAGATGGTTCCTGGCAAGTATCATCAAAGTTTGCAATCATATCGACTGTATTTTTTGAAAGGTCAGCAACCATTTCCTCTGTAATTCTGGACATTTTAGCTTCAGTGTATCGGTAAGCTGCAGGTGGGTCACCAGCTATAGTACCAAAGTTTCCCTGTGGAGTTACTGTTGTATAACGCTGTGCAAAATCTTGACCAAGTCGAACGAGAGCATCGTAAACAGAAGCATCTCCATGTGGGTGATAATGTCCTAAAACTTCACCGACAATAGTGGCACATTTTTTTGTTTTACCACCGCTTGCAAGATGAAGTGTATCCATTGCATACATAATTCTGCGATGAACTGGTTTAAGTCCATCACGAACATCAGGTAATGCACGTTGAACAATTACAGACATTGAGTAGTCAATATAGGCTTGTTTTACTTCATCCTCAATAGGTATTTTTATAAGAGAGCCACCTTCGGCTGTTTTTATCTCTTCCATCGTTTACTCCTTGGTAGTTTTACATCTTTCTGAATTTATTCAGTTCTCTTTATCTATAGATTCTGAAACAAGTTCAGAATGACAATTGATTTCTCTTAAATCTTTTACCGCTATCTGAAAATTATCTTCATAAATGATTTTTCCTGGAATTTCTTTTGTTTCTGATTTATAAATCTTAATTCCATACTTACTGCACATCCGGCGGTAAAATGTAAGTTGCTTCCAGATATCCCTACCCTGTTCTGTATCTTTAAACCAGGTTACAGCCTTTTCCGAATTTCCTTCTTTATAAAATGGCGGAACCGGAAGAACTTTTTCAAAATATTCCCTCTGCCTCCAGTATTCTGCAGTTTCTTCTTCAGTGAGAGTTTTAGCATCTACCAGTTTGCCGACTGTTATAAAAATGCCTCTTGGCTGCTTAGTGAGATATGCAATGTCTGAAGTATGTACACGGAAATATTTCATAAATCACAAAACCTTTTTATATGTCTTAGCTTTAAAAGTTTCACTGCCGTCCAGCTTTGTATACTCTGTATCTTCATAGAAAGTCATTCCTAACTTTTCCATAACTCGACGTGAACCATTATTGTCTACTGCAAAAGTTCCGGCCAAAACATGAACGCCATATTTTTCCTGAGCGTATTTCAGAATACGGGTTATGGCTTCTGGTGTGTATCCATTGTGCCAGTGGTCGTAAGCAATATTGTAACCTATACTCCATACATCAATATCTTCATGATAATAAAGACCACCGCTGCCAATCAGCTCACCAGTTGATTTAAGAACAAAACCATAGTCCAGTTTCTTTTCATCTTCGTATAAAGACTCAAGCCATTCAAGGCCATCTTCAGGATTTTTATAAAGTGGATAAATCATATATTTATTTACACGAGGGTCACCTGCCCATTTAAAAATCGCCTGCAAGTCCTCAATTGTAAGAGGACGTAAAATGAGTCGTTCTGTTTCTAAAACTGGTAAACTTATTTTTTTCATGAACTAAATATCCAGATTTGCATAACTTGAATTATCTTCAATAAAGCGGCGTCTTGGTTCAACTTCTTCACCCATGCAGACACTAAAAATTTTATCTGCAGCTATTGCATCTGGAACAGTTACTACTCTCATTTTTCTGTGAGCAGGATCCATTGTTGTTTCCCAAAGTTGTTTTCCGTCCATTTCACCAAGACCTTTGTAACGTTGAACATTTGCTTTTTCCCTTTGGTCACCTAAAGCTTCAAGAGCTGCATCCCTTTCTGCATCAGAATAGCAATAAACTGGTTCTTTCTTTCCAAGCTGCACTTTGAACAAAGGTGGCATTGCCAGATAAATATATCCTTTTGTAATAAGTTCAGGCATATATCTAAAAAAGAAAGTCAAAAGTAATGTACGAATATGAGAACCGTCAACATCGGCATCAGCCATGATAATGATTTTATGATATCTCAATTTATTTATATTAAAATCTTTTCCAAAACCAGCACCAAGTGTTGCAATTACAGGCTCAAGTTTATCATTATTCATTACTTTTTCAGGTCGCACTTTTTCTACATTAAGCATTTTTCCCCAAAGTGGAAGTATTGCCTGTGTTTTTGGATCCCTACCCTTCTTAGCAGAACCACCGGCAGAATCTCCTTCTACAATGTAAACTTCGCAAAGTTCAGGATTCTTCATAGAACAATCTGCAAGTTTTGCTGGCAGACCGAATCCGTCAGACATTGACTTTTTGCGCATATTATCTTTTGCTTTTCTGGCAGCAATTCTTGCTTTTGCTTCATCAATTGCTTTTTTTAGAATTGAATCCAATACAGAAGGATTTTGCTCAAAATAAATTGTAAGTTTTTCTTTTACTATCTGATCAACAATTGTTCGAACTTCTGTATTTCCAAGTTTTTCTTTTGTCTGTCCTTCAAATTCAGGTTCAGGAACTTTCATGGAAATAACTGCCGTTAATCCAGAAGATAAATCTTCATACGTTAGTTTTTCATCTTTTTCAAATGTTTTTTTAAGTTTTTCATTTGCATCAAGAAATTTGTTTAAAACAAAACGAATTGCACTTTTAAAACCTTCAAGATGAGTTCCACCATCACGAGTATTTATATCATTCACATAAGTTCTGATATTTTCAGAATATGAATTGTTATAATGCAAAGAAATTTCTGTAATGACATCATCTTTCGTTTCGTTTATATAAATTGGTTGATCAGGAACAACTGTTTTTCCACTATCAATATTGCTAACAAACTCGTTTATTCCACCAACAAACTGCAAAACTTCTTCTTTTGGGTTTTCAAGTCTTTCATCACGAAAATAAATTATAATTCCAGAATTCAAAAACGCGAGTTCCCTTAATCTGTCTTTTAACACATCAAAATCATAAGTAGTGGTTTCTGTAAAAATAGTTTTATCAGCTTTCCAACGGATTGTTGTTCCATGTTCTTCAGTATCACCAATTATTTCTACTTTTGTTTTAGGAACACCCCTTTCGTACTTTTGACGATATATGTGACCATTAACTTTTACAGTGGCTTCAAGCCATTCAGAAAGTGCATTTACACAAGAAACACCAACACCGTGTAAACCTCCAGATACTTTATATGAACTTTTATCAAATTTTCCACCTGCATGAAGTCTTGTCAAAACAAGTTCCAAAGCACTTATTTTTTCTGTCGGATGAATATCAACTGGAATACCTCTACCATTATCTTCTACACGAACAACATCATCTTTTTCCAAAGCAACAATTATTTTATCACAATGACCTGCCATTGCTTCGTCAATACTATTATCTAC
>JALFAW010000321.1 GCA_022773305.1 Spirochaetia bacterium
TCTCGTGGCAAGGATAGTAGGGGCACCAAAGGTGGCCACTGGACTGAGCGAAGCGAGGGAAGCGGCTGGAGCGATAGCGGAACCCCGGATAGCCTGTTTTTTGCGAAGCAAAAAGCCACCCAAAGAATAAAAATTTAAAACCCGACATTTGTCCTATTAATAAAACTTCTCTTCTGCCAAAACTCAAAAAAGTACAGTTTTCAATTGAGGTCTGAACTTCTTTTTTCTGTTAATAAATAAAGAACCGTGTTACAATAAAACAAAGAATTAATCACTTTCGAGTACGATTTTTCTTCTCGGAAGGAAATTTTCTTTGTGCAGTATTATTTTTTTGAGGTTTGACTTTATGCAGAGTTTAAAAAATTATAATCCGATTAAGTTTCTTGATGATTATCGTGATAAAGATTTTCATGGTGAATGGCCTACTTTAGTAGAAATGCTTAAAATTACAGTAAAACGTTTTGGTGAACGAAATGCTTTTACAGACTGGGATACAGATGATGGTTCTAAACGAACTTATTCTTATAACGAAGTTTTTGTCAAAGTAGAAAAACTTGCGAAATGGTTTGTGCAGAATGGTGTAGAAAAAGGAGATAGAATTGCAGTTTCTGGAAAAAATTCTCCAGAATGGGCTACTGTTTATCTTGCCGCTCATTTTGCTGGTGCAGTAATCTGTCCGATTGATTATGCATTACATGAGGATGAAATTGAGAATCTGTTGAAAACAGCAGAACCAAAATTTCTTTTTATAGATTTTGAAAAGTTCAATCATTTTGATTCTAATTTAAAAGGATGTAAAGTATATAGCTTAAATAGAAGAAATCAGAAATATGTTTATGAATTGGAACCTGAGGGAAATGTGGAACTTAATCAATTTCCTACCGAAGAAGATACAGCTGCTATTTTGTTTACTAGTGGCACAACAGGTATTCCAAAAGGTGTAATGCTCAGTCATAAAAATCTTGTAAGTGATGCTTTTATTGCACAATATCACATGATTATTGATTATAATGATGTTTTTTATGCTCTTTTACCAATTCATCATGCCTATACAATGCTTGCAGTTTTTATAGAATCAATTTGTATTGGAGCTGAAATTGTATTTGGTAAAAGTATGGCTGTATCCAAACTGATGAAGGAGTTGAAAGAAGGAAAAATCACAATGCTTTTGGGAGTTCCGCTTCTTTTCAATAAACTTGCAGCTGGGATTTTGAACGGAATTAGGCAAAAAGGAAAAATTGTTTATGGTATTTTGAAAATATTGATGGAAATTTCCTATATCATCAAAAAAATCACGAAAATTAATGTTGGACACAAAATGTTCAATGCTATTTTGAAAAAAGCAAATATAAACACAATCAGAATTGCTATTTGCGGTGGCGGTCCTTTGGCAAAAAGTGTTTTTAAACTTTATAATCAGCTTGGAATTGATTTTGTGCAAGGTTACGGTTTGACTGAAACTTCTCCGATTATTGCGTTAAATCCTGTGCAGCATTTTAAAATTGAAAGTGTTGGTAAATATTTTGTTGGACACATGGAAATGAAAATTCTTAATCCAAATGAAGAAGGAATTGGAGAAATCTGTGTAAAAGGTCCAATGGTTATGCAGGGCTATTACAAGATGCCTGAGGAAACTGAAAAAATGTTTACAAGCGATGGCTGGTTTAAAACTGGAGATTTAGGTTGGCTTGATTCTGAAAAGTATTTAATGTTGAGTGGTCGTTGTAAAAATCTTATTGTTACAGAAGGCGGTAAAAATGTTTATCCTGAGGAAATAGAAGATTCGTTCCAGTTGGAAACTGACATTCAGCAGATTACTGTAAGAGGTTATGTGGCAAACAAAAATACAAAATCAGAAGAAATTGAGGCGATGATTTATCCGTCTGACAGTCTTTTTGAAGAAATGAACTTTTCTCGTGAAGATTCTTTTAGTGATGAAAAGAAAAAAGCTGAAGTTTTGAAATTTATTTCCAAAATAGTAGAAAAAATCAATAAAAAACTTCAGCCATATCAAAGAATAACAAAAATTACAATTCTTGAAAAACCTCTGGAAATGACAACAACAATGAAAGTAAAACGAAATTTTTAGAGATTTTTAAAAGAACTTCTCCTTAATAGTTCCAAACAAGTGCGGCCATTGTGATAACTTGTTTTCCAATTGCCGCCTTTTGCTTCCTGGAGAATTGGTGTTCCATCAACATTTAGTGCATTCCACCAGTCTCCGCCTTTTTTATCCACCTGATGATTTTGAATCCATGCCCATTGTTTTTCAACGATTGAAGCATATTTCTCTTCGCCAGTCATTTCCCATGCATTGTAAAATCCGTTTACACTTTCTGCCTGATTCCACCAGACTCGCGTTCTGTCCAAAACTTTTCCGCCGTCCTTTAAAAAGTTTTCCAAGCAACCGTTATCTTTATCAAATCCTTCTTCATAAGTGACATCTGCCATTTTGATAACCAGATCGCGGATTTCAGATTTAAGCTGTTCATCACCAAGTTCACAAACTGCTTCCCACAAAAGCCAGCTTGCTTCAATATCATGACCAAAAGAGATTTCGTCAGATAAGAGATTCCAATCCATATCAAAAAACATTCCAAGGTGTGCATTTTTTTGAACAATTTTGTTTACAGTCACTTCCACAAGTTTTGCAAGACTGTCCCCGATTTCACGCTGTAAAGGTTTTGCGTCCGAAAAAACGACAGGAATTGTGCGATAAAGATTTGTATAAGCTTCCATTACGTGCAGATTTGTATTCATGGATTTTGGGCAGTTCATGTCTTTTGGAGATAAAATCATATCATCAGTTTTATTCCAGTCAACTGCACAAGCTTCTATATATCCTCCTTGTGATTTATCAAGCGCATGAGTTTCCAGAAGGTTATAAATTTCCAAAGCTTCGTTCATAACTTTTTCACTCAGCTGCACAAATTCAACGCTCGTTTCCAGTTCCTTTAGGGCTGCTGCATATTCACTCAAACCGTAGCAACAAAATGCTTCGCCATAAATCTGTTTTTTGGTAACTTTTGGAGTTCCATCTGGCATTACAGACCAATAAACGCCACCATTTTGTTTATCAAAATATTTTTCGCTGATGACTTTATACGCAAAATGAGCCATTTCCAAGAAAGATTTGTTTTTTGAAAAACGTGCGACAGCACTGTAAGTCCACAAAAATCGTGAAGTCATTACGATAGAACGTTCTATTTTATCATTCTGGTGATTTTGATTATCAATTTCACCAAAAAAACCTGTATTAACTAAGTCTCTGGAATATTTCTGCCAGTATGGTAAAATATTATCAAAAAGTTCAGATTTGATAGAATCATAAAACTGTTTATTCATATTCATTTCCTCATATAAAAAAACTGACAATAATGGATTGCCTTGAAGTTTAAAAGATAAATAATTATATAACCAAAATTACTTAAATGTAAAGTAATATAATTAATTTTTAACTTAATAGGTTCAATTTCGAGTATTTGATTTACAAACCGTGGCAAGGATTGTAAGGGCTGGCGAAGCAAAAAGCCACCCTAAAAATACGTCGAGTCAAGGCATGCTAACGCTTAAAGCCTTGACTTCGCCGTTTTGAGGGGTTGTACTACCCCCTCAATAAAAATTCAAAACTCGACATTTGTCCTAATATTTCAATATTTTCGTTACCTAATAAAGATGAGAAAGATATAAATCTTTAAATATAGGTAAAATCTCTGCTTGACAACTGTGACAAATAGTTTACAATTTACTTTGGAATATTTCATTACATTTATTGTATTTTTATGGGGTATAAAATTATGCATAAACCAAAGATTAAAATTGGTATTGTTGCTGTTAGCCGTGACTGTTTCCCAGAATCACTTTCTGTAAACAGAAGAAAAGCTTTAGTTGAAGCTTATACAAAAAAATATGGCGCAGACGAGATTTATGAATGTCCAGTTT
>JALFAW010000046.1 GCA_022773305.1 Spirochaetia bacterium
CAGTTCGCTCAATTGCAACTAATGTTGCTTCTGAATATGGTGCTACAGTTGATATTAATATAGAAGATATTTGTGATCCATGCACAAATCCAGCAGAAACTGCATCAGAAGTGGTTAATTCAGCAGTCAAACTTGTCCCACAGGAAAATGTAATCACTAATTTAGATAAACGTTTTGGTTCAGATAATTTTGCTGACTATAGCAGAAAGGCACCAGGTACGTATGTACATGTCGGCTCTTCAAACAGTACCGTCACTAGCGCACCACATCATAACGAATATTTCGATTTGGCAGAAGACAGCTACTCATACGCAACTGCTCTCGCCGTCCAATATACATTGGATTATTTAAAATAATTTTTTTTTAATCAAGGTCTGTCCCCATTTTTACGTCACAAACTCAAAATTGCCCCTATACATTGAAAATCAACTTTTTTTTCAATATAATAAAAATTGTTCTAGTAAAACAAGGTCTGTCCCTGACTCGTGTTTCCCTGTTAGTGCTGTCAACTTGCACGCCAACGTAAATTTAGTTAGCACGAGCCGTGAGTTTTGGCAATTTTTTTTGTTCCTTTTGTAAGATGAGTTTTATTTTTGCCAAAACTCGGGTTTGGTTTAGTTTAAAACGAGGTCTGTCCCTGTTTAAATATTAATTTTTTATTGGAGTAAAAATATGGATTACAAAAAACAGTTTATTGATTTCATGGTAGAAGCACAGGTTTTGAAATTCGGTTCGTTTACCCTAAAAAGCGGACGCCAATCTCCGTTTTTCATGAATGCCGGAGCTTATATCACCGGTTCTCAACTAAAACGTCTTGGCGAATTTTATGCGCACGCAATTCATGACAATTTTGGAGACGATTTTGACGTGTTTTTTGGTCCTGCATACAAAGGAATTCCACTGGCAATAACTACAGCAATTGCCTACAGTGAAATTTATGGAAAAGAAGTAAAATATTGCTGCGACAGAAAAGAAGAAAAAGACCACGGTGCAGACAAAGGCGGACTTTTAGGCTACAAAATAAAAGATGGAGACCGCGTTGTAATAATCGAAGATGTAACAACTTCAGGAAAATCAATCGAAGAAGTTTTTCCAAAAATCAAATCACAAGAAACACAAAAAGATTCCATTAAAATAGTTGGAGAAATAGTAAGTTTAAATCGCATGGAACGTGCCCCTGACACCACAAAGTCCGCTTTGCAAGTTATATCAGAAACTTATGGATTTAAAACTTGCGCCATAGTCACAATGGATGATGTAATCGATGCTCTGTACACAAACGGTGACAAAAAAATCATTACACCGGAAATAAAAACCAAGCTAGATGAATATTATTCACAATGGGGATGCGTAAAATAATGCAAAATAAAAAACTGTCAGAACAAATGTCGGGTTTTAAATTTTTATTCTTTGGGTGGCTTTTTGCTTCGCAAAAAAAGCGAGAAATGCATAGCATTTTCTCGTCCCGAGTTTGCATTGCAAACTCGCGCTTTTCAGGGTTACGCTATCGCTACATTCCTTCGCTACGCTTCGGAACTGGCTTCGCCAGCCCTTACAATCCTTGCCACAGTTTAAATTCAAAAGCTAACCTCCAAAAACAAAAAAAAACTTTTTCACAATTTTCAGTTAATCTTCAAAAACTTGCATTAATTTCATTCATTCTTTTAATGTTTTGCAGCTGTCAGAAAAAGACAGAAACTCTCAAAAATACTGATTTCATTCCTCAGTCAATAATCTCACTTTCGCCAGCCTCAACTGAAATTCTATTTGCAGTTGGAGCTCAAAATCAAATTGCTGCAGTAAGTGATTTATCAGATTATCCGCCAGAAACCAAATCTCTTCCAAAAGTCGGCGGTTTTGATGGAAAAACACTCAGTTTGGAAACAATTCTTTCATTTAAACCAGATTTTGTTTATCTTACTGATGGAATGCACAATTTTTTGATTGAACAGCTCGAACAAAACAACATCAAATATTACATTTCATCATCTTCCTCTATTAATGACATTTTTTCAGAGATGATGGAGATTGGAAAAATCACTGGTCATCAGGCAGAAGCTGAAAATAAAGTTACTTTGCTGCAAAACCAATTACATGAAATAACCGATTCTTCATCAGTTAATTCGTCCGCTAATGCAGATTCAAAGGCAAAACAAAAAACTGTTTATTATGAAGTTTGGAATGCTCCTTACATGAGCTGCGGTTCCAGCTCCTTTATCAACGACATCATAGAAAAAGCTGGCGGAAAAAATATTTTTGCCAATCTTCAGGACGCATATCCAATCGTGAGTGAGGAAACAATTCTTGCGGAAAATCCAGACATCATCTTGATTCCACAAAGTTCAGGCATTTCAATCGATTCCATAAAATCTCGAAATGGCTGGAATAAAATGCAGGCTGTACAGAAAAATCAAATCTACCTGGTAGACGACAATCTGCTCAGTCGGCCGGGTCCAAGAGCTATCAATGCAGTTCAAAATCTTGCAAAAATCTTGAATACACAATAATTTATCCAAAATGAAATCAAAATATTCCAAAATATACTTCATTTTTTTTGTGCTTCTCTTCATAGCTTTCATCCTTGAAATAACACAGGGAGCACAAAAAATTCACCTTTCTTCCATATTAACACGCAGTGATACATTTGAAAAAACAATTCTCTGGAATCTTCGTTTACCAAGAGCTATTTTAGTTCTCCTGTCGGGCATTCTTCTTGGCGCAGGCGGAGCAGTTTTTCAGCTTTTTTTCAGAAATCCACTTGCAGAACCTGGCATTCTTGGCATAACATCGGGAGCAACTTTAGGCGCAGTTTTTGCCACCGCTTTTGTCCCTGCTGTTACATCAATTTCTTTTCTTCATAACACTTTTTTTTCCACAATTTTAAAATATTTTTCCCCCGTCAGTCTTTTTGCTTTCATCGGGGCAATTACAGCTGGCATCGTTGTCACAGCATTATCTTTCACACAAAAAAAACAAAACACTTCCATAGTTATATTACTTTGTGGCACTGCATTAGGAACACTTTATTCATCTCTCAGTTCACTTATCCTTTTGACAAGAAGTCAAACTCTTCATTCCATTTACAGCTGGATTCTCGGAAGTTTTAATGGACGCGGCTGGAACGAAGTTTTTTTCATCCTTTTGCCTGCCATCGTTTCTTTTATTCTAATTTTTTTTATAGCAAAACCCTTAGATTTACTCAGCGGTGGTGAAACAAATGCACAAAGTCTTGGTGTCCAGGTGTCCACGCTCCGCATTCAAGTTCTAATCATTGGTGCCCTTTGCACAAGTTGTGTAGTATGCGCTGGCGGCACAATAAATTTTCTAGGACTCATTGCCCCCCACATCGCACGAAAAATCGTTGGTCCAAAATCACAAAAACTTATACCTTTCAGCATGATTTTGAGTGCTATAATCTTGTTATTTGCAGACATATTGTGTAGAATAATTGTGAGACCAAGCGAATTGCCAACGGGAATCATAACTTCAATCATAGGAGTTCCATTTTTTATCACATTATGTTTTGAAGAAAAATGATTTTTTGGCTTTTTTTTTGGAATTTTATGGGCACAGTCCACATTCCAAGTCACGTTCCGCAATTCGCTAACGCTCAGCCCCATATTTTGAAAAAGAATTAATAATCGATGCATTTTTTTTTAACATCACCCAAAGTATTAATTTACCACGATTTTTCAAAATATGGTGGCCGCCTTTCGGCGTTGCTCCATGCTCGGTGCGCCATTACCTCAAACCCTTTAGCTTATCTGGAGAAATAACAACATGAAACGTGAAGACAATCCTTACCACAAAGAATTCGGCTTTTTCAGCAACCTCAAGTTTGTTCTCAAAGTAATGAAAAAATATTCACCGATGCTTCTTTTCCTATTACCAGTTTCAGCAATGATTTCAGTTGGAAACAGATACACAGTATCATTCCTTATTAAATATATTATCGATATTGCAACAAATCATGGAACCCTTCAGCAGCTTTTGATAACGCTGGGCATTTTTTCAGTTATTTTTATAACTCTTTGGAACACAAACTCATGGTACAACTCCAAATCAGAAATAAAATGCATAATTGCGCGCATGAATCTCATTCTTGAAAAAAATCTTATCACCATGACTATGCCTTTTATTTATACAGAAGATCCAAACATGCTCGACTGCAATCAAAAAGCATCTCAGGCTGTCGGTGGAAATCAACAGGGTGTAGAAGGAATGATGCATATCATTTTAAATTTCTCAGGTTCACTTGGTGCTGTTATTGCAGGTCTTTCAATCATCAGTACAATAAATTTTAAAATCGTCATTTTGATGATTGCCATTGCACTTGCAAACTTTTTTATCTCAAATCTTGCAAATAAGTGGTGCAAAAAACACGTTTGGGACGAACTAGCTCCATGGTGGCGTAAACGCTGGTACATGGATATTGCACTGGGAGATTTTAGTTATGCAAAAGACATCCGCATGTTCGGACTAAAAAATTATTTAACACATAAATTTCAAGAAATAAACAAAATACGCTTTAATTATCAGAAAAAGAATAACCGAGTTTGGCTTTTGGTTTCCATTGCAAGTTCGTTCTTTTGGGTTATCTCTCAAGTACTCATTTATATTTATTTAATTCGCTGCATTTTTGCGAAAACAATCACGATAGGAAATTTTACACTTTATCTTTCTGCAACAGCAACTTTTTTTGAATGTGTTATGTCACTTTTAAACTCAATCACAAATTTTTTAAACAACAGCCGTTATGTTGATGATTTTCGTTCATTTTACGAAATGCCAGAACTTCGTCAAAATCTCCCAGACCAAAAAACAAACCTTCCAAAACTGCAACCTCAATCACACTATGAATTTGAATTCCAAAATGTCAGCTTTAAATATCCACGTGCAGAACGATTTGCTTTGCAAAATGTCAGCATAAAGATTAAAGCTGCTGAAAGGCTTGCTGTTGTCGGATTAAACGGCGCTGGAAAATCCACATTCATCAAACTTCTTTTGCGCCTTTATCAGCCAACTGAAGGAAAAATCCTCTTGAACGGAACTGACATCCAAACTTACGATTTAAACAGTTATTTTAAAATTTTTGCTCCAGTTTTCCAGGAAGTAAACCTTTTTGCAATGAGTTTTGCAGAAAATGTTTCCATGAAATCTCTTGAAAACACAGATAAAGATTTGGCTCATCAGTCAGTTGTTCAAAGCGGACTTGAAGAAAAACTTGATTCCCTTGAAAAAGGTCTTGATACACAGCTTTTAAAAGTCATCTACGATGATGGAATCGACCTTTCTGGTGGACAAAAACAAAAACTTGCACTTGCACGCGCTCTTTACAAAAATTCACCTGTAGTTGTTCTCGATGAACCTACAGCAGCTCTAGATGCAATTGCAGAAAGCAAACTTTATTCTGATTTTGACAAACTCATTGGCGGAAAAACTTCAATTTACATAAGTCACCGTCTCAGTTCTACACAATTTTGCAATAATGTCGCAATGTTCAAAGATGGAAAACTCATAGAATATGGAACTCATGAATCACTTTTAAAACAAAACGGTGAATATGCAAATATGTTCAAGATTCAAGCACAATATTATGTAGATGCAGGAGAAACAAATGAAAACTAAAGCAAATTTATCATCAAAAAACAGTATTCCTGTCAAAAAAGTTCTCAAAAATATGTTTTATGAAGCAGCAAAAAACCGCCCAATTGTTTTTTTGGCTTATTTCATTCAGTTTTCTGTTAGTCTGATTAGAAAATTTCAAATCATTGTATTACCAAAATTTCTCATAGAAGAATTACTTGCCGTTTACAATGGGGACGAACCTTCTGCTCATCTTCAAAGAATCGTTTTTCTCGTTGTACTTACACTAGGAATTATGTTTTTTGGAAACATTTTAGATGGCATTGCAAACTGGATAAAAAACTTAAGTCAGGAATGGTTTAACGAATATTTCCAGGTAAAAATCAATCAGCAGTCTATGTCAATAGACTTTGAATGTACAGAAAATCCTCAAGTTCTCGATCAAATGAACAAAGCAAAAGAGGGAATGGATTGGTACAGTGGCAATGTTTGTGGCATTCTCGACCAGTTCTTTTCTATTGTAACTAATATTGCAGGCTTAATCGGTGTGATTACAATTCTTATGTTCAGTTCACCTCTTGTTATCATTTTTCAGATTTTTTCAATTGCTTGCTTTACTTTTTTTAACAATAAAATCAAAAAGATTGAATTAGAAAGTTTCAAAAATCTTGCAAAAAGCAATCGAATTTTTGGTTATCTTTTCTTTGAACTTTCAGATTTTTCTTATGGAAAAGATATTCGTCTTTACGATGCATCAAATCTTTTTACTAAACTTTCATCAAAACACTTGGATGACCAGACATGTATTTGGACTGACCGTTTAATCAAAACAAAAAAACAAAATTACAAGATGAATTTTTCTAATCTTATTTGTAATTTTCTAATCTTTTGTTACTTAGGTTACAAAGTAATCAAAAACTTAATCACAATCGGAGATTTTTCCATGTGCGTAACAGCTTCCAACGATTTTACAAACTGTTGTCAGGCAATTGTACAAAGCGTCCAGGAAATCTTGAAACGTACAAATTATGTAAATGAATATCTCAAATTTATGGAATATCCTGTTGCTCTTCCAAAAGGTTCAAAATCTGTTGTATTGGACAAACCGCACACAATAGAATTCAAAAATGTTTCATTTAAATATCCGCGTTCCGAAAAATATGTTCTCCAAAACGTAAGCATCAAAATCCCAAATGCGCAGCATCTTGCAATTGTGGGATTGAATGGAGCTGGAAAAACAACTTTTATTAAACTTTTGTGTCGCCTTTACGATGTTACAGATGGCGAAATCCTCATTGATGACATTAATATAAAAGAATATTCTGATGATGAATACAGAAAACTTTTTGCTGTTTTGTTCCAGGATTTTAAACTTCTTGCGTTCTCTCTCAAAGAAAACATTGCATTTTCACCAGAAGTTCCAGATTCACAGATTGACGATGTTCTCAAACTTGCAGGCCTTTATGAAGATGCTCAAAAACTTCCCAAAAAGAACGACACATGCATTTATAAAAGTTTTGATGAAACCGGTGTGGAGCTTTCAGGTGGACAAAAACAAAAAACTGCCATTGCCAGAGCACTTTATAAAAACTCACCAATTGTCATTCTTGATGAACCTACGGCTGCTTTAGATCCACTTGCCGAAGCTGAGATTTACGAAGATTTCAACAAAATGGTTGGCGGAAAAACAGCTATTTACATTTCCCACAGACTTTCCTCTTGCAAATTCTGCGATCAGATTGCAGTTTTTTCTGAAGGAAATATCAAAGAATATGGAACACATGACCAACTCATGCAAATTCCAGACGGTATTTATAAAGAAATGTTTACAACTCAAGCAAAACCATATTTAGACAAACAGGAAAATTAAAAGAATTAAAAAACATAAAAAAGAGATGCTAAAACATGAAGTTCAGCATCTCTTTTTTATTTAAGGCTAGTTCAAAACTCAAAAAAGTCGAAGTCAAGTTTTAAGTTCCATGGTTCTTTTCTTGACTCGACACATTTTAGAATATATTAGAATCCAATAGATACAATTGCGTATGCACCAAATCCATTGTTACTAAAACTTTTTGAAAAATCAGTTGACTGTAAAGAAGCGCCACATTCAAATTCAACAAGACGAATATTTACAGCAAAAGCAATTTGATGTTTAAATATTTGGCTTGAATATTCAGTTGAAACAGTGAATTTCAACATATCTATTAAATTTATACCTGCGCTTAAATAATATTCAGGATACATAAAATTATCCGAAAGGAAAGGGTGATAAACTCCAATTCCTCCACCAGCACAAAGATTCAGAAGATTTCCAATTGGTGAGTATTTGGCAAAAACATTGAATTTTAGTGGACGATTGATAGAAACTTTTTCTGAAAGTTTTGAAGAAGTTAAATTAAAATCTTCGTTGTCAATTTTTAAATCATTCAAATTCAATTGAGCATCACCAGAAACAATTTCTGCAGTATTAATTGTGAGACTTTTTTCAACAGAATTTGTCATTTTATATTGTAATTGACCAGGAACGATAGGAATTCTAGCTTTAGCAGAAAGAACAGTTTTTCCAAAAGGTATAGATAATTGTCCTCCTAAATCAAAACCAATTCCAGAACTTAAATCATTAAAGAATTCTGAAACATTAAGTTGATTTATTTTTACAAAATCTACATTTGATAAAAACTCTGCATTTGACTTTATCAATAAATCCAAAGAACCATCTTCTTTATTTTCAAAAGTTACATTTGCAAGTGAACCAGAAGATGAAATTACTGGCATAAAAATTCCAGGAATAGCGTGAATATTGAATCTACCAAAATTAATTCCCAAGTCTGCTTCTGCATAAAGAAAAGCATCTGTGTAATTATTTATGCTTACATTGATAGGCTTTCCAATTTCATTTCCTTTTCCCAAAAAATCAAACAAATCTTTGGAAACATTCATTTTTTCATAAACGTCAAGACCAATACTAAAACCAACATGCACAACAGCTATATTAAAATTCATAGCAAAATAAGGTGTTGATTGAATTACAATGTCAGCTCCGTTTGGAGAAATAGAATCGGAAAGCTTAGTTAAATCTATAACCAGTTGTTCTTTCATAATGTCATCAAAACTTAAAACATTATTCGAAAAACTTACTGGAACACCTACCTGTAATTCAAAAAATCTTTGAGCAAAAAAGTTTTTTGAAAATCCAAAAGTAGAAATACCGATTAAAAATATAAATAAACAAGATAATTTTTTCATTTCTCAGCTCCTGTTACATTAAAATTCCATTTCAATATCAGTTTCTATAGATATTGCCAAGTTTAATTCCAAATTCATTTGTTGTGGAATTGAAAACTCAGTTCCATTGCCAATGTTTATCTTTAAATCAAGATTTGCAGGATATGACTTCAAAACTTTCTTAATATCATCAGATTTTATTGAAATTGTACCAGACTGTAATGAAGAATTTTCTGTGAGATTTATTTTTTCAGGATTATTTCCTTCTCCTAAAATCAGTCCAGCATTGAGTTTTACAGCATTTTTATTAGTATTAAATGGAAGTTGAGTGATTTGATAATTGAATGAAGCTTTTCTGATATAGTCAATATATTGTTCAAGATCATTCATATCAGAATTTGCATCTTTTCTTCCAAAAATGTCACCGTTCAATGAATCTCCTGCCAGTTCAGCCGCATCAAGCGTTATGTTACTTACTGTTTTAAATTTCAAAGGCAAAACAACATAAGCAAAAATTCCAAGAGAACCACCATCAGACAACATTTCAGATCTTATTTCAATTTCGTTATCTGTACCACCATCAAGCGAAAGATTGTAGTCAACAAACAGACTGGAATTTTCTGAAGTACTTGAAAGTGATTGATTAATAATGTTTGCTAAATTTGCATAAATAGAACAAGTAGTTTCTTTGAACTCTGAAAGGATTTTCTTTCTATCACTAGAGAAATTGATTTTAGGATAATCTTTGAAAACAATTGAATCAGTATCATCCTGGATAGTTTCTTTAAAATCAGCTTGATCTTCAGTTCCATAGTAAATTGAAATATTTCCCTTGAATTTTATATCTTTAAAAGGATCCTCTGTTGAATTTTCGAAAGTAGGTTTAGTACAGTAAAGATAAATTGGAAGAGAATCTAATTGAACTTTTTTCAACAAATCATCGATTTTAAAAGAAGAAGACATATTTTTGATAAGTTCGTTTATATTGACTGGTAAATTCATTTTCCCTTTTTGAGACATGCTGTCAGTCAGTTTATCAGATAAAACAATGCTTTCCCAATCAATTTCAGGTGTAAGTTTTAAAGAAATAAAATAATCTTCGCCGAGCGCAACATTTGAAATAAGTATTCTATTTGGTTTTTCTGAAGTAGCTCCAGGAAGAGTAAGTTTTCCAGTAAAATCATAACTGTCGTAACCGCCATCTCCAATTAATATTACTTTATTATCCGTTGATGTGATTTTTTCAGTTCCGTTTTCACTTCCACCTTGTAGAGTAATTTTATCATTAATATTAAAAATATCGGATTTTGTATTTAACGTGATATCATTGCCTTCAGGGAAAGTGTTTGTATATTCAACATTTAAAGTAAGACTGTTTAAATTGATTTTCTTTACAGAATCAATTACTTCTTGAGGAAGTTTTTCTGAATAGTTGATGTCTGTTTTAACATCATCTAATTCAATACACAATGATTTAAGTTGGTTGATTTCACTTGAAATTTCAATCTGCATAGCTTCATCTTCGTTTGTAAAGTCTAAAGTTGCATTACTAAGCGAAATTTCAATATCTGAATTGGAAGTAGTTTTTTTATTCGAAATACTTGTATTTGTTAATTGAATCTCTTTTTTTAAATTTCCATTTTTGTCAGCATTTACTTCAATTCCTCCTGTTGATGTGAAATTATAATCAACAGAAACCCCTGACCATGTCGAAGGAACTTTTAAATCAGTAATAAGTTTACCGTCTGCGATTTCACATGATTCAAAGTTAGTTGTATTAGCATCTGACAAAGAAAAACTCATTTCAAATGGGAAAGAAATATTTTCTGGAGAATTAACGTTGTGAATACTTGCAATTTCACTATCTTCATCAACAGTAATAAGATATGGGTAATCTTTATTATCATCAAATGTTACATAAAAATTTTCTGAATCAATAGTAAAATCTGAAACTTCGATATTACAAGTATTATTATAAATATAACCGTAAATATCTTTATGATCAGATTCAATAATTACACGAGTTCCATCTGGAATAGATCCTGTGATATTGATTGTACAATTCTTATAAACAATTTTTGAAAAATCTAGGATAAATCCATTTTTAGTATCAGGAATAACTGAGTTGTTATAAATCACAAGATTGTTAATTCCTTTTTTAATCTCTGAAATATCAATTTTTGCAGTATGATTAAAAGAAATTTCTGGTACAGAAATCCTCTGTTCAAAAGATAATCCTGAAATTGCATCAGAAATTCCACTGTTCTTTATGTATTCAGAAAAATCAACAGGAACTTCAGCAATAGAAAATCTAAGTGCAAAAGATTTTGGAGCATCTTCATTTGGACAATAATTGTATACTCCAAACTGTTCGCTTCCAGATTCTAACATATCGTCTACGATAGAATCCAAATTGATTTGTTTAGATAAATCATTCTTTATTGTTCCAGCACTGAAATTAAAGGTTGGACTAGCTTTTACTGTAGCTTTTTGAGGAATCTGCCAATTACAACCAAAGAAAAGCATAGTTCCAAATAAAATTAGAAAAGTATTTTTTATCTTCATTTTTGCCCTCCTTAAAAAAACACCGCATTAGCGGTGGCACATGGTGATGCTGAATCCAAATTTATGAAATGCAACGCACGGAATAAACTTGGATTTGACATCTCTAATAATAAGATAAAATAAACTCACATTTTCAAACAAAGTTTACGTTAAAAATTAATCAAAATCAAGAAAAAAACTAATAAAATAAGAAAAATCTGTAAGAAATGAAAAGAAGATTAAATTTCTGGCAGGTCTTCTATTGGATTATTTGCAGTTAAATCATCAACTTTTGCATACAACTGATCCAAAAGATTTTTGCAATTCGATGACATAAGTTTGTATATATTCGGAACAAAAAGCTGTTTTATTCTTGGATCCAGTCCGTTTGCACCAGTCGATGAAACAAATGAAAAAACATAAAGTTTATCAAGACCAAGATCACGTTCCATAATCAAAACAGCATCGGAGCGAAACAAAAAACCTCGAATATTAAAGTGGAAGTCGTTAACTTTTTCGTAAAGCTGGATATTAAGTTGTCCAGAGCGTGAAATAAGCGTAAAATGTGACAGACTAATATCTTGTAATGTTCCATTAATATCTATTGCGCCATGATGCCATGAATAAGTACAGGCAGGTGTACAAATAGCACGAATATTTTTTCTTCGTCCTTGTGCTTGATTTGCATATAAAATTTTTTCGATTATTTCAAAATTTTGTCGTTTCTGGTATTCCAGCTGGATGCAACCACAACCAAGTCCCATTTCATAAAGATACTTCTGTTCAAGTTTTGCTTTTTCATCCTTTTTTTGGCGACGCGTATATAAAACGCCAATTGAAGTACGGTTATTATATTTTTCAATCAGATTTCTGATATATGTAGACCATTCAATATCTTCAATACGAAAATCCAAATTAAAAAAAAGAATTACATCTTTAAAAAGAGAAAGTATGATGTCTATTTTTTTCTGAAGTTTTACCCTTTTATCATTTTCTACAAAATAACATTCATATCCTAGTGCAAAAAAATCTTCTAGATATGTTTCGGGAATTAATGAAGTATCTGGTGTGATAAAAAATGTTTTCCTTCCAGTTACAATCTCTTTTACTGATATAGCCAACTCTTTATCCTTTTTTTATATAATTCTCAAAAAAAAATGAGATAAGACTTTTAATATTATCTCTAATTATATCACTAAAACACTAAAAATCAATAACCTTTAGGGCGATTTTTTTTTTGTAAAACAAGTTACTTGTTTAAACCCGGCAAGGTGTATGGAGTGCCGTCGCAGGCGTTCTGAAGTGGAGCGAAGCGAAACGGAAGAATGAAGCGATAGCGGAAGCACGAAACACACCGGTTTTGCGAAGCAAAATGCCTGAAAAAAAATCAAATAAAATGCGTGATGCTGTGATGTTCTATTAATTTTGTTTTAACTGCAACGATATAACTGCCAAACATTGCGGTAACTGTATCAAAAAGTGATGCAAATGAACAGATTATCAAAGAAGCTGGTTGAAGCAAAAGAAAACTTGTTTCAAATCCTTTTGCATATTTGTTACACATAATTGTAAGAAGAATAAATGCACCGCCACTTGGAAAACCGCCCAAAAGGAATGAAAGTCCGAACGAAATTCCAAAAATCCACAAAATGTCTGCAACTGGTAAACTTAAACTTGAATAAGAACGCCAAATTAGAACAAATGAAATTGTTGTAACAAGTGCAGAACCACCACGTGCAAAAATCGAAAACAGCGGATATGTAAAACCACGACAACGACGACGAATTCCAAGACTTTCTCCACCGTGACGCATGCTTAATGGAATAACTAAATTTGAATCTCCGGAAATAAATGAAAGAATTACTGGTGCTATGCTTGCAAATAAAACTCTGTAAGGATGAGGGTCATGACACAAAAATCTTAAAATCAGTGGATAAATAAGACCGGCTACAATTACAAAATCACAGACAAACATAAGAATCATTGGTGTATAAATTCCAGGTTCTACAATATCTCTAAACTGTACAAACCAATAAGCCATAATCGCCACGCAAAAAACGGACATGATTTCTGTAAAGAAAACAGCTATATCAGAAAAAAGTTTAGAACATGCATCTGCCAAAGCAAAAACAGGTTTAAAAAGAATTTCGTTTGCTGAACTTTCCCAGCCGATTATAAAAGCCATTACGAGGCAAACGAGAAGGAACGAACCTTCGTTTACAGCCTGAAAACCTGATGACGGAAATAACGACAATATCATCTGCTTGATGTTGATTTGGGTTACTTCCGACGGAACATCAACTGTGATAGGAATGCGTGGAAGTTTTATGATTAAAATAGAAGTTATTCCTACTATTGTCAAAAGCAATGAGGACAGAATGATGATAGAAAAAGTCCATCCTGAAATTTTAAGCAGCATTTTTGATGAACGCAATTTGTTGATTGAACAGATGGCAGTCGAAAAGATTAATGGTACAACTATGTACCGTCCTACACGGATGAACAAATCTGTCAAAAAAATAAAAGCTTCTTTGACTTTGATGTTATCAAAAGGCAAAAGAAACGATGCTACAATTCCCAAAGCAATTCCAAGTAAGTATTTAATCCAAACTTTCATTATGTCCTCTAAAAAACGTTTCTACTAAAATTCTAAAATCAAAACGTGTATTCTTTTTTTGATTATATCACATTTTTTTAAACTATGGAATGTCATTCTATTGTATGTTATAATAAACAGTATGGCTAACACTTTATTTATTGGAAAAGATTTACCTGATGGACTAGAGATTGCTGAAGCTTTTTCAAATTCAGGCAGAAAAGTTTTTGCTATTTGCAAATCTGAAAAGGATGCTACAAATTTTGAAGCTGAGAAAATTGTTGCTTCAACTTGGAACAGAGCATCTGCAGTTTCAACCCTTTCTCTGTTGATAAAATCAGAAACAGCGCTTGGTAATATTGATGAAGTTGTTTTCTATTTTGATGCTAATTATTTTGCTTCAAGATTTGAACTTGATAAAACAGAAGAAATTGCAAATTCTGTTGATTATATGATAAGCGGATATTTTTACGCTGTAGATGAACTATTAAAACGTATTGAACAAAAAAAAGAAAAAATGATTGTTTCTTTTTTAGTTCGAGATTATCCGTCGAAATTTGAAGTTTGTTCTGCAAAATCTGCTGCGATTGTTCCTGCCAGTAATATTGTAAGTGCTGCAAAACAAGCTTTCATTTCTATGGCTGAAAATTTTAGTACAAATGTTTCTGATAAAGATTATATTTCTGTGCTTCTTGCAAAGTGTTCGATTGGAAATGATATTTATAAAAATGAAAAACTGATTGGAGATTGGCTTTGCGAAAGTTTGACAACGATTTCTGCTGCAAAAAATCATCAGTCTGTGAAAAATGCAGGCACTTGGAATAAAGTTGGTTCAAAAGTGTCAACAGGATTTATGTTATTTAAATAATCTGTCAAAAAATAAGATTTTGATTTTAATAATTGATATTTTAGGTGGTTTTTACTTTGAATTTCGAAACTATATTAGATTATTCTCTTCGTTTTGCTTTGAGCATGATTTGTGGTATTCTTTTGGGTGTTGAACGAAAAAGCAGACAAAATGCTGTAGGTATAAGAACTCTTGTTTTGATTAGCATTTCCTGCTGTCTTCTTTCTATTTTGTCTGTTCATCTTGCACAAATGGGCGTGATAAAAGGCGACCCGACTAGAATTGCTTCAACAGCAGTTACTGGAATTGGTTTTATTGGCGGTGGTGCTATTTTAAAACAAGGATTAAATATTCGTGGTCTTACTACGGCAGCTATTATTCTCACTTCGGCTGCAATCGGTTTGAGCTGCGGCGCTGGTCTTTATGTGCCTGTTGTAATCACCATGGTGATTGTTCTTGTCATTCTTTTTACGATGAATCGTCTGGAAAAAGTGATTTTTCCTGCCACAAAAACAAAACTGCTGCAGTTGACTATTAATGGATTGAATTGTCAGGAAGATAAAATTGTAAAAGTTTTGACGGACAATGGAATTATTATAAACGATTTGAATGTAAAATTTGTTGCTGAAGATAAAAGAACGGAATTATTTTTTACAGTAAAAACTCCAGATAAACTTGATTCGTTTAAGCTAGCCTCTCAACTGTCAAAAATTGAAAGGCTTGCGAGTTTTGCAATTAATGATAAATAAAACAGAATTGGAACTTACTTGCTTGTAACTACAACTGAGTTATCAGCGTTGCTAAATGGAGCTGGAATATATTTATCTGCTTTCCAATCATTTTCCCAACGACAACCATCTAAAAGATATCTGAACTGAAATTCGTGGTCTACTGGCAATTCTACTGTAACTGAAAAAGAACCATCTTTTCCCTGTTTCAAAGGAGTATCTGTGCTGCTCCAGCTGTTAAAATCGCCTGCAAGATTAATTTTCTTTGCGCCTTGTGCTGCTTCTTTTGAAACTGAAAATGTTACTTTACAAGTTTTCTTGTCTTTTGAAAAAGATTTTTTAAGTGACATTCTTTTCTCCCATGCTTTATGGAACACCCTAATAATAGGTAAATTCCATTAAAAAATACAATTATTATGTATATAAAATATTGAATTTTTGTGTTTTATGCAATATATTTTAAATAATAATTTATGTTTCTTATCCGCCGATTTATCCAAATTGCAGAGCGGAGTTCGTTTCGTATGATTCGAAAAATCTTGCTAAATAGGAGACCAATATGTCTATCTTATCTAACAATCACTATCTTTTTACTTCTGAATCTGTTGGTGAAGGTCACCCAGATAAACTTTGCGATCAGGTTTCTGATGCCGTTCTTGATTACTGCATTTCTTTAGACCCAGATGTTCACGTTGCCTGCGAAACTTTTTCTACTACAAACTTTTTGCTTGTAGGCGGTGAAATTGGTTTTCAGAATATTACTGTTGATGATGAATTCCTGCAGAAATTTAATGCCGATATCGAAAAAATTGCACGTCAGGTTGCTTTGGATATTGGCTATAATTCAAACGAAGTTGGACTGGACGGTGCAAATTGTGTTTTTGAAAACAGACTTCATCCTCAATCAAAAGATATAAATCAGGGCGTTGTGGGTAAAGGTCTTGATAAATATGAAGGTCAGCAGGGAGCTGGAGATCAGGGAATGATGTTCGGTTTTGCTTGTAATGAAACACCAACTCTCATGCCTGCTCCAGTTTATTATTCTCATTTGCTTTTGCACAAAGCTCATCAGTTACGCCACGACGGAGAAATCAAATGGTTACGTCCTGATGCAAAATCTCAAGTAACAGTAGAATATGATGAAAATCACAAACCTGTTAGAATTGCTGCAGTTGTACTTTCTCATCAACATGATGACAATATAACTCACGAGGAAATAGAAAATACTATCATCAATCAGGTGATTAAGCCAGTTCTTGAACCAACAGGACTTCTTGATGAAAATACAAAATATTATATCAATCCAACTGGAAGATTTGTAACTGGTGGTCCAGACGGTGACTCAGGCTTAACTGGACGAAAAATCATTGTTGACACTTACGGCGGAATGGGACGTCATGGTGGTGGTGCTTTTTCTGGAAAAGACCCTTCAAAAGTGGATCGTTCGGCTGCTTATATGGCTCGTTATATTGCAAAAAACATTGTAGCGGCAGACTTGGCTGACAGGGCGGAAGTTGAACTTGCTTATGCAATTGGTGTTCCTTATCCTGTTTCAATTCTCGTGGAAACTTTTGGAACTGAAAAAGTGGAACGAAGCAAAATTGAAGCTGCTGTAGAAAAAGTTTTTGACTGCACTCCAGCTGGAATTGTAAAAACTTTGCAATTGAAACAACCGATTTATAGAAAAACTGCAAGTTATGGTCATTTTGGTCGTGAAGGCTTCCCTTGGGAAAAAACAGATAAAGTGGAAGCATTAAAAGCTGAAATCAACTAAATTGAATCTTCTTTCTGCTGATGAAATGAAAATTGTTTTTTCTCGATGGCAAGCGCAAAATCCATCGCCAGCATCTGAATTGGATTATGTTAATCCTTTTACGCTGCTGGTGGCGGTTGTACTTAGTGCTCAAGCAACTGACAAAAGTGTAAATCTTGCAACAAAAGATTTGTTTGCAGTGGCTGACACGCCAGAAAAAATGCTTGCACTTGGAGAAGAAAAACTTATTTCTTACATTAAGACAATTGGACTTTATAAAAATAAAGCAAAACACGTTTTGGGACTTTCGGCAAAATTGATTTCTGATTTTGGAGGAAAAATTCCAGATAATCGTGAAGATTTAATGAAACTTCCTGGTGTTGGAAGAAAAACGGCGAATGTTGTTTTAAACGTAATTTTCCATCAACCTACAATGCCAGTAGATACTCACCTTCTGCGCATTTGTCCAAAAATTGGTTTAGCTCAAGGCAAAACTCCCGAACAGATTGAAAAATCACTTTTGGAACGTATTCCAGTTGAATTTATGCAAAATGCACATCACTGGATTTTACTTCACGGAAGATATGTTTGCACAGCAAGAAATCCACATTGTCAGGACTGTTTGATTTGCGATATTTGTAAGAAAAATGAGGAATTTTAATCAAATGGCTGAATTTGCACGTTTGATTTACAAAATTAATAGGTTAGATTTCGAGTTTTTCAGATTTTAAACCGTTGCAAGGATTGTAATAACTGGCGTAGCAAGTTCCAAGGCATAAGAAGCATAGCGAAGGAATGAAGACACTTTGACGCCAGACCCCTGAAATACATACGATTTAACCTTTTTTGGAGGAAATTATTATGGAAGAAAAAATGTCTGAAATTTCGGATGCGGCAATTTCTGCGGCAGAGGAAACAATCATCACACAAACTTCAACTTTTATTCATTGGGTGAAAAGTCTTTTGACTTGGGAAAATCTTTTTAAAGTGATTGGTGCGGTCATAATTTTGCTTGCAATGTGGATTGTTTATAAAATTATTCTGCGTAGCATAAAAAAAGTTCCTCTGGAGAAAACAAATGAACATAAACAGCAGATTGCAGTTAAGTTCGTAAAATACATTTTTTATATCTGCGTTGTAGTTTATGTTTTAGGACTTTTTGGCGTAAAACTTAGTGCTATTTGGGGCGCTGCTGGAATTGCCGGTGTTGCCATTGGTTTTGCAGCACAAACTTCGGTGAGCAATGTAATAAGCGGTCTTTTTGTACTAACGGAACGCTCGCTTAAAGTTGGTGACACAATCATCGTGAATGGAATAACTGGCGTTGTTGATACAATTTCACTTTTATCTGTAAGAGTGCATACTTTTGACAATCAAATGGTGCGCATTCCGAACTCTACAATCATAAATTCAAACCTCACGAACAATTCATATCATGACAAAAGAAGAATTACACTTGGAGTTTCAATCAGTTATGATGCTGATATGAAAACTGCACTTGAAGTTCTTGGAAAAGCACCTGCCCTTTGTCCCACAGTTTTGGAAGAACCAGCTCCTGCAGTTTGGTTTGACGGTTTTGGGGAGAGCGGAATTGATATGACAGTTGCAGCATGGTTTAAACCTGAAAACTTTTTACAGACAAAAAATGATTTGTTTATAGCGATTAAAAAAGTTTTGGACGAAGCGCAAATTGAAATTCCATATAATCAGCTCGATGTAAAGATGAAACAGTAATAGTAAGGTCTGTCCCTGCATGTTCCTAACCCATTTGACAATTGTCCACCATATCACCCTAGAGCTTTATATCCATCAAATAATAATTGTGGTGTGGAGAATGGTACTTCCATGGCTGTTAACGGACCAACAGCAACAGCAGGCGTTGGAAAAAATTGAAAAATTTCTATATAACAAATTACACTAAATTTGAATTAATAGTTGGGAGGTCTGTCCCCCTTTTAATAAAATTATGGAAGAAATTGTGAATTATTTTGCAAACATGGATTGGGAATTTATGAAATCCCGATATGATATTACAGATTCGAGTCGCCATTTTTCTGTTTCGGAATATCATGATATCTTGTGTCCGCCATCTGAAAAACCTGACTTTTTACAAAAATATCTGGAACTGCCAGTTTTGAAACGTCTTGACGGAATCAGTTTGCTATGCGGCACTGACTGGACAAAACTTTATAACAACCGCGTAAAATATTCACGACTCGACCACAGCATTGGTGTTGCATTAATAGTGTGGCATTTTACAAAAGATAAGGCACAAACAATAGCAGGACTTTTGCACGATATTTCAACTCCTGTTTTCAGCCATGTTGGTGATTTTCGCAATGGAGACGCACTGACACAAGAATCAACTGAAGCACAAACATCACAGATTATCAAACATGATAAACAACTCCAGAAACTTTTACACGAAGATGAACTTTCAACAGAACTTGTAGACGATTATCACAAATATCCAATTGCAGATAATGAAATTCCTTGTTTGAGTGCGGATCGTCTTGAATATATGTTTCCTTCCGGAGCTTCTCTGGACGGCAGTTGGACTTTCGACGAAATCAAAAAATGCTATGAAAACATTTGTATTTTACAAAATGAAAATGGCTTACCAGAATTAGGTTTTTCAGACGTAAAAATCGCTGAACTTTACTGCGAAAAATTTTGTTGCATTGGACACATTCTTCAGTTAAATGAAAACAAACTAACACTACAACTACTCGGTGAAATTATGAATTTGGGCGTGAAACTCAATGTTTTGCAAGAAAAGGATTTTATGACGCTATCAGAAAAACAAGTAATCCAAAAAATTGAAAACTGGATTTCCACTAACAAATTTGCACTAAACTTTGAAAATGAACATTCAAAAAGTGACATTTCTGACAATTTATCAACACGCTTTGCGAATTATTATTTGACTTTCAAAAATATGAAAAAAATATATCACAGCGAAAAAAAATTACCAGAAAATCAGTATTATTCAGTCAGTTTAAAAGTCAAACAACGTTTTATAAATCCTCTTGTAAAAATCCCTGAATGTAGTTTTTCTCCACAAAAAAATCTTCTACCCTCAAAAAGTTTTTCAAAAACAGTTCGTTTAAGTGAAATTTCAAAACTTTCTTCCAAACTTATCAAAGATTTCAAAAATTTCTCTGACACAACGTTCGGCAGTGTAAAATTATTTTTTTAGATTTTTTTTATGTGGGTGTTCCCGCCTTTGGCGGTCGCTACGTTCCAGGTTCCGCTATCGCTCCAGCCGCTTCCTTCGCTCCGCTCAGTCCAGTGGCCGGCTTCGCCGCCTTTCACATCGCTAACACAATTTTCCCATCACATAATCAATTTTTTCACTTTAGTAATTGTTTTACTGTTTGTGAAAAGTTTTGTGGATTTTCTAAAAAGTCGTACATTGTAGCTGCAGAAACTAGTTTACGTCCATATTCTCGAGTTTCAGTGTAAGGAAGCGTTTCTAAAAACAAATCCATTGGAAGTTTGCTTTTTGTTCCAAACTCTGTAAGAGAACTTTTCAGCCATCGACGCACTCTTGTAATTCCAGCATTATATGAGAAAAAAGCTTGTAATAATGAATTATCACATCTATGCAACAGCTCAGCAAGATAATAAGTTCCTATATGAAGATTAGTTTCCACGTCCACCAAAGAATAATCTGTAAGTTTCAATTTCCTTGCAACATCGCTTGCTGTAAACTCCATAAGTTGCGTAAGTCCCACTGCTCCAACCGCACTTTTGATATTTGGATCAAAAAAACTTTCACTTCGCACAAGAGCATACATAATGTTTGGCGAAATCATATATTCAGTGGCATATTTTTCTATTTCATCATTATAACACTGTGGAAAAACAAGTTTCATATCTGTTTGTGTAAGAGTTTCTGTGGAATAATTATAGTTTTTCGAAGCAATTCGTAAACTTTGTGTGTAAAAACTATTTGTATAATCAGTTTTCCCGCAATTGTGCAAGAACTCTGCTATAAAAAAATTCGTTTCTTCTGATAAATCAGGAAAATAAGTTTTCCATTCTTCATAAATCAAATCTGGAAATCCAAAACTAACATAGCCTTCCATCAATAAGTCAGCCATTTGTTCATTTAGTTTCGTCATATCAGAAATTTTTTTGTTCCTCTGTTCTTTTGACATAACTGGACAAAATAAAACTTCTTGTAACTGTTTTTCATCAAAATTCAATTGATACGCAGAAAGAATTTTATAATAAAGAGCACTTCCAGATTGAATTGCACGTAAAAATGCTTCATTAATTTGCTGTTCATTAGCAATTGTTATTTTTTCTTGTGCAAGTCTTGCAAAAATATAAGCATATTTGGCAACTGTTTCATCTGTTGCATAACCATCTATTTTTTTGTAAACACTTTGGAATCCTTTCCACCGTGCAGACGATATCAAAGTTACCGAAAGCTTATCAAAAAAATCATCAAAATATTCTGCATCATGGAACAATTTTGCATAATCATGAATATTTGTAATCAAAAAATCTAATTGATAATCAAGCATTGTGTCTAAAAGATACCAAAGAGCATTGTCTTTTTTTTTGTCAGAATCAGCTTTTTCCATAGCATTTTCAAAACATTTTTTTGATTCCGAAAAGTAAGTTCCTATTTTTTCAAAACATCTTCCTGCATAAAACCAAAAATAAAATTCCATAGGTGTATTACTAAAATATTCCGCAAGAATGATAAAATCTTGTGCATTCTGCAAATAATTGGCACTGCCATACAAACAAGCTTTACCCAAATCAGAAGCAAGCTGTTCACAGGGCTGTAAATCCCCATTTTTTAAAAGATTAATAACTGTTTGAACATGCGAAAAAGCATAAGTATAATTGCGTTTATATAACTCTATCCTAAAATTCATGATAAAAGGATTTATTAATTCTTTTTGATTTTGAAAATCAGACAATTCTTGTTCAACTTTGTCTTGGAATTCCAAAAAACCATTAAATTCAAGAGAATTGTCTGTCTTTTCATTCTTTTGTAAATTTTGTTCATCTTTATTCAGAGACACATTTTCAAAATCTGGATGATTATAAATATCTCGATAAAACTGATAATGCTCTTTGGAAATACTTCTTTTTGTAAACCAATCAAAAACTTCACTTTCATAAGAATTGACATTCAATTTTTCCAAAGCAGTCAATCGAATTCTGATTAATTCGTTATCATCATTTTGCAAATCCAAATTATCTGTGAATTCATAAATTAAAGAATTTTCTTCATATCTATAAAAAACTCTAGCAGCTATTAGTAAACTTTCTTTATCCTCAGGAAACAGTTGTACCAACTTTACAGCATTTTTTATTTGTTCTTGAACAGTTCCAATTTGACTAAGTTTTTGTGCACTTTTCTTGGAAAAAATTTTATCACCTTTTTTTATGCATCGGTTCAGTTTTGTTTGTGCTTCTTTAATATTATTTCCATCATTTTTCTCAAGCAATTTCAAAGCCAAATAATAATCAGCATTTGCTCCAAACTTCTTGACATTTTCATTTTGTGCATTACAGCCAAAAGTTTGAAACATAAAACAAAATGCTATAGAAAATACAAAAGTTCTGATTATCTTTGATTTCAAGACTAATTCCTTATCAATCCTTTTTCTGAAATTATTCCGCTGGAATTGTAATATACGTTCCAGAAATGATGTAATCTGGATCTTTTATATGATTAAATTTTGCAATATATTTGTATCTCCAAGGATTTTTATAGTAAGTATCTGCAATATCCCACAGAGTGTCACCCCATTTTATTTTGTAATCAATATCTTTTGGTTTTTCAGGTGTCACAGGAGGCTGCTCAGGCACAACTAATTCTGCCTGTTCAACAACAACTACTTCTTCTTCCTGAGCTGGTGGTGCTATAGGTTCAGGTTCTGGTTCTATTTCTTCATGTTTAGGTTCTTCTTCGACTTTTGTTTCAATTTCTTGAACTTCAACCAATGGAGCTGGTGGTTCTTCAGTTGTTATTTCAGTTGTTTCTTTCGGAGAATTTCCTTTATGCAGCAGATTATATTTTGAAGGAACAATAAAAAGGATAAGTAAAGTTGCAATCACACAAATAATGGCGCAAATAATACAAATAATCACAGGTACTTTTGTTTTTTTCTTAATTTTTTCATCCTCTGTTGATTGTCCAAGTTCTGTTTCCTTGTCATACAAACCTGTAAAACTAAGAGGACCTTTTCCAGCAGATGAATCTGAATTTGAAACACTATTCTCTGCAAATGAATTATCATCTAAAGAAAAATCATCAAGAGAATTGTCATCCAATGAGTTTAAATCAAAAGGACTGTCTTCTTCTTCAAAAGGATTTTCATCCAAATCATCCAGAAAATCAGAGTTTTCTTTCTCTTTTTCATCTGATATTGTTCCAAAATCATTATCAAAATATTTTCCAGAATCATTATCATCTATAGTTGTTTCAAATTCATTTTCTAAATCACTCTTTTCAAGAGAATTTTCCGTATCAAAAAAATTTTCAGGCATTTCATCCATTTCATCAGACATTTGATTAAAATCTTTTGCAGCATTTTCTAAAATTTCTTTTGAATCATCGCCAGGAAAATCGAAATTTAACTCTTGAAGTTCTTCATCATCAGAAATTTCATCATTTCCATCATCCTGAATAGTAGAATTTAGTTCAACTGTATTTTCTTCAATAGTTTCATTTTCAGTTTTTGTTTCTTCCTGTGGTTCGATTACTTCCTGAATATCAACCTTTTCTTCAGATATTTCATTAAGTTCAATTTCCTGAACAACTTCAGTATTCTCATTTTTTTCTTTTGGATTTTCATCTTCGATAACTTGAGTTACATCTGTTTCATCTGGCCAGAAAACTTTTTCATCAGTGTCTTCAGTATTATCATTTGGAATCACCACATCATCAATTAATTCAAGTTTTTTTTGCTTGTTAATTTCGTCATCAGCAGCTGGAGTAAAAGCAATAATCGTGTTATTATCATGCTCTTCTTGATTTTCATTTTCACGTAATTTTTCAGCTTTCGCTAAAAATCCAAGTCTTCGAACCTTTGGCTTATCTTTAGAATCAGAAATCTTATATTCATCTGTTGTTAATCTTTCTTCAATAGTTCGAGAAACTAATGTAATTGTTGTTTTGCTTTGATTACCAGTTTCACAATCTTTTATTTTTGCAGAAAGTTTATTATTTTCATCAATAGCCACTGTAAATGAAATATCAGGTTCGCCATTTGGATGGGCTACCAAATTTTTTATTTGAAGGGAATCAACATATTCTGCATCTTCCATAGAGCAGTTTTTTGAACGATATAAATCCACCATTACTTTTGTTTGATTATTGTGAGCAGTCGTTAAATCCAACTGTTTTTCTGAATTAGAAAATTCTTCCAAAACTGGATAAAAGGAACCGTCTGCAAGTTTAATTCCAATAGTTCTCATGTGATTCTCCCTTATTTTTTAGCTCAAAAAAGCCGAATCTTTTATTTCCTCTTATTTTAATATCGGAAATATTTTTATTTTCAATATAAGAAAAATACACATTTTAAATATCAAGATTCAAGAATAATTTTCTTTTACAAATCTTTTTTCAAATATCAATTTCCCACTGCTCTTCCAAACTTTTTATAAGATGTTCCTTTGAGATTCCATTTTTTTTAGCTTCGTGACAAATTTTTTTTGCCAAGTTAACTACTTTTTCTTCTATTTTTTCCTGAATCTCAGATTTTTTAAGTATATTTACAAAAGTGCCACTACCCGCAACAGTTTTGATAAATCCCTGCTTATCAAGTTCTTCCCATGCCATTTTGACAGGAATTACACTTATGCGAAGTTGATTTGAAATCTGGCGAATTGCAGGAAGCTTTTCGCCAGGTTTTAAAGTTCCGTTAATTATTTGAGAACTAATTTGAGTAACAATCTGAGAATAAATAGGAACTTCCGAAGAAGGATTAATCACTATATCCATTGATAATCAATAATTGAAAATCAAAATCATCAAAAGCTAATCTGAAAAAGATTATAAATCAACTTTTTCAAATAATGACGCACTTTTTTTGTATGTCAAAATCCAACCACCAAAGAAAACCAAAATTCCTACACAAAGAATAGGAAGTTGTTTGATTTGAGACGAGGCATCAATTTTATCCAGTAACTGAAAGAATTCAATATTAAAAATATTTTTAGTCCAAATCGGAAACTCAATAATCAAATAACAAACCCAAAATACAACACTTGCTTTAAAAAATGGGCGACCAGATTTTTCTGCTTTCTTATAAAAACTTGTAAAGAAAATAAAGTTAAAAATTGTAAGCAAAATCAACACAAGGCCGTAAAAAGCCACATTTGAATCAATTCCAGCCTGATTTCCCTGAGGAACAAGTTTTTTTATCAAAATTGCAAAAGGAATTGTAAACAAAGCACCGGCAATCTCATATACACACACTAAAATACATCTTGATTTAACCATATCCTTTTTAGTGATTGGTAAAACCATTGAATACTGAATGTCCTTATTCAATTCCGCATTGTTGAATATAAAAAATATACTCAAGCAAAGATAGTAAAATGGAACATAACATGGATAATTAGGAATGATAATCATCGCAACAAAAGCCAAAAATAAATAATTTACTGCAGAAAGACACAGTTTAATTTCTTTTTCCAAAAAGTTTTTCATAAATTTCCTCTAACCTCAATCTAGAAAATTTTGCATTCTAATTTTTAACGTTCAGTGTGAACCATAATTTCTTCCATCGAAGGCTGTGTAATTTCACATTTCGTAAATAAATCTTTGTCAGATTTTAAAATCATACCTTCAAAACCAAAATTATGTTCGTGAACACCAATTACTTTTGATTTTAATTCATCAGTTAAATCTTCTTTCTTGCCGTTTACAAGGAGATATTTATCTTTAAAACTTACAACATCACAAGAATCAAGAATTTTCCCTTTTTTGATATAAGTGATATAATCTGCACACTTTTCTAAATCTGAAATAACATGCGTTGAAAAAAGAATGCTATGTTCGCCGTCTGCAACATAATCTTGAAAAAGAATCACAAGTTCATCACGACTAACTGGATCAAGTCCACTTGTAGGTTCATCCAAAATCAAAAGTTTTGCATCATGACTCATTGCAAGTGCCAATTGATATTTAACTTTCATTCCTGCAGAAAGATTTTTTATAAACTTATTTTCATCCAGATTAAATTTTTCAAGTAGATTTTTATATGTTTCATCACTCCAGTTTGAAAAAAACTTTTTTGTAATGTCCGTAACCTGTTTAATTTTTTTGGAATTGTAGAATCCATCAAGCCCCGAAACAAAACCAATACTATTTTTCACAGAAAATTCATCTTTTTCAATGTCAAAACCATTTATTGAAACATTACCACAATCTGGATGTACAAATCTGAGCATAGATTTAAGAGTTGTAGTTTTTCCAGCACCATTTCGACCAATAAACCCCATAATGTAACCTTTCTCCAACGAAAAAGAAACATTGTCCAATTTAAACGAAGGATAAGTTTTAGAAAGGTTTTCTACTTGCAAAATATTCATAACCACCTCTACTGAATAACAAAAAAAAGTGTGTATATTAGATATACACACTTTAATGCTACGAGAATGATTTGTCAAGTTAATTTTTTTAATCTTTAAAACTGAAAAACAATTCAATCTGAAAAAAACTGTCTGTCAATTCAGTGAGTAAAAAAATTTTTATTATTTTTGTGCAGCTTCCAAAACCCCATAAAATGCTGGTTTACAAGTAAAACTATTTCTAAAAAGCAAAGGATATTGAGTGTAACCATTGTATTCATCCAAAGCATTTAGCCATGTACCTTCATCATTTAATCCCCAAATAGTCACTCCTTCAATTCCATTTTTATCAGCAGTTTTACGATTTCTTATAAACATATTAAAATACTGATTGTAAATAGCCTTCAAACGTAAATCATTGTTTGGAGATTTTCCGTTTGCAATATCGAGTTCTGTTACTTGAACATTAACACCTTTTTCTACAAACATTTGAACAGCTTCTTCAAAACTATCTTTTCCAGTAATAGCAGGATAATCAACTTTTACATGAGACTGCATACCAATCACATCAATTCTAGCATCAGGTGTCGCTTTGATTTCATCAATAAGCTTACAAATTGCCTTACGTTTTTGTTTAGCATAACAACCATAATCGTTATATGCAAGTTTTACATCCTTAGGAGCATATCGATTTGCATATCTAAATGCATTAATAATATATGTTTCATCTTTATAAATTTTTGTCCAGCGACTACTGTTTTCCGGTCTCACCCATGAAGTATCAGTTGCATTATCAGAAATAGCTTCGTTCACCACATCCCATGTTGTAACAATTCTTTCACCATTATTATTTGTATCTTCCCAATCCTTAATATGATTTAAAACTGTCTTTATATACCATTCAAGACGTGCATTCATTTCATCAATAGAAACGAGCTCATTTGAACCAGTTGACCCCCAGTCTTCATAGAAAAACCACTCTGGAGTTTGAGCATGCCATACAAGAACATGACCACGCATTTTAAGTCCATTTTTCTTACATATATTCAAACATCTATCTACAGTAGAAAATTTTGGTGGATTCAGTGGAACTTTATATGATTTTCCATCCTCACCAGTAAAATCAGTAAATTCAGTAGGTCGATTCCATGCAAAAATAAAATCTGGTTTAAACTCATTGCCCATTGTTATACAGTCAGCATGACGGGCAAGTCCTTCTTGCACCTGTTTACGAGCCAACTCTTCATTGTAAGTTACTGCAAGTCCAAAATAATCAAAATAATCTTTGTACGCCTCTTTCAAACTTGGAGCATCCATCCAATTAAGAGCTTCAAATTTTTGCTCACCAAGTCCATCACCAGAAAGTTTTAAAGAAAAGTTCTTGATATAAATTTTTGTATTTTCTTTATCAAGAGTTGAACCAGAAATATAAAGAGACCGTTTTTCTCCAAGTACAATGAACAATTTACTTGAAACTTTTACCCATTCGCCAGAAGGAACTTTTTCATTATAAAGCTGAGGCAATCCAGCATTTATTTCGTTAATCATCCAAGTGATTTCAGTTGTAGAAGCATTTGGATTTTCAACAAGCATTTCACAATCAAATTCAAGATAAAGAGCAATATTTGCATAATCGGCAAGACTTACACTTACAGGATTATTTTTAGTAGAAAGTTTCAAATCTGCTACAGTTACATTATCAAAATCACCATATTTTTTGTTAAAAAGAATAGCCTTACCATCTTCGTCTACTCGTGTAATAGTAAGACTGCCATCATCGTTTTTTACAATTTTTGGAGTTTTTTCTTGTTTTGAACATCCAGAAAGTCCAAAAAGAATTGCCCCCGCAAAAATACAGTAAATAGTTTTCTTTAAGTTTTTCATTTCCTTTTCCTATTTTCTTTTTCTCTAATTATATATCTAATTCCCTAAAAAAATAATAGGGAATATTACTGACAAGATTGTTATTCTATTGGCGTCCAATTATATTCAAACCTACCCAGACTTTTCACAAATGCTCCAGAAGATGCATCTTTATTTTCCACACTGAATTCCAAATGCGGAATAATAATCAACTTATCACTTTGATTTAAAGCTTCTTTAAATTCCTGCGGAGTTTTTCCCAAACTGCTTGAGTCACTCATAAAATCTTTTCCTGTTTGAATATAATCATTTACATTTGATTCGGTTACATTAAAATTATAAATCCACTTCATATCAGCATCATAAACATTCAAACACAACAATTTATATGAATATTTTGAAGAATCGTTGAACATATTAAAAGGATTTGAATTCAGTTTAATAATTCGCTTTGCACCCTCTGCATCATCATTTTCTTCATAAAGAACTTTGAAATCAGAAACTGTTTCTGAATCTGAAAGTTGCATTTCCGATGTTTTATCCGCAACAATAGCCACAGTTTCAAAAACTTTTCCATTAGGAGCAACAGTAAATTTATACTTAGAGCCTGCTTTTGTAAAAGGATAAATAAAAGATAAAGTGCCAGTTTCAGTCTGATTAATCAAATTATTTCCATTATGAATAAATGAGAATGGTAAACCTGTTTCTTTTCCGTCTTCCATTATATCAACGGCAAAAGTCACCCAAATATCCATTACTCCAGTCTTTTTGAGTGTAACTTGAATACCATTTTCAACATTTTCAACACTTATGTGGTCAGAAACCTGAGGATATTTTTTCAATTCAACCGATTTTAATTTCGCTTTTTTTGTACCTTCAACTTCTGTTAAGTGAGTGCGAATTAAAATATCAGTGATTGGTTTTGATGTGTCCCACACAGAATCTTCAGGTACTTTATTAGTACTTTTTGTTCCATCCAGATTTATTTCAAAAACATTTGTTTCAGCCTGATAATCTGAAAGATAATCAAGAGTACATCCATCTTGAACAAGACTTACATAAAGTGAATCATCAGGATACTCAGAATCGAATTCAATGCGAATAACATCCCATTCAGACAAATCTAGATTTCCAACAAACCAACCTGTTCCTGGATGTTCCTCATTATTCTCATATCTCCATTCAATCATTCCATCAGAAGATGCTGAAGCTCCAAAGTATGAAGTTCCAAATTTATTGCCCAAAATAGAAATTGGTGATTCTTCAAAAATTGTATTATATTCCACCGTCGAACTTATGTCTTGCGAAATCCATATTCGTTCCGCTTCATTTTCTACATTTTTATAATAATCAACTATAGAAAAAATCTTTCCATCCTGTATAGAATCATAAGCACGATAAAGTTCATATGTAAAATCCGTATCGCTAAAAGCATCATCACCAAATTTGTAAGTTCTTCCGCATAACCAATTATCATCACCTTTAGAATTTTTTCCAGAAATAACACCTGCAACATATCCATCACAACCTTGAGATTTCAAATATTCCATAAACTTACTGCCAGGTCGATTTATTTTTAAAATGCCATTTTCAATTCTCAAATCAGAATGACGATATTCATCTTTATCCTGCTGATACAAATAAGATGGACCTGAAGCATCAGTTTTTCCATAAGAAAAATATATTTTTACGGTGTTTTTTGGAGTTTCTAATAACTTCACACTATAATTTATTTCAAATTCTTCATCCGCCTTAATATTCTGTTTTACAGGTGTTAACCTGTCCTCTTCTGAAATCAAATCCGTCCAATTTTTATTGGAATAATTATCTATTACAAGGAAATGAAGATTTTGAATATTAGTATCACACTTTCCTTTCCATTTTAGATTCAGAACATCATCTTTCTTTGGAAGCCCGTCTTTGAAACAACTTGAAATATCAAATGCCCCACTTTGATAATAGCAATATCTTTCATCCCCATATTCACTATTATCTGCAATATATCCATCTCCAACAATGTCTGAAATATCAATCGTCCATGTATTGAATTCTTCTTTCGGATCCTCAGGTTCATCAGGATTTTCTAGTTCATCAGGAATTTCGGGTTCATCAGGTTCTGCTATAACTTTTTTCAATGTAATAAATACATCCGTGGATTTTCCTGCAATAATCTCAGCCTTTTCATATTTTCCTTCATAAATCACATTTTTTGGGGCAGATGACAAATAAGCTGAAATCACTATATCATATAAACCAGGACTCAATTCATAAGAATAAGTTTTTCCCTTCATTCCAATATCTGTTATCACTTTTTTCGTATCATAATTTGTGATAGTGATTGTAAATTCCAAAGAATCAATATCAATAGAAGTATTAGTATCGGCAGAAGTTACAGCTCTAGAAGGAAGCGTAATAGAAAAATTTCCCATTTCAGGTTTTTCAAACAAACTGCTGCAAGAAAAGAATAATGACATTAAAAACACTATTAATATAGTAGAAAAAAAATTTTTTTTCATAATCATACTCCCCAAAGATAAATACTTTGAAAACAAAAATAAAAAGACAAGTTTTGAGTTTTGACAAAATCTATTATAAACATTTTTTTTCCAGGCAACAAAGTTCTAGTTTTGCAAAAAAATCTTCCAAAATATAGCGAGAATCAATCTGAGTGTAAATGCGGATTTTTGGAAGTTCAGAATAAAAAGATGAAGAAGTGTCCCCATTTACAAAAGGCGCATTGTGTACGATAAATTTTCCACATCCGGGATTTATAGCGATTGCAATTGCCGGGGAATCTCCCAAAGACCAGCTTTCGCCCTGAGTCCACGAAGCAAACTCAGAATTATTGTAATCAACCATCTGTTCAAAAAGATGCTTTCCTATTTTTCCACAAGGCAGTACTTTTTTCTGCAATTCAGCAAGCCCCACAGTGATTGTGCAGTAAACATCAGATGGAACAAGCCAGATGTCAGCTCCACTTGAAAGTACAAAATTTGCACCTGCAATATCATTTCCAGCATTAAATTCTCTAAACGGAGCAGAAGTCTGCAAACCATGAGTTCCAATCCATATAATTGTCATTTTTTTTGTAATATCAGGAGCTTTCATAATTGCCGCAGCAACATTTGTAATCGCACCCTGACATAAAACAAACAGAGGTTTTTCATCATTTTTCAAAGCTTCATTTATGATAAAATCGCTAGCAGCCGAAACACTTTTTACATTCTGACCAAAAGGTTGTGAATAATCAAGCGGAAATTCTTCCCCCATAAAAACAGGAATTTCCAGATTTATTGCATTCAAAATAGTGATAATTTCATCAAAACTCCGCTGAACAGTGCCTTTTCCATTAAAATGTTCAGCCAAAATTCCTTTAACAATCAGTTTCGGACTCAAAAGTGCATGAACAATCGCAAAAGGATCATCAGCTTCACAAGCCGCATCAGTATCAATAATCACACGCACCTTTTTGTAATCAGGCACATCAAAAGAAAGTCGATTCATAAAATCCCCCATAAACACAGCATAAACACCGCACAAGCTTGTTTTTTATTCAAGATTATCAATTAATGATAAAGATTTCAATAATATTGAGGTCTGTCCCTGTTTTAATTAATGTGAGTAAAAAGGGGGGACACACCTCACGTAAAAAAAAGGTCGTACCCCACTTTAATGAAAATAATGGACAGACCTTGATAGATTTTGATAGATTGATTAGGTGTGTCCCCTGTTTTTAAGCATGTTTTATGTGATTCAACAAATGACACATTTCAAATTAAATTGTTAAAAAGAGGACAGACCTTGTTTCTTGTGTTTTTCCAAGGTCGTACCCCACTTTAATGAAAAAAGGGACACACCTCACGCACAAATTAAATAAGGTCTGTCCCCTTTTTAACAAAGCAAGCTCTGTTCCCACTCTAATGAAAAACAGGGACACACCTTAATGCTGGTAATCCTGCACATACACATACATACATACACGTGTACAAAATTACTTTTTTCCATTATAATAAATCACACACAAAATGGAGCTGTCAAAAAAATTAATGCCTAATGTCATACCGAATTTATTTCGAAATTCGTATGCAATGTACAGCAAAGAAACTGAATCAAAATCAGCATGACACTATTTTTTTAGACAACCATTTAAACAATATTTATTAAGGATGACTTTTTATGAGTTACACTTTAAAAGAGAAATTTGGTGATTTATTTGCGGAAATGGTTGCACATTCAAAAGCTGCCGCAAAAATTGATGAAACAAAAGTTTATGAAGAAGCAAATCCAGAAATGCGCAAATACATGTTTAAACTTTTGGATGACACTTTTTCTGCAGATTCGGGATTAGGAAATCTAGAAAATTTTAAAGATTTTTATGAAAAAGTTGTAAAACAAGGAAAATCTGGTTTAATTTTGATGGAACATTACACAAATCTTGATTTACCTGCAATAATCTATCTTTTACAGAAAGTTGGTGAACCTTGGGCTGATGATTTTGCTTCAAGAATAGTTGCTGTGGCCGGAATGAAACTGAACGAAGCAAGTGCAGGTGTACGCGCTTTTACAGAAGGTTTCACACGAGTTGTCATCTATCCTACCAGAAGTTTGAATGCAGTAGAAGCAAAAGGCATTTCCCAGGAAGAGTTAAAAGCAGAAGAACAAAAAGCCAGAAAGATTAACTTTGCAGCAATGCGTGCAATGGACGCCTGCAAGAAACGTGGTCAGATGATTCTAGTTTTCCCTAGTGGCACAAGATATCGTCCTGGAAAACCAGAAACAAAACGCGGTCTTCGAGAAATTGACAGTTATCTCCGCCTTTTTGATTACATGCTTCTTGTCGGAATAAACGGAAACTGTCTTCGCATCAATCCAGATAATCCTGATGATATGCTTGAAGATATTCTGGAACCTGGAAAAGTAACTTTAACAGCCCATCCTGTTTTGGATTGCAAAAAATTCCGTGAAGATGTTCTTTCATCATTGCCTGCAGACGAACCTGATCCAAAACAAAAAACTGTAGATCAAGTTATGCAGATTTTAGATGAAATTCATAATCAGGTTGAAAGCCAGAATTAAAAATAAGTCCGTGTAACACAACAATTGGGAATAAATTTGGTAAAATATCGAGTTTTATTTTTTTTATCTGGGTGGCTTTTTGCTTCGCAAAAAACAGGCTTTTCAGGGTTCCGGCGTCAAAGCGCCTTCATTCCTTCGCTACGCTTCGGAACTGGCTTCGCCAGCCCTTACAATCCTTGCCACGAATCAAAATTGAAAACTTGATTTTGCACTTTATTAAAATTTATACTATTAGGAGAAATAAATGAGTAAAATATTAGACATAAAATCAGAATTGAGCAGAACTAGTTACCCTGGACGGGGCATTATTGTTGGAAAAAGTGAAGATGGCAGCAAGGCAGTTGCAGCTTATTGGACAATGGGACGTAGTGCTGGCAGCCGAAATCGCATTTTTGCAACTGATACTGAATCAGAAGATGGAAGCGAAGTTATCCGCACAAAACCTTTTGACCCAAGCCTCATTGCTGGAGATCCTAGTTTGATTATCTATGCGGCAGTTCGTGTTTTGGGCAAAAAAACAATCGTTACAAACGGTGACCAGACAGATACAATCTATGATGGATTGAAAGCCGGACTTACCTTTGAACAATCACTTAGAAGCCGAAAATATGAACACGACGCTCCAAATTACACACCTCGCATTTCTTCTTTGATTGATTTGGAAAACGACTTCAATTATTCACTTTCTATTTTAAAAAGTGATGATGGAAATCCTGATAACACTTTGCGTTTTACTTTTAATTACGATACACCCGTAGCTGGAGAAGGTCACTATATTCATACATATATGCAGGATGGAAATCCTCTTCCAAGTTTTGAAGGTGAACCAGTAAAAGTTAAAATCAACGGAAATATTGATGATTTTGCAGATGAAATCTGGAATTCATTAAACGAAGATAACAAAGTTTCGCTTTTTGTAAGATTTATTGATATAAAAACTGGCAAATACGAATCAAAAATATTTAATAAAAATAAATAAGATTATATAGAGGCTGAACTTTTGAAAAACACAATTACCAAAAAATTGAAAATTTTTTCTCTTTTTACATATTGTGTTTTTCTGAGTTCTATTTTTTTTCCATCTTGTTCATCTGTAAAAGAAAATAATATATCAGAGAATTCCATTCAAAATGAAAAATATGAAAAATTTTGCACTCAAACTGATGAATATCTTTTGGGTACAAATTTTTCTGGCACAATTCTTGTAGCAAAAGGGGATGAAATTGTTTTTGCAAAACCATATGGAGTTTGTGATAAAAATCTTCCAGATTCTCAGCCCATAACTTTAAACACCACTTTTGAAATCGGTTCTGTTTCCAAACAGATAACAGCCGCTGCAGTCATGCAGCTTGTTCAGAAAAAAAAGCTCTCTCTTGATGATAGGATTTCAAAGTTTTTTCCAGAATATGTTCACGGCGATAAAATATCCGTCCGAATGCTTTTGAATATGCGTTCTGGACTTACAGATCACATAAATGAAGCAGACGAGTTTTTTCCTCAAGAAATTTTTTCCACAATTCATAAAAAACAAATTGCAAATGAACCTTTTGAGGAAAACTTTGTCCTCAAATATTTTTATGATGCACCGCTTCTGGCAAATCCAAATAGCACATATTTTTACTGTAATACAAATTATTATCTTCTTGCAAAAATCGTGGAAATAGTTACAAAACAACCATATCACGAATATCTGCAAAAACATATTTTTGAAAAATGCAAAATGACAAACACAAATACCGACTTTCAAAATACTACAGCAAAAGGTTATGATTTCAGAAACAGGTATTACAGTTTACCACACGATTTTGCGACAGGATGCGGTGATATCAACTCAACTGTTATAGATTTATATAAATGGAATATGCAGTTAGCAAAAGGTAAAATCATAAATAAAAAATCACTAAAACAAATGCTTGATACAGAAGCTTATGGATTTGGGGTTTATGTAAAAGAAGATAAAATTTTTCATTCTGGAATCACAAACGTGTTCAATTCCTATAATCTATATTCGTTTAAAAATCAACTTTCAATCATTGTTCTAGCTAACAAACCAATTGCACAATGTAATGCAACTTTTGTTGCAAACCGATTAGAAAAAATGTTTTATGAGGATTAAAGATACAATTATGAAAAAAGACTATTCTTCATGGGCAAAAGCACTCGCGGTGATTGCACTTCTTTCTATTATGGCAGGAGGTTTCTTGATTACCAGACGAAAAAATCACCTGGCAGAAGCAACAAAACTTCCTTATCACAATGTTTCATTGGAACAAGTTCCTGATGGATTTTACAAAGCACGAACAGAAACAAGTTTTTTACATGTGGAACTTCAAGTTCAAGTGGAAAGTCACAAAATAGTAAAAATCGAAGTCATTGAAGCTGATGGTATTGATGCAGTACCTGCCAAACCAGTTTTAGATAAAATGATTACTGAAAATAAAATTGCTGTCCAAGCAGTAAAA
>JALFAW010000052.1 GCA_022773305.1 Spirochaetia bacterium
AAAGTTTTGTAATCAGGTTCAAGTTTATCAGAATATGGAACACTTACCATATAAATATTGTTACCATTAGATTTGAAAGCTCCACTTACTACATTTGAAACTTCGTCATGAGTAACAGCAAAACTTACCAGGGTATGAGGAACATTAATATCCTCAAAAGTTCCAGACATTGAATCTTTTCCGCCAATTGAAGCACATCCTGATTCCACCTGAGCGTCAACAGAACCTAGCAAAGCAGCAGCCGGATATCCCCATCGTTTTTCGTTTACAGCACGTCCAAAGAATTCCTGAAAACTTAATCTTGAACTGCGGGCTTTTCCTCCAAGACAGGAAACTTTTGCAAGAGAAGATAAAACCGCAATTTTTGAACCGTGCCATGGAGACCAGTTTCCAATTCTTGGGTCAAATCCATAAGTCATCAAACTTACAGTTGAAGTTTCACGAGGAGAAACAACCGGAATTTTTGCAGACATACCAGCTTCTGGTGTATTCTGATATTTTCCTCCATAAGGGAACAACACAGAAGAAGCACCAATAGAACCATCGAAACGTTCCCCAAGACCACGCTGACTGCAGCAAGCCAAATCATTCATATTTGCAAGCCATGCTGATTGTAAATTATTTCTTACACAACCTTTGCATTTTACTTCTTTGTTAAGTTTTTCACTAACACTTTCCAAAGGATTTAAAACAGGAGATTTTTCAGGTTCAGCAGGACTTTCAATCAATGCATTTGCTTCGTGATGAGCTCCCGCCGCATCAAGGAATTCTCTTCCTATATCAACAATAGTTTTGCCACGCCATTTCATAACAAGACGGTTTGTATCTGTAACTTCTGCTACCACAACGGCATTCAAGTTTTCTTTTTGTGCAGCTTCAATAAAACGCTCAACATCAGCTTTGCGAACAACAACAGCCATTCTTTCCTGACTTTCAGAGATTGCAAGTTCAGTTCCATTCAAACCTTCATATTTTTTTGGAACTTTATCAAGGTCAATTTCAAGACCAGGAGCTAGTTCACCAATTGCAACAGAAACACCACCAGCTCCAAAATCATTACAGCGACGAATCATCAGGCTCACTTCTTTATTGCGGAAAAGCCGCTGAATCTTTCTTTCTTCAACAGCATTACCTTTTTGAACTTCCGCAGCAGCAGTTGTAACAGATTTTTCAGTATGAACTTTTGAAGAACCTGTTGCACCACCAATACCATCACGACCAGTTCCACCACCAAGCAGGATGATAATATCACCAGGCTCAGGACGTTCACGGATAACTGTATCCACAGGAGCAGCAGCAATAACAGCTCCAAGTTCCATTCTTTTTGCAACATAACCAGGATGATAAATTTCCTGTACCTGACCAGTAGTTAAACCAATCTGATTTCCGTAAGAAGAAAATCCCTGTGCTGATTCACGACAAAGTTTCATCTGTGGGAGTTTTCCTTTTTTTGTTTCATTTAATGGAACAGTAGGATCAGCCGCTCCAGTAATTCTCATAGACTGATAAACCCACGAACGACCAGAAAGAGGATCACGAATTGCACCACCAAGACAAGTTGCAGCGCCACCAAAAGGCTCAATTTCTGTAGGATGATTATGAGTTTCATTTTTAAACATCATAAGCCATCGTTCTGTAGCTTTTGGATCGTCTTTTGCCAGAGGTTTTCCATTTTCATCAGCTGTATAATGCACGTCAATATAAACAGAACATGCATTATTTTCTTCAGACACTTCCATATCTTCAAGCATGCCGTGTTTTTTCAAATATTTCATACCGATAACAGCCATATCCATAAGACAAACAGGTTTATCGGTACGTCCTGCATACAAATCTGTACGCATTTTTGTATAATTTTTCAGGGATTTTTCAAAAAGTTTTGAATAAGGTCCTTTTTCAATTTTTATATCTTTTAATTCTGTCAAAAATGTTGTATGACGACAATGATCAGACCAATAAGTATCCAGAACGCGGATTTCAGTTTCAACAGGGTCACGACCTTCACCAATAAAATAATCCTGCAGGAATTTTATATCAGCATGATCCATCGCAAGTCCCATTTTATTGCGATAATCTTCAAGAGCTGCATCGTCCATTTTGATAAATCCTTCAACAACAGGAATATCATCAGGATTCGTAATCTGCATTTTTAAAGTTTCTGGTTTTTTATCGTCTGTTAAACGTGAATCCACAGGATTTATAAGATAATTCTTTATTTTAGTAAGTTCATCATCAGAAATATCACCGCTGAGAAAAACAATTTTTGCACAACGAACTACAGGAGGTTCAGAATTTGTTTTTACATCTTTCAATCCAGCTCGCAACAATGAAAGGCACTGTTCTGCACTATCAGCTCGCTGATCGTACTGTCCAGGAAGATATTCCCAGACAATCTGATTTCCTTCAATTTGAGGAAGATTTTCAAAAGTAACAAAATCACTTTGTGGTTCAGAAAAAATTCTTGTTGCTGAAATTTTTGCAACTTCTTCTGTCACATTTTCAATATCATAGCGATTAAAATAACGAACTGCGGTTACACCCGAAATTCCCAAAAAACCATTAATCTGTGTTAAATAACTTTTTGCCTCGTTATCAAAACCAGGCTTTCTTTCTACGTAGAGTCTGTACATAATTCCATTATACAATTTTTTTTACTCTTCTGCAAACCGTATACATTATTTTTGAAAAAAACAGAGTCTTATTTTATCCCTTTTTGTGAAAAAGAGCAGTTTCAAAACTCTGTTTTTTTAAATTCTAGTTACAATCTTTCCATTCAATTTCTAAACAAGTTCCGTCTGGTGAATATTCATATACTTTTTGATTTTTATAATCCAGTTTATATATTCCTGTTTTGTCTGAATAATCCCATTCAAATGTATTGATATCTTGTGAATAAACATCTTTCGAAAACCATGCACAATCATCTTTCATTTCACAATAGACTCTATTAGCATATAATAATGGAGCTGTTTTTATAGGCTTTCCGCCATTCTTTGAATACATTGCAACTTCCAAACCATCAATATGCTCTTTTTCAGGAATTAAACATAACTGTTTCCCTGTAATATAAATATTATCTCCATATTCTTCTACCGACCAAAATGATTTTGCATCTGCTTCGTCATAATAAATCCCTGTATATTCAAAATCAAAATCTAATAATGAATTAACTTTATATAAAAACCGAATATAATCTTTTTCATTTTCCCGATAGTCTAAATCCTGAACAGATAGTTCCATAAATCGGTTTTTGGATACATTATTATATAAAAGAAGCATCGGAGAATATGAAAAACGTTGTAATTTTTTTCCAAACGCATTATTAATTATGTCTTCTTGTATAATTTTTTCTTTCGGAATATTAAAGACAGTTGTATTTTCAGTATTAGTCAATTGCAGCACTTTAAAAATATCCGTACTGTTTTTATTCAAATCCTCTTCTTTACTGACTATTGTATAATAATTTTCATTATCATAATACTTACTTAACGTTGTTCGTAAATCTAGATATTCATCTGCATAGGATATATCGTTTTTTTGAATGACATTTCCTTGCATATCTAAAATTCTAATCGAAATTCCTTTTTGCGGATAAGAAGCACTTGCAACAAAAACAGCATCTTTTCCATTATCATACTTTGGCATAAGAGATACTTCGTAAGGAGATATATCTAAAGGTATAAATTTAAATTCACCAGTCTTACATTCAAGTCTGACTAATGAATCTGATATTCCAACTCCAACAAACCAAATTATTCCATCATGAGCAAATAAATCATACATAATTAAAGAACGTTTACTTCCTTTCCCCCATTTTTCCTCATTTTCACACAAAGAAAATTTATGAACCATCTTATTTGTTTGGGGATCCCATATTTGTATTTGAGGAGGAAAGTTCGTTGCTGCTAAAACATAATCTTTATCCCATTCAAAAGGTTCAGTTTTTGTAAAATAATAACTATCCGGTTTTAATTGCCTTATAGAAGAAAAATCGCAACTTATTAATAAACAAGAAATTAATACTGCAATTAACAAAATAATTTGTTTTTTCATTTTTTACCCTCCTTTCTAGATAAAACTTAAGTTTTATCTAGATTTATTTTTTTTACCTCTCTTTAATTGCTAACAATTTCGCAGTAGATTCGTAAGTTTTCCAAGTCCATGTTTTAGACCAGCCAAAAAAGGATATTTTTATAGTAAAGTATCTATAGTACTGTCAAATATATCATCTGGGCTCACTAAGTTTCCTGCAAATGTTCCAGCATCAAGGTTTTCTCCTGCATTATACCAACTTGTATATACTACTTTTGAACAGTAAGTGTTTTTATTTGTACCATCATGACTAGTATCACCTATGAAAAAAAACTCATTCATTGGTAGATTATATTCTGGTTTAGTATTATAAAATATTCTTTCTGCGTCATTTACAGCTCTTTCAGCCTTATAACTTGAATAATTTTTTGGAATTAAGGAAGCGACTCTTTTTTGATATGTATACATACATATTGTATCCAAACAAGCATATCCCGGTCTATCTGGTTTTAGGTAATCTGGAAAACCATGATAATTATCAGGTTGAGCTGTATATACACATAAAGAAGCATCTAGTAAATCACTTTTATATTTAGATTTAGAAAAAATTCCAGCATGCTGCCATTGTCCTGCAATAACAAATGCTTTATCCTTTGGACAAGTTAATAAAACAGCTCCATTTGGTAATGTTAATCCAAAATTATTAAACAATGGAGTTTCTTGATAACCGACAACAGATGCTGCTCGATTTATTTCTGTTTTCTGTGTATAAGAATTTATCATTTCATATTCTTTTTTTAATTCTCTTACAGTTATTTTAGAATTAACTTCTTTCAATATAGAATCAATGCATTCCCACATATCATTCTGCATACAGAATTCAATTGCCTGAACTACAGGAATTTTTTCATTCCCTACTTTTTTCTTATCCAACATAATAATGTCAGGAGAAATATACTGATTTTCAAAATTATCCATAAGTTTAAAGTATAAACCATACATAATTGATATTTTATCTAATTCATGAGTATCTCCTTCTATTACAGCTCTTCCAATTTCAGACTCTTTTTATATTCCTATGTAATTATCAAAAGTAACTGTTAATTCATACATATTATCTGTTATTTGAACTTTTTCTTCATCACTTAATGATTCCCATATTTGTTCAAAATAATTTGCATCTGAAGAATTCGATTCATTGTTTAATAAAGCACTTCTATATGCTTCGACTTTTTTATCTGGATCATTTTTCAAAAAAGATATGAAATTCGACGAAGAACTTTTCGAATAACATTTTTTTAAGATTTGACTTTCATCTTCACTATAATTTTTTGATAAAGATAAATTAGTATTTAGTTGATTACAAGAATAAAATAAACAACTTAATACCGATAAAATTATAATTTGTTTTTTCATTGTGTATCTCCTATACATTTTTTTGTTACGTAACTTGATTGCATTATATCTGCATATTCACAAATGGCAATAGGAAATTTCAAAAAAAACCAAAGTGTCATGAAAAAAAACCAAAGTGTCATGAAATTAACCAAGGTATCAAAAAAATTAACCAAAGTGTCAACGAAAATAACCAAAGTTAAAAAAAATCACCCCAGTTACCCAAGATAACCAAGGTGATTCATATTTATAAAAACAGCTTATCTCAATAATATTTTTTTATCTACGAAACTGCGCTCTATTCAAAAGTGTGTTTTACAATTTAAAACTTCCTGTTGTAATTGTTCCGCCATTGCTGTAAACATCAAAATTGATTGATTTTGTTGCATTTGCCAATTCGCTGTAGAATTCTGCAAGATTTTTTACAGGTTTTCCATTTACTGCTGTGATAATATCGCCATCTTGCAAACGCAAACTTGCAGCTGGTGATTTTTCTTCTATATTACTAATCACAACGCCACGAACTTTCTTGTCGTTTACACCAAGTTTTTCACGAAGTGAATCTGTTAAAGGCTGTGCAATAAATCCTGGCCATGAACTGAGTTTCTGCATTTCTTGCGCAGTAGCACGCTCTTCAACTTTTACAGTCATATCTGGCATGCGCTTTCCACCACGCATTACACCAATTGTAGCCGTTGAACCTGCTTCAAAATATCCAATCTCACGAACAAGCTGATTTGAATCTTTTACTTTCTTTGAATTCAAACTTACAATATAATCTCCAGGTTTAATTCCTGCTTTGTAAGCTGGTGAATCAATCACAACAGAAGAAACAAAAGAACCTTCAATGCCATCTACTCCCAAGTCTTTTTTGAAATCGTCTGAAACTTCAAGCAAAGTTACCCCAACCCATCCATAAATAATTTTTCCATTTTTTATGAAAGAATCGATTGCACTTTTTACATTATTAATTGGAATTGCAAAACCAAGACCTACAGAACCACCGGAAGAGGAAGCAATCCAAGTATTAATTCCGATAACTTCACCATAAATATTAACCAAAGGTCCACCTGAGTTTCCCTGATTTATGGCTGCATCAGTCTGAATAAAATTACTCATTGAAGACATTTGATTTTCAGAGCGATCAACGGCACTTACAATTCCCTGAGTTACTGACTGACTGTATCCCAAAGGAGCCCCAAATGCCATACAAATATCACCAGGCTGCACTTTATCAGAATCACCTAAAACAGCTACAGGAATTGAAGAATCTTTTGATTCAAATGAAACAAGAGCAATATCAATTCTGTCATCTGCACCAACAAGTTTTCCTTCAAACTCACGACCATCATTAAGTTTAATAACGATTTTCTTTGCATTTCCGGCAACATGATTATTTGTCATTACATAATATGTATTTCCAGTTTTGCGGACAATTACACCAGAACCAAGACCACTTCTTTCAAGTTCAAAATCTTTGTTTTTATCATTTTCTTTGTCTTTATCTTTAGAATTTCCACTGCCGCCAAATGGGAATCCGAAAAAATATTCAAATGGATCTGACATTCTGCCAAAAGGATTTGTAACAGTCTGAGTTTCTGTAACATCAACTTCTACAACAGAAGGAAGTAAAGTCTGACTGATAGAACGGAAAGTATTTTGCAAAGACTCAACAACTTTTAAATCATCAGAAGAAACTTTTTTTGAAGTTTGAGCAAAAAGTCCAAATCCCATCGTAACAAACAATGATAAACATACAATTTTTTTCATCAATTTTTTCATATTTTCTCCAATCTTTTCTTTAATAATCAAGTTTGCATGCAACACAAACCTTTAAAAAAATCCATTCTGATTTCCAAAATCAGAAAACAATAAAAATGAAAAATAACAAAATTTCGCGAATTGTTTTTTTACTTCGTTTTAAAATATAACTACAAATCACATAAAAGGTAACAAAAATCGTAATAAATTTTTGTTTTTAATAATTGAAAGAATAAAAAGAAACGAGAATAATCAGTTATTTTTATAATTCAAATCTGTCAAAATTTCTGTATGATCTTCAAAAACAGCAACAGTATGCTCTTCATGACAACTTACACTTCCATCTTCTGTAACAACAGTCCATCCGTCTTTTGCCACTTTTACATCTGGCACACCCATATTAATCATAGGTTCAATTGCCAGCACCATTCCAGGCTTAATTCTGGGATTTCCACCACGCGAAGGACAATTTGGAACGCTTGGTTCTTCATGAACATCAAGTCCAACTCCATGACCTGTATAATCATAAACAACGCCGTATCCGTTTTTCACCGCAATTTCATAAACAGCATTCGAAATGTCACTTATTCTGTTTCCTACAACACATGCCGCAATTCCAGCTTGCAAACATTCTTCAGTCACTTTTTTTAGTTTAGCAACTTCAGGTTTTACTTTTCCAATCAACAATGAATGAGTTGTATCACTTATATATCCATTCTTATCAATTCCAACATCTAAACTAACCAAATCGCCATCTTTAAGGATGCGTTTTTTTGATGGAAGACCATGAATAACTTCTTCATTTATACTGATGCACACAGAACCTGGAAAATCTTCGCGCCACCAGGCTGGTTTTCCTCCGTGCGAAACAATATAATTCTCAAACATTTTGTCTATCTGATAAGTTGAAAGTCCTGCTTTAATTTTTGGAATAAGTTCATTAAACATATCTGCCGTAATATGACAGACTTTTCTGATTTCATTAATTTGTTCGATTGTTTTTAAATGTATCATCTTTATTGCGTGAAAACTCAACGCCCTCTTACAAAAACAATACCACTTATCAAAAAAAAATGCAATTATATTGAAAAATTAAGAATAAGTGCAGAAGGACAAACGCATTAATATTTCAATTTCTCTGATTCATTAAAACAGATTTGAGCAGTTGCTTCATCTCCTATCCGCAGGTATTCTTCACTCATTTTTCGCAAAAAAAAGGAATCTGCACTGCGACCAAGATTTAAATCAAGTGCACGCTCATAAACATCCAATGCAAGTTCGTCTGAAATCACACCATCAATATTTTTTTTCAAAATGTTCATTGTAAAATCAATAACTTCTGGGAAAAAAATGTAAAAATAAGTATACGAATATTCCATTTTGATTATCTGCTCAAGAAGAAGAATTGCATCATAATACTCACCACGAATCACAAGTTCTTCTGCAAGAATGTATCCGTAATCCATAAAATCTTCTCTAGTAAACCAGTCTTTTAGAGAAAAATCAGGATTTGAAGACTGCATTCTCTTAAACTCGGCAACAGCTTCATCTTCTTTGTGGTGCATAAGTGTAAAAAAAATAAATTTTGCACGGCTTTCATCATCATTTCTTGAAGATAACCATTTGTAATAATCAAAACTTTCTGAATCTGCTCTTGATTTCTTGATTTTTACAAAAAAAGATTCATCAAAAATGTTTCGCTGGCGTGCATCAGACAAAACTCTATAGGCCTGTACAACTTCATTAAATCTTGCATGATTTGCATCTTTACCAGCAGTATCAGGATGAAATAACTTTGCCTTTTCTCTGTATGCTCTTTTTATTTCCGCAAGAGTTGCATTTTGCCTGACTCCAAGAATATTATAAAAATCTTTCATAAATTCCACTCAATTCTGTAAAAAAATAGTTTTGACTGTAAAGTTTGCTAAAAAATTTTAAACTCAGCTTCTATTCCTTCTTTTTGCACAATCAAAACAGGACATTTTGAGTTTGCAAGAACTTCATTTTGATCTCTTGATAAAACAGGTTTTCGATAATCAGTGCGTGCTGCATCTTTTTCTGTTCCGCCAAGCAAAATCAAATCAGCATCATATTCTTCTGCAGCTTTTATAATTTCGGTAAAAATGCCGCCACTTCGGAGCTCTTTTTCCACTTCAAGTCCTTTTGAAACTGCAAGTCTTTCTACATAATCAAGATAATGAGTTCCGTCAATCGTCAGTTTTTCTTCAAAATCAATCTTTTCTTCAGACAACAAAAAACGGTTCATAGTCAGATATTTGATAGTGGCAGTGTCTACAACATAAACAAATTTTACACTCAAATGATAAACTCTAGCCATCATTATTGCATACATAGCCGCATGAATTGAGGACTGATTTCCATTTATCGCTACAATGATTTTTTTAAAAAATGTTTTCGCCATATATATATTATAACACTTATTATTTCAAAGTATGAAATAATTTTTTTCATGAAATCAATTTTTTTTGAAAATGATTAAATTCCTTATTAGGACAAATGTCGAGTTTTAAATTTTTTTTCTTTGGGTGGCTTTTTGCTTCGCAAAAATCAGGCTTTTCAGGGTTCCGTACGCACTTCGTGCTACCTTCATTCCTTCGCTACGCTTCGGAACTGGCTACGCCAGCCCTTACAATCCATGCCACTGTTTAAAATTAAAAAACTCGAATTCACACTAATTAATTTTAAGTATATCATATTAATAATTATTTTGCAAAAAACTTATTTTAAGTTAATGTAAGAATAGAAGGGGAGTTTATTTTTTTCTAAAAAAAATGGGGGACAGACCTTGATTAAATATAACAGGGACAGACCTTGTGCGGAACAAGGACTGTCCCTGCTTTAAGGACTGTCCCTGCTTTAAGGACTGTCCCTGCTTTAAGGACTGTCCCTGCTTTAAGGACTGTCCCTGCTTTAAGGACTGTCCCTGCTTTAAGGACTGTCCCTGCTTTAAGGACTGTC
>JALFAW010000066.1 GCA_022773305.1 Spirochaetia bacterium
ATTTGATTTACAAACCGTGGCAAGGATAGTAGGGGCACCAAAGGTGGCCACTGGACTGAGCGAAGCGAGGGAAGCGGCTGGAGCGATAGCGGAACCCCGGATAGCCTGTTTTTTGCGAAGCAAAAAGCCACCCTAAAAATAAAAAAATTCAAAACTCGACATTTGTCCTAATAGACATTAAAATCACAAACTCACAGTCAAAACGGCTAAATAAAAACATTTCAAAAAGTCGATAAAAATTTAGAAGATTTACAGAAGATTTTCGAGCATTGATAAACCATTCATTTTGTGATATATTTATAAAATTAATCAACTCATTAGAATAAATATTTTCATATACAAGAGGTTATTTCAATGGAAAACATCAAAGAAGTTCGTGTTCGTTACGCTCCTTCTCCAACTGGTTTACAGCATATTGGTGGCGTGCGCACTGCCTTATTTAATTATCTTTATGCAAGGTCACAAGGCGGAAAATTTATTCTACGCCTCGAGGATACTGACCGCACTCGTTATGATGAAAAATATGTTCAAAACCTTTATGATACAATGCAATGGCTTGGAATTGACTGGGATGAAGGTGGTTCCAAAGGTGGAAATTACGGTCCTTATGTTCAGTCTGAACGTTTTGAACTTTACAAAGAATATGCACAAAAATTAATCGAAAACGGTGAAGCATATTACTGTTTTTGTGATGCAGAACGCCTTGAAAGAATCAGAAAAATTCAGACAGAAAACAAGATGGCACCAGGTTATGACAGAAACTGCCGTCATCTCACTCCAGAAGAAGTAAAAGCAAATCTGGATGCTGGAAAACCATATGTTATCCGTCTCAAAGTTCCAATGGAAGGCGAAACAAAATTCCACGACCATATTCTTGGTGACATTGTTTGGAAAAACGAAGATATTTCTCCTGACCCGGTTTTACTCAAATCTGATGGTTTTCCAACTTATCATCTTGCAAACATTGTCGATGACCACATGATGAAAATTTCTCACGTAATGCGTGCTCAAGAATGGATTCCTTCAACTCCTTTGCATGTTCAAATGTACAAATCTTTTGGATGGGAACATCCTGAATTCTGCCATCTTCCTATGGTAAATGGTTCTGATGGAAAAAAACTTTCAAAAAGACACGGTTCTACATCTTTGAATGAATTTAGAGCCCGTGGCTATCTTCCACAGGCAATTGTAAATTATGTTGCAATGCTCGGCTGTTCTTATGAAGAAGGCAAAGAATTCTATACACTGGAAGAACTTGCTAAAAACTTTAAACTCGAACATTTAAATAAAGCTCCTGCTGTTTTCGATTACAAGAAACTGGAATATTACAACGGAAACTACATCCGTCAGCTTTCTGCAGAAGAACTTTACAAATGGACACTTCCATTTATCACTGGAACTGGAGATGCTACCCTCGAAATTAATCCAGAAAATCCTCAACCAAAACCAAATGTTGGTCCTGATTTTTCTGGAGTTGCACTTGGGGAAGATGGCAGACCTTACTGTGTAGATAAATCTATGAATATGTCTACTGAAGATGTTGAAAAAACACTTTTGGGTCTAATGCCTCTTATTCAAGAAAGATTGAAATTTTTGACTGAAGCAGCAGAAATGGTTCGTTTTATGTTTACAGAACCACCTGTGCCTCCTGCTGAACAAATCATTCCAAAGAAAATCGATGCAGCAAAAACAAAAGAAGTTTTGGAAGAAGCAAAAGATTTTGTTCATCAAATTTTCAATCTTGATCACGAAGGTGCAGAAAATCTTGCAAAACAAAAAGCTGAGGCTTTGGGCGTTAAACTTGGTGATTTTATGATGCCAATTCGTATGGCAGTGACTGGAAGCCGAGTTTCGCCACCATTAATCGGTAGCATTCTTGTTTTAGGTGAAGAAAAATCTATAGCTAGAATTGAACGAACAATTCAAACTGCATTCTAGTTTCTAGAAAAATATTTCTTTACGTAGTTTTCAATGAAAGATTTGTGAGGATTTATGAAAAATAAATTTTTTAAATTATTTATTATTTTTCTTCTATTAATAAATTCAATTTCCTGCAAAAAAAATGAGCATACTTTCGCAAATCTTTCTTTAGACAACTGTGCATTGTGGGCTTTATCTTCACAAAATGAAACAATTCAAGATGCTGCAGCCAAAGAATTTTCACCACTTAAACTTAAATATTGCAATTTATTTGATATTTTAAGTGATGAACAGTCTTTTGTCTGGGTTAAATTCAATTTTACACTACCAGAAGAACTTAAAAATGAAGAACTTGGTGTGGTTTTTCCTTATATAAACTTTGCAGATAAAGCCTGGTGCAATGGTGTTTTTATTGGAGAAACGGGTAGTTTTCCACCGCATTATTATTCTTCACTTTATAAATCTCATTTGTACACAATTCCAAAAAACATTTTAAACCAAAATGAAGAGAATACAATCCTTTTAAAGATTTTTTCTCAAGGGAATGGAACGATTTCCGATGGAAATTTGATTGCTAAAATCGATAGAGCTAAATACTATGCTAATAAAAAAGACTTTATCAGTTCAAAAATTTATCTTCTTTTTGAAGGAATATTGAATGCAGCCTTTCTTTTTCTGATGTTCTTTTATTTTGCAAAAAAATCAAAATATCTTCTTCATTTTGCATTAAGTTGTCTTTCAACATTCTTTTTTCTTGCATTTTTTAGTGGAAACGAATGGCCAGGATATGGTGACCAGATTTTAAGTTTTACTTTGTTCGCAAAATTTACACTTTTCTTTGGCTTTTATTTTAGCACATATACAACAATGAATTTTATGTTTGACTATATTGGAATTCAGCAACCTAAATTCTGGATTATCATAAAAAATATTCTTTTGTGTTCAACAATTATTATTACTTTTGTAATTAAAGATTATGTAACTCTACTTCGTATGTTTACTCCAATGGCCATAGTTTATACTGCACAACTATTGTTTGTTAATGCTTACATTCTAATAAACATCAAAAAAAATAAAAACAAAAATCAACTTATTTCACTCACTATAGGATTTCTGCCTTCAATTATTTGTATTTTTATTGATTTTATTGCACGAACTTTAAATCATAATATAAATCATCCATTTTTTATGATTTTTGGATGGGAAATAACAGTTACATTTTTTATTTTCATGCTTTCACTTGAATATTCAAAAGTGTTTGTTCAGAATGAAAAATTCAACAAAGATTTACAACGACAAATTGAACTTCGAACTGTGGATTTAACTTTTGCAAATGAAAAACTTCTTTATGAAAATCATCGCGCCCAAAAAGATTTAAATATGGCTTCAATCGTACAGCAAAAATTTTTTGCACGTCCAGAAGGTCAGGTCAAAAACTGGGAAATTGCACTTGTTTATGAACCACTTGATAAAGTTTCTGGTGACCTTTATGATTTTTACATTCAGGACAATATTTTAAACGGTTTTTCACTTTTTGATGCTTCTGGTCATGGAGTGGCAGCAGCATTGATTACTATGCTTTCAAAAAACATTATCTATAAAGCTTTTAGAAGAAGTATCGAACAAAATCAAAAAGTATCTTTTGCGTTACAAGATGTAAATGATAAAATAATTAAAGCAAAAGGTGATATTGAAAATTATCTGACAGGTGTAATGGTTCGTTTTTCAGATATTGATGAAAATACAAGTAAAGTGGAACTTTCAAGTGCAGGTCACCCTTATCCTGTTTTATATAGTGCAAAAGATGATAAAATTGTAGACTTAAAACAACTCGATAAAGAAGTTCATTTTGGTGCAATCGGCATGGAAGGAATTGAAGTTTCCTTTTCGGATATAGATTTTGAAATGTCGAAAGGTGATATACTTGTAACTTTTAGTGATGGAATTATTGAACTTTCCGATGAAAACAGAAATTCTTTTGGAAGGACACGACTTGAAGCATTAGTAAAAGAACATAAAGATTTGCCTATCGAAGAAATTCTTGAAATTCTTAAAGTTCAGGCTCACAAATTCAGAGGAGACAATCCTCGCGATGATGATATGACAGTTATTATTTTAAAAAGAGTTTAATTTTTTTCATAAAAATTATATTCTCCCCTTCAATAAAAACAAATAAACATAATTCAAAATTCAATTAAATGTCTTTTTAAGAAAAAAAGGCCTCCATTAAAAAAATAGAAGCCTTTATTATCATAAAATTTAATTTGCAAATGATTTTTTTTTAATTAAAAATTACTTTTGCAACTCTATATCTTTTAGATAAACAACTGATGTCATATTTGACCAGAATTGTATTCCAATAATTTTTTTATCTGGACTGAAATTTTTATTCCAAACTTCATCCCATTTTAAATCAAAAGTCCATGTAGACCATTCATCTTTTTTAACATATTTAGAAGTATAGCAAGACATATTATGTTCTGCAGATTTCATATCTTCATACATAACACCAATATTATAATGTCCAGAATATCCGTCAAATCCAGCAATTGAATATTGCAGATATTTCAAATCAGTAGCAGGAACTGGTTCGTCAAACATAAAAGCAAGACGCAATTCACCATTCTTATTCTTTGTTGCTTTAACGCACTTTTCATTCAAATATTCTACTTCCTCAACTGTTGCACCTTTCAAAGTTGCAGGATTCTTTTTCGAATAATCTTTATCAACGGAAATTGTAACGTTTCCCAACGAACCTAATTTGTTTCCAGAAGATGAAGTTACAGGTTCAGCAAAAATAAATGCTGTTAAAATTGCAGCAAATCCAATAGCCAAAATTTTTTTCATTTGTAATTCCTCCAAAATTGACAATCAAAAAAAATGATAAAAAGAAATAATTAAATAACACTCTTAGAGTATAAAAATATTAATTTGGTTTCTATTCATCAAAATTTCTATCATCAATTAAACAATCTAATATTTATTCTATTGTAAAATGAAAAAATATTTTTGTCAAATTTTTTAAGGTATTTTCCTTAGTACAAATTCCCTATTATTTATTTTGCAGTTTTTTATAACAAACAAAAAGTAAAATTCCTGATGTTACAGCTGATGTAAACGACGCAATTGGTTCAGCCCAGAAAATTCCTTCTACTCCCATAAAATGTGGCAATGTAAGAGCCAGTGGAATGAGCAGAATTATTTTTCTCAAAGAAGCTATAAAAAGTGACGTTTTTGCTTTTCCTAATCCCAAGAATGTTGACTGAGCACTCATCTGAATTCCAAAAATCCATAAAGCACCAAAATAAACTGGAATCAAATGGACAACAAGATTAATTAACATTTCATCATTAGCAAACATTTTTGCAAAACCAGTTGGGAATTTTATCATCACAAAATATGCAATCACTGTAAATGAAAAAGTTATAACGACCATTTTCCTGATAACACTTTTTACTCTGTCAAAATTCTTTGCACCAAAATTATAACTGATAATTGGCTGCACACCTGTTGTAAATCCCTGCATAGGACAGAAACAAAGTTGCATAAGACTTTGCATAATTGTCATACTTGCAACATATAAATCTCCACCATATCGTTGTAAACCAGAATTGAATACTATAAAAATAGCACTTTCTGTTGCCTGCATTATAAATGGCGAAATTCCTAAAGAAGCAATTTTTTTTACAATAGAAAAATCTAGTTTTAAAAATTCTTTCTGAAACCTTAAAACTGTCGATTTTCTTGTTAGAAACAGTAAAATCCAAACAGCACTTGCTGCCTGACTTATAATTGTTGCCAAAGCAGCTCCTTTTACTCCAAGCCCAAGTGCAAAAATAAAAATCGGATCCAAAATGATGTTTAAACAAGCACCAATCAGCATGCTGACCATCGCAGTTTTTGCCTTCCCTTGAGCCGTAATAAAAGGATTTAGCCCAATTGAAAGCTGAACAAAAATCGTTCCACATAAATATATTTTCAAATAATCAGACGCAAATGGTAAAGTTGCTTCACTGGCACCAAAAGCCATCAACAAAGTATCTTTGAAAATCATGAAAAATGAAGTCAGACAAATGGAAAACAAAATCAACAAAAATAACGCATTTGCAAGAATTTTCTTTGCATTGTCCGCACATTCAGGATTTTTTTCAGCTTTTCCAAGTTCAATGGAAGCAAGAGGAGCACCTCCGTTTCCTGCAAAAGCACTAAATGCACTAATCAAAGTAATAATAGGAAGACAGATTCCCAATCCAGTAAGTGGCAATGAAGAATTTCCTGGAATATGTCCAATGTAAATTCTATCAACTATGTTGTATAGAATATTTATCACAAAAGCAGTTATAGATGGTAAAGAAAGTTTCACCATCAGTTTACCAAGAGGAGCCGAACCTAATTCAATATTTGTAGTCATAATATATATAAGTTAATAATAAAAGACAAAAAAGGCAACAATTCAGAGAATTTCGTCTGATAAATATGTTTTAATTTTTCCTGATGAAGTTCAATTCCAGTTTTTTATCAGCATTTATGATTTTGAGCTTATTATCTTTTATTTTAAAAGTTGACACTCCAGTTAGAGTCTGCAAAAATAAATTCTCATATTCCATCTCCTCTTCACTTCCCATCATTCTAGTAGAAGCAAGATTTTCAATGATAATTTTATTCCCCTGCACTTTTACAATGCCATTAAATCTATTCACACCAGAATTCCCGGCAACAAAAAATTGATTATCTTCCATCAAAAAACTAATGTCAGAAACAGCAATCTGCTGATACACACCATCTTGAATAAGACTATCAATCTGCCAGTTTCCAGACAAATCATTTTGATTTTCACAACCTGCAAAAACAAAAATACTTACAAAAAAAACAAGAATAGAAAGTTTATTTTTCATAATCAACCTCAAAAATATAATCTAGATATTAAAGAATGATTTATACTCTTTACCAACAAATTCTACTTTCAATTTTTCAAGTTTCAATCCATTTTGAGAAACAAAAAGCCTGAAAGTGCTGAATCTTGTAGGGCATGCAATATCTTTTGTGATAGAAACTGTTTTTCCATTTGAACCGTTGAACACAAAAGTTGCAGTTGGAATTCCTTGAAAAAATAACGAGCATGGAAGTTGAGCAAGTTCTCCAAGTTCAGAACTTCCATAAAGAGTCAGCCGGTAAGTACCAATATCACGTACATCAAAAGAAAGAATATAATTTGTGCCGGCAACACTGTTTTTCTGCGATAAATCAATTTCAAAAGGTTTATCATGTTCAACAACATAAAAAATTACATCATCAAGATTTGCTTCATCATTTGAAACAGGACGATTTATAATTTCAATTGTTTCATTTGTTCCAATAAGTCTTGCCATAGCCTGAGTGTGCATTACATGATTACAAACATTCATAGCAGCGCGCTGAAGTTCTGCACGAGTAAGCTTTCCATTTTGCAACGAAACTAAAGTATTATCGCCATCTGCGTTCCTGCTTCCATCAGAACAGCACATATATAAATCATTTTGTGCGCGAACCATAGCTGCAAAGTTTGATTTATCTGGCTCACAACCAATCTCATTAATAAAAGCCCACCAGTCTGTCATCACAATTCCTTTAAATCCCCATTCTTTACGTAAAATCACAGTGTTCAAATCATAAGAACTGGAAGTATAAAGTCCATTTAGTTTGCCATAAGTAGTCATCACAGAATCTGCACCGTTTCGAACAGCAATCTCAAACCCTTTCAGATAAATTTCACGCAAAGCACGCTGCGAAACAACAGAATCCTGCCAGTGCCGTCTTGTTTCCTGATTATTCGCACAAAAATGTTTAACAGTTCCAGTTACACCGGCACTCTGCAAACCTTTAATCATAGCAAGCCCAATTTTTCCAGTTACAACAGGGTCTTCCGAAAAATACTCAAAATTTCTTCCATTTAAAGGATGACGGTGAATATTCATACCAGGTCCCAAAAGATTTTCCACTTTGCAGCTACACATTTCAAGTCCTGTAAAACTGTATAATTTTTCTACTAGAGATTTATTAAAAGTGCAGGCAAGACAAGTTCCATTTGGCAGAGAAAAAGCTTTTGCCCCACAATCATTTCTCATTCCAGAAGGACCATCATCACAACAGACAGCAGGAATTCCAAAAGTCTCACGAAGTCTAGGAGAAACACCTCCAAAAGCAGAAGCCGTACCTGCTGTTACAAGACTGCTTCCCATTCCCTCGCCGCGAATAATGCAAGATAAATCATCATCAGTGAACTGTGCTACAAAATCTTCCATTGAAACTTTCTTTTCCAGAACATCACGAAGCTTGAAATTTTCGGTATGAACCTGGGAAATTTCAGCCGGCAAATTTTTGATTCGCTTTTCACGCATATCCAAAGTGCATAAAGGGACTTTTTCCATAAAAAGATTTCCGTTTTCATCGCGGCACATTCTTTCAAAAGAACGCACAGGAGCACACGCCTGCTCACACTGCTGCAAAATCAACAGATTTTCCAGACAGAATCTTCCAATCTCGCAGGCAGAACGCACATCGCTTCCAGCAAAAAAAACATATTCGCCACTTTCCAAAATCCAGGCATTTTCAGATGACTTTTCTTTTCCACTATCATCAAAAGAAGCAAAACTATAATAAGGAATTTCAAACGAAATTGTCTCGCTGCAAGATTTTTTCAATTCGGAAGTTTTCTCAAAATCCACAAGAACACGCTCCGCCTTGCCAAGCTTTCCATTTGGACACTTAACATAAACCTGCACAACTTCCTTTCCGTCAATTTGTCCCCTGTTCAAAACTTCAACACTCAAGCTGACAGTTTTCGAATCATAACAATTCTCAAATTTTTTCGGTAAAATCTCAAAATCAGAATAAGAAAGCCCATATCCAAAAGGATAACGAACCTTGTCTTTTGCAAAAGTTTCAAAATAACGATATCCAACAAAAATATCTTCACAATAAAAATTCTCGTTCTCACCGCCAAACCATTTATCACTCGGATAATCACACATATTGTAAGCAATAGTGTCAGTCAGTTTTCCACACGGATTCACAGTTCCAGTCAAAACATCAGCCGTACCAAGACAACCAACCATTCCACCTTGCCAGATATACATCACTGCATCAGGTTTAAACTCATCCACAAAAGACATATCAATAATATTGCCCACATTCAAAAGCACAACCATTTTATCAAAACCGCTGCGCACAAGACGAAGCATATTTTTTTCATCTTCAGACAAAAGGTAAGACCCTTCTGTTAATGAATTATCTTTATCCTCGCCCGCAGTTCTACCAATCATAACCAGAGCAACATCACTTGCCGCACTCGCATCAGAAACAATTTTTTCCGACAAAGGCATCTCTTTTTGAGCCCACGGTTCCATTCCCCAGCCCAAACCTTCATCAAAAGGATTTTTTTCAATCCATTTTTTATAAACATTTTCAAGCTCTTTATTCACACTCACTTTGCCAGATTTTTCAAGAGCCTCACCAATATTCCAAACCTTATCAACATTCACTTTTCCGCCAGAACCAGTACCACTTTTAAAATAATTTGCCTGAATTCTTCCAAAAATTGAAACCTTCTGATTTTTTTTCAAAGG
>JALFAW010000105.1 GCA_022773305.1 Spirochaetia bacterium
GTAAAGAACGGTTTCAATCCAAAGCACAGACAGAAATACAGATGCAAGGACTGCCGTTCAGTATTCATGGCAACTACAGGTACCATGTTTACACATTCAAGAACAAATTTTAATACATGGTCTACTTTTATAGCTGGTGAACTGAATGGACTTACACTTGAGCAGCAGACAGTTGCTACTGAACTGAGCATAGTTACATGTTTTAATATGCGTCACAAGCTGTACAAAGCCATTTCAAAAGTACAGGAAAATGCTGTTCTCAGTGGTGATGTTGAACTTGATCCTTCCTATACGAGTATCAACCTGAAAGGCACCGAGCCTGAGAACATGCCTAGAATGAGCAAGCATCGTGGAAAGCACAAGGCAACGCCATATTTTCATCATATACCAGGAACAAGTCATCATAAAATCTGCATTGTAGCTGCGATTGATGAACACGATCAGATGCTTTTTAAAATCGGTGGTCTTGGAAGAGAAAGCTTTCAGATACTGAATCAGTACAGAAAGCATTTTTCTGAACACACAAAGATTATCAGTGATGACAGTCATAGTATTCAGACATTTGTATCTGAAAACGGATTTGAAAGTGATGTCATTCCATCTGGTGCATATGTGTCACCGACTGGAAATACAGTATCATCAGTAAATGAACTGCATGCAGAGGCAAAGAATATGATCAGACAGAAGCATGGAGTCAGTACAAGACATCTGCAGGGATATCTGGACTGGATCGTATTCAAGAAGAAACTGAAATACACACTGGACATGAGAAAGTGGAAACCTGAAGCATATATGGAATCAATGATGGAACAGATACCATTCATATGCAGAGATATCGTTAAACTGCCAATGCCGATTGATCTTTACAGAGCTTATGGAGAGTATCACTATGGCATTTTTGCAAATATCAACTAAATCTTTAAAAAGAGCGTAATTTATAAAAAACATTGACACCATATGTGGTATCATTTATTATTTGGGTAGGAGGTTGAAGATGTCGAAATGGGAAAAGATATTAATGCGTATACAGAAATTATCAAACGATCTCCGATTTCAAGAATTGCGTAGAGTATTGGAAAGCTATGGATATGAAATGAGAGCACCAAAAAATGGAAACAGTCATTATACATTCAGAAAGAAAGGATGTATGCCTATTACAATTCCAAAACATGAACCAATAAAAAAAGTATATGTTGAAATGGTGCGACAAGTTGTAGAAAGTGAGGAAATGAAACATGAAAACGATAGATGATTATATGAAAAAAGCTTATCGTATGGAAATTGTTGAAGATAAGGATGAAGGCGGTTTTGTTGTTACCTATCCTGATTTGCCTGGATGCATTAGTTGTGGCGAGACAATTGAAAGTGCAGTGGCAAATGCAATTGATGCAAAGGAAGTATGGCTTGAAGCTGCAATAGAAGAAGGTATTGAGATAAATGAACCAGATTCTTTAGATGATTATTCAGGGCAATTTAAATTGAGAATTCCAAAAAGTCTTCATAAATCGCTTGCAGAACATTCTCAAAGAGAAGGAATAAGTATGAATCAGTATTGCGTCTATCTTCTTTCTAAAAATGATGTATTATATTCAAAATGAAGCTACTTACTGAATGAGATAGTGAGTAGCTTTTTTTATGAAAAGGTTTTTACTGTCTAAAAAAACGAACATTAAAATCTTTGGATTTGTGCGATAATAGTGTCAAGAAAAAAAGATTTTCATATCATTTATAATGATGAAATCGTGGGGAAATAAAATGGCAATTTATCAAAATCAAGTATTAGAATCTTCCTATTTAACCGCACCTAATTATGTAACCTATAGAAGTATTATGCGCGTTATGTTTCTTGAAAGTGAACAAATGAATAATCATTTATATAAAGAAGAAATATTTCAGAAATTAAAAGAGGATTCAGAATTTCAAGATTATAGTTTGGAAGATATGAGGCAAGATTTAGATCAATTAGTAACATGGGGTAATTTAATTGCAATCCAAGATCCTGGAACTGTCCATACAATTGCAGAATATAAAAATAGACAATATCGCTATTCTATGAGTGAAAGAGCGATTGAAGTGGAAAGAATGACAATTCGTCTGGAAAATCTTGAAATTGAAACGAGTAGCTTATCTACTGGATATTTCCAGAGAATTGAAGATGCATTGAAAAATGCAGAAAAAGTTAATTCACTTTCATTACAAGAAATTAATGAATGGTGGCATTTATTACAAGATGATTTTAAAAACCTGGATTTAAATTATAAAAGTTATTTAAGGGAATTTTATTCTGCAGATACAATGACATTGATGAAATCTGTTGAATTTATTTTGCATAAAGATAAATTGATTCAATATCTTCAGACTTTTATCAGACAGATGCAATTAAAATCTAAGAGAATTAAAAGTCAAATTTCGACGATACAAATTTTATTTGAAACAAGTTTAATGAATAAAATTGTAAAGAGTGAAATGGCTATTCCCCATCTAGGAAATAAAGTTCAAAATGAAGAATTATTGAAAGAATCCATTCAAAAGAAATGGATATCATTTGAAAAATGGTTTATTGCGATTGATGGACATAAAGCTGAGTGTGAAAGAATATTAGATATAACAAATGAAATTATTCGATCTGTCATTGAAAATGCAAATATGATTGTGCAATTATCTAACTATGGAGTGAGTAGAAAAGATGATTATAAACAATTTATCCAAATGTTTGGAAATTGTAGCAACATTAATGATGCACATTGTTTATCTGCACATGTGTTCGGAATTCAAAATGTTGAACATTTTAGAATGTATCAATCTATTGATACAGAAGATATCAAAAAAAGTGCGTATATACAAGAATGTGATGTTGTTCAATTGCAATCTCATTCAAGAAATTATCGTGAAAAAAGGCAAAGACAAGGTGTGGTGCGTCGAACAATGGATAAAATAATAGCTCTTCAAGAGTATGAAGAAGCAGCAAATAAAAAGAAAAGTCAAGTATATCAGTATATTAAGAATAATCGATTGTGTATTGAAGAAATTCATGATGTTATTTCTCCTGATTTAAGAATTTCAATTCTACAATGGATTTCACTTGCTAATATGAATACTTCAAAAACTGGCAGTACAGAATTTGGTGAAAAATATATTTTAAGAAGAGAAAAAGGAAATTGTGTTTTACATTGTGAAGATGGCGATATTACGATGCCAAGATATATATTGGAGTTTGAAAAATGAACGGATTAGAAATGTTACTTGGACAATATTGGATTATCAGAAATGAAAACAAAGAGCAGTATTATCAAGTGAAAAAAGAGTTATCTGACAAGAATACACTTAAATTTATTCAAGAAGTACTTGGCTGGAAATTAATTCATACAGAACAATTGATAAAAATAGAAAAATGTCCAGCACATGCAAAAGCATTTATGGGAATTCAAGAGTTTACAGAAGTGCGAGATTATTGCTTTTTATGTGCACTATTAATGTTTTTAGAAGATAAAGAAGAGAGCAGCCAATTTTTGCTATCGGAATTAATCCACTATATTGAAATGGTGATGAAAGAATATATGGAAGTAGATTGGACCGTATACAATCAAAGAAAATCATTGGTACGTGTTCTTCAATATGCTGAAAAAATGTATATGTTGAAGAACTATGAAGGAAATGTAAGCAATTATTCAAATGAAGCTAGTAGTGAGGTTCTGTATGAAAATACAGGAGTATCAAGGTATTTTGCTACTAATTTTTCATCATCAATAAAAAATATGAATGATTGGAAAGATTTTGAAAACGAAAATAACAATGACCAAAAAATTGAGAAAACTTCACAAACTGTATTTCAAGATTTGATTACATCACCTGCAATGTACTGGAATGATGATAATGGAAAAGAAGCTATGTATGTTAAATCAAAAAGGCAATTTATTCAAAGAGAAGTTATGCACTATTTAAAAGCTTCTTTATTAGTAAATTCTCATAATGCATCTATTGTTTATGTGGATGCGCAACCAGTTGGCGATTTTCATCCAAGAACAAATATGATTAGTGAAATCGTATTACTGGTTTCTCAATGGATTCATGAAGCAGCTATGGATAAAAGAAAGATGAGTTTGAATGAAGATGAAACAATCATTATTTCTAAAGAGAGATTTCAAGATATCCTTTTAAAAGTGAAGATGGAATACCAGGAACTTTGGACAAAAGAGTATAGAGAAATCCAAAATGAAAAATTTGTTTCGATTGTTAAAGAATATATGAAGAAATGGATGATGATTGATGAAAATGATGAAGAAATTGTTATATATCCAGCATGTGTGCTGACTGGTGGTAACTATACAAAAGACGTGGAGGAAAAAATACATGAGTGAAAGATGGAAAATGAATCGAATTGGGTTTGTGAATTTTTGGCTATATGTGGACGAAGATTTTGAATTAGAAGATGGAAAACTACTTTTAAGAGGTCAAAATGGTTCTGGTAAATCAATCACAACACAAAGTTTTATTCCATTTATTTTAGATGGTGATCGCTCTCCTTCACGTTTGGATCCATTTGGTACGGGAAGCAGAACGATGGATTATTATTTTTTGGGAGATAATGAAAAAGAAGAATCTACAGGCTATTTATATTTAGAGTTTAAAAAAGGAAATGAATATAGAACGATTGCAATTGGACAAAATGCGCATAAAGGTCGTCCAATGACATTTTGGGGATTTGTATTACTGGATGGAAGAAGAATAGGAAAAGATTTGAAATTATATAGAGAATCTGGGGATAACATTGTAATTCCTTTGTCAAAACAAGAAATGAAAAAGGCATTATCTGAAGATACTCCATTTACTACTTCTCCAAAAGAATATAAATCTTTTGTAAACGAGTATTTATTCGGCTTTGACAGAATTGAACAATATGATCAATATATAAAATTATTGATCAAGGTAAGAGCTCCGAAATTATCAAATACATTCAAGCCAACTAGAATGTATGAAATCTTGAATGAATCGTTACAAGTATTGAGTGATGATGATCTTCGTCCTATGGTTGATGCAATGGAAAAGATGGATTACATACAAGAGCAATTAGAAGCGTTGAAGAGAGCGTATGCAGATGCAAATACGATTATGAAAGAATATGATCACTACAATCGTTATATGATTTCCAAAAAAGCACATAATTATTTGGAAGCGTTAAAAATAGCAAAAACTAGTGAAAAAGACTATGATGATATTCTGCATGAAGTGGAACAGTGGAAAAAAGATCAATTAGAAAAGAAAAAAGAATTAGAAGATTTAAAAATAGAAGAAGATTTTGTTCAAAAGCAAATTGAGCAATGTATTGATCCAGAAATTGAAAATCTTGATATAAAATATCAAAATACAAAAAAAGAATTGGAAGAATACACTGAAAACACAGAGAATAAAAATAAACAAATTCAACAGAAAAATGATTCAGTTTTTGAAGCAGAAACTGAAATAAAAAGATACAAAAATCTTGAAGAATATTCTCAGAAACAAATGAATGACACTATCAGCTGTCTGGAAGAATTACATGATGAAATCAAAGATGATTTTCACGTATCTTTAAAAGAACAACTTTCAACAAATCAAACATTTGATGATCAACTATATTTTTCAAAGTTGGATACATTAAAAAACAGTGTTAAGCAAGGTCAAAATTTATTGAGAAAATCAAATGATTTAGAGAAAAAATATGCATCAGATAAAGAAGAAAATGATCAAAACAGAAAACTATATGAAGATACAGAATTTCAAATTGAACAATTCACTAATGATAAAGAAAAGGTGCAAGATGCATTATTGCTAGATATCTCCAAATTGTCAGAAAATCGTTTCTGGCATTTGGACGATATCACAATGAAGTCAGCTTCAAAAGTAATTGAAGAATATGAAGTACCATCAGATGCAACAAAATTGATAGAAATTTTATATAATGATTACTCTAACAAGCAAGAAAAGAAAAAATATTATTTTGCACAATTGAAGGCACAAGAAAAACAATTGTTTTCTGAATATAATCAAAAGAAAGAAGAATATCGTAAAGTTGAAAGCCAAAAAGAAGTGGAACCTATTCGTGATGAAGATGCGATTGCTTCTAGAGAAAAATTGAAACAAGCAGAAATACATGCATTTCCTTTTTATCAGACAGTAGAATTTTCCGATTCATTGTCTGAGAGTGAACAGGCTATTTTGGAACAACAATTACATAAAGCTGGTTTATTAGATGCTTTAGTTGTATCTAAACATGATTATCTTCGTATTCAAAATGAATTTCCACAATTGTTAGATGCTTTGATTTATGAAGATAGTTTTGGAATAAATGTTTTTCATGATCTTACAATCGAAGAAAATCTTCCAGATGAAGTAAAGCAATCTGTAAAAAACATACTATCTAATATAACAAATGATGGTGGGAAACTTGTTTTAAAAAAAGATGGATACTATCGTCATGGGATGATTGAAGGCCATGTAAAAAAAGACAGTAGTGAATATATTGGAGTCAATGCGAGAAAAAGAAAAAAGGAACAATTATTATTCAATATTGAACAACAAATCAATGAAATAAAGCAACTTTTAGATGACAAAAGAGCAGAAATGGATTCTGAACA
>JALFAW010000109.1 GCA_022773305.1 Spirochaetia bacterium
TCATCAGGAGCTGGATTATATAACTCCTGACGAGGCATACAAGAATGGATTGATTGGTGCTTATGCTCCAATTACAGATTCCATCGCTGCTTAAATTCGTTAATTTTCAGATTTTTTGTCTGGACAAAGGGCTTAGCATAAAGACACCTTCCCTAAAAATGTCAAAAAGCTTATAAGAACAAATTCCTTATATATAGAATATACATTTTTTAGACCAAATCTTCAAAAATTCGGGAAAAAAGTTGATTTTTTTTGATTTTAAATAAAATACTGCCAAATTCTCATCAATTTTGGGGCTAACAGTAACTCTAGAATTAATTACCAAAATATGATAAGTTGGAAAGAGGAGGATATAATGAGCATCAATATTGATGAGTTGAAAAAAAAATTAAAAAGGAATCCAGTATTTAATATGTCGCTTAGCGGCAAAGAGATTTTTCATAGTAACGTTCTGGCTTGGCTGCTTTTAGAAACTGATGATAATGATGAAGCTACATCAACAGCTAAAGCTCTTACAAAACTATTCCCACCAAAAGGTTTGAAAGCAGATGAGAAAGCTGAAGAGAAATATAGAGTTCTTACTGTTTTTAGAGAAAAAAATGATTTTGATTTGCTTATAGTCTATTACTTATCGGAAGACAAAAAACAAGATACTGAATCAATGCGAGATTCAATAATCGCTGTTATTGAAGATGAAGACGATGAAAAGAAGAACCACTTTGAAAATGATAGCAATAAGAATAATAAACAATCACCTGTTGAAGGCTTTATAAATAATTGTAAATTTGTAGTTATTGAAAATAAATTCAAGGCTATCCCCGATGCTAGCCAACTTGACCGCTATTATTTGAACGTTTGTGGATGGAAGATAAACAAAAAAACAAAACAATGGCAAAATGGAAAATTCATAGACCTTGGAAAAATAGCTGGAAAAAAGATTCAATTAAACAGTGAGAATACTACCTGTTATCTTCTTGCACCTGAAAAAGCAAAAGAATTATTTGCTCAAGATTCAAACACATATTCTCATGATAATAAAGAAACAGGTTCTCAAATAACTGTTCTTTGGAATCTCGTTACCTATGAAAAAGTCAACGAGGTAATCCATAAAAACATGAACACGAACTATGAACCTATTTTGGAGAAGTATTATGAATTTACAGATTTAATGCTTAAATTAAGCGAAGACGCTGTAGCTGTAAATGAAAACACAAAAATATATGATTTTGAAAAAACTGTTAAACAATTAAAAAGTATTCGTATTCATGATTTTTATGAGAAGCTTTGGTTTAGTGCTGTAATGTCCATTATAAGAAATGATCTCCTTAGAGAAATAAAAGAAGGATTAATTACAGATGTTGGCTACTCAAATGGAATGGGTATGCTAAATTTCATGTATGATTTTGAACAATATTCAGAAGCCAGATTCGGCATAGAAATTCAAGCTAAACAATTTAGAATTGCGGTATATATTACAAATAAAAAACAATACAAATGGAAAACTGAAGAAGGAACAACTGATAAGGATCCCGAAAAAAATCAATATCCAAAAATCTTCTATTGGTTAAAAAGTATCTACAAACAAATAAAACAAGATAACAAAGAACACTTTGATTATCCTGATGAAAAAGAATTAGAGTTGAAAAAGTTTGCAGATTTTAAATACATCAAAATTCCAATCAAAGAACAAAATTTAACGATTGAAGTTCTTGGTAAAAAAATTAAGGAAGTACTATCGATAATGAAATCTAATGAAAAGAACTTTGAAGGCAAAACTGTAAGTTTGGGACAGAACCAACAGAAATCCGCAATCTAATGAAAAGAACTTTGAAGGCAAAACTGAAAGAACTTAGGAGCATTATGTTTATTTTTTACGTTTAGCTTTATCCCCCTTATATTATTGGACTGAATATTATAAGGGGGATAAATTATGAGTGGACCACTTAGTCAAGATGAAATAGACCAGCTTCTTGACGCAATCGCTGCTGGAGATGAAGAAGCAGAAGCACTTAAACCAAAAACACCGTTATCATCATCCGCCAGAAAAATAAGACCTTTTGACTTTAAGCATCCTGATAAGTTCTTACATTCTCGCTTAAGAGGGCTTTCAAATGCTTTTGATGATTTTATCAGGAAATTCCAACAGTTCTTAGAATCTCAATATGATATTACAGCACAGATTCACCTTGCTGGATGTGACCAATTTCCTTTTGAAGAATTTTTCAGGGCCTTACCACCTCCATCTCCACTCTGCACCTTTGATTGGATGGGTGGTTCCGGAGCTTTTCAAATAGCCGCTGATGTTTTTTTTCAAGGTATACTTGGTAAAGCACCAGGTAAAAACCAAAAGCTTAATGGACTTGAAGCGAGACTTTTTATGGGATACCTTTTCAAACCATTTGGGAAAATCCTTCAAACTTATTTTTCAAAGAAAGCAGGAAAAAGTCTTCCAGATTTTGCAAATCAGAAATTCATTAGTGATTTTTTTATTCGTGATATTCCAATCCAGGATGATATGGGTGTAGTTGCCACTTTTTATATTAAGATAGACCAGACTGAAGGTAATATAAATCTGTTCTTAAATCCAGATTGCATAAATTCTCTGAATGAAACTTCGTTCTTTAATATAATAAATGATGCTTCCTTTATTCCTCTCGCAACCCCTACTCCGAACACCATTGTAGAAATGGGCCGCTTTCATCTTGATGATGAAGAGAGCCTAAAAGAAAACTTGATTTACGAAACAAATAAGCTTGGAGGGGAAGTACTCGACGTCCTTAAAGATGAAAGATTTGTCGGAGAAGCTGAAGGCACAGTTATTGACGGTGAGTACAAAGCTGCCCGCATATTATCAAACATATCTGACCTGGAAGAAAAGAAATTTGATGATTTCTTAAATACCAGGGTTATTTTCGGATGTAGCAAAACTGTTGATAACATTGAATTTGGAGAAGGCTGCATTGTTCCATTAAATGAAGATATTTTAGAACCAGTAAAAATTATCAAAAACAACAAAATTATTGGTTATGGCGAAATTGTAATTCCCGATGAAAACTTCTGTGTCAAAGTAACAAAGGTTGTAGATAAATAACGCTTTAATTCTCAACCCATTCCCTTACTTTGGGAATGAAAAAGCACAATATTATATCTCGTAGTAATACCGGTTTTGCATGTCCTTGGTTAGAGGAACGTGGAGTTCGTTCTTCATAGCTGTGAGGACCTTGTACAAAACCTTTTCGCTAACACCGCAGGAGAAGGCGTTAGCGGGGTCATGAAGGTTTTTAAGCTTCAAATGAATAGAAAGCTCTCTTACAGTAAACTTGTAGCCTAGCCTAAAAACATCATCTATGGCTTTGATTCGTTTGTATTCATCGATTCCGCAGGACATTTTTTCCCTCATTAAAAATTTATAAATAGGTTCAATTTCGAGTTTCTCTCGTGGCAAGGATAGTAGGGGCACCAAAGGTGGCCACTGGACTGAGCGAAGCGAGGGAAGCGGCTGGAGCGATAGCGGAACCCCGGATAGCCTGTTTTTTGCGAAGCAAAAAGCCACC
>JALFAW010000114.1 GCA_022773305.1 Spirochaetia bacterium
CTTGATATTGTTCATATTTTCCTCACGCCAATTAATTTAAAATAAAAAAAGGCAGTCACATGAAAATGACTACCTTTTCTGGGCCGACAGGATTCGAACCTGTGGAATGCGGGCACCAAAAGCCCGTGTCTTACCGCTTGACGACGGCCCAAAGATGAATTTAACTATATCACAAATTAATCATCTTGTGAAGTACTTTCAACAAAATTTCCTGCATTATACTCAGCAAGAATTTTATCCTGTAATTCATTTCTAAAATCAGGACTAATTGGATGAGCTACATCTTTATATTCACCATTTGCAGTTTTTCTGCTAGGCATGGCAATAAAAAGTCCTGTTTTTCCTTCAATAATTTTCACATTGTGAACAACAAAGCAGTTATCAAAAGTAACTGTAACATAAGCTTTCAATTTACCTTCGTTTTCTACTTTTCTAAGTCTTAATTCGGTTATTTGCATATTTCACCTCCGCAAAATTTCCTTCACAGACTACACAGTCTGTACCAGTTTACATTTCCAAGCTTCACCAAGCAGATTACTAGCGGAAATCGCTTGCTGCCTCAAAGTAAACACCCCATAAACAGTTGAACCTGAACCCGACATTTCAGAGTAACAACATCCTACCTTTTGTAAATCCTTTAGTGCCAGCCGAATTTTCTCACAGGAATTCGAAATCACCGGCGTAAAACTATTGATAAAAGTCCAGTCCTCCACTGAACGATTATAAATATTCTCAAAATCATCAAAAGATGGTGACTCAAGTTTTTCACCTCTTTTATAAGCTTCATCTAACAACGCATAAGCTTCCTTTGTGGAAGAATTTTGCTGTGGGAAAATCAAAACTAAAAACAAATCTTTTCTAGGAGAAATTTTTTTGACATTTTCACCACGCCCCCAAACTAAAGCACACCCCTTTCCCTGTTCATCACAATTCATAAAGAAAAAAACATCGCTTCCAGTTTTTGATGCAATAAAATCCAGCTGATTTCGATTCAATTTTATGTCACAAATTTCCTGTAAAGCTCTTACCAAAGCTGCAGCATCAGAAGAACCTCCTCCAAGTCCTCCACCACTGGGAATTCCTTTTTTTAGTTCAACACAAATTCCAACTTTTTTTAATCCAGTAATTTCAAAAAAAGCATCATAAGCATTTGTCAATGTGTTTTTTTCTGGTAATTCCATATCATTGCAAATTACCGTACAAAAAGTAGAATCATTTTTTTCTACAGTTAAAACATCATACAAATCAACCGTCTGAAATATGCTTTCTAAATTATGATATTCGTTTTTTTGTTCTCCCCCTATTTTGGGCAAAACATTTAAACCAAAATTCACTTTAGCATACGCCGTATAGTTTTTTTTACAAAAGCACATAATAAATTATACATCGTTTTTGTAGAATGTCAAAATATTTTTTAAAAAGTGATTGACATTAATAAAACTGTGATTTAAATTAAATAGGCTTTATAAGATTAAACATCGAGTTTTTTTTTATATTTTGGACGTTTCTTTGCTTGCTACAACTTACCTAATCTATGCTCGGTAAATAAAAGTTAGCAACATAAAAAACAGGATTTCAGGGTTCGTACGCATTTCGTGCTATCTAATTTTCTTCATAGCGCTTGGGAATTAACTACGCAAGCCTTTACAATCCTTGCCACGGCTTAAAATCAAAAACTCGAAATTGATTCTATAAACATAAATAAACTTTTTTCAAGCCAAATAATTCTGAGGTTTATATGTCTGCAAATTCTGATTTTGATGATTTAACAATGAATTTTTCGTTTGATGACAATTTTGATGAATATGATGACGACAAATTTGATGATGATTTTAATGATTACGAAGATGATGATCAGCAGTTAGATAAATTTGATGATGAAGCTGAACTTTATTTTGATGATGTTTTCAAAGATGAAGATTATGATGAACCTTATGATGATCAAGAAGATGAAGACGGCTACAGAAATTACAAAAGTAGTTTTGATGAAGAAGAATAATTCACTTTAAGTAAATACGTCGAGTCAAGGCACGCTAACGCTTAAAAACTTGACTTCGCCGTTTTGAGGGGTTGTACTACCCCCTCAATCAAAAAGTATGGTGGATAAAACAAATTTTATTATCCACCATACTTTTTTTTATTGATTAATATCTATAATCTTTCCATTGTGCCAGAGTTTTTACAAATCATAAAATTGTCTTGCTTGCTCTGACATTAAGTGAATCACTATTGCACCCAAATCAATGAGATTCCAGTCATCT